>NZ_CP098805.1:4460000-4517500 GCF_023821985.2 Dyadobacter chenhuakuii | reverse complement strand
GGAAAACGAGGGTCCTTACTTATCGTATTGCGCATCTGATCGAAAACGGCGTTGATCCATTCCGTATTCTTTCCCTGACCTTTACCAATAAGGCTTCGGGAGAAATGCGTCACCGGATCGAAGGTGCAGTAGGAACAGAGGCGAGAAACATCTGGATGGGCACATTTCACTCTGTTTTTGCAAAAATACTCCGGATAGAGGCGCGTTACCTGGGTTATACAAGCGACTTTTCGATCTACGACACAGATGATTCCAAGTCGCTTTTGCGGAGCATTATAAAGGAATACAACCTCGACGATAAAGTGTATAAGGCCAATGTTGTCTTTAACCGGATTTCCGGAGCTAAAAACAGACTGGTTTCTGCGGATGACTATCTGGCCAATCCGGCTATTCAGGCGGACGATGACGCTGCGAAGATGAAGGAGATCGGCAGGTTGTATAAAACATATGTCATGCGCTGTTTTCAGGCGAATGCGATGGACTTTGATGATCTGCTTTTTAATACCAATGTTCTTTTTCGCGATTTTCCGGATGTACTATATAAGTATCAGCACAAATTCCAGCACGTGATGGTGGATGAGTTTCAGGATACGAACGTTTCGCAGTATCTGATCACCCGGAAACTTTCGGCTGTTCACAGGAACATCGTGGTGGTAGGTGACGATGCGCAAAGCATTTACGCGTTCCGTGGCGCAAACATTGAGAACATCCTCAACTTTGAAAAGGACTTCCCGGATGTAAGGGTCATCAAGCTGGAACAGAATTACCGCTCAACGAGCACGATCGTGAATGCTGCCAACTCTGTTATTGCCCGCAACAAGGCGCAGCTGGAAAAAAGGACATTTACGGATAATGAGGAAGGTTCATTAATAGATGTCATCAAAGCTGGATCTGACAATGAGGAAGGACGCCTGGTGGCTACGGCGATCTTTGAAGAGAAAATGTCGAAAGCGCTGCGAAATGAGAATTTTGCTATCCTATATAGAACCAATGCGCAGTCCAGGTCCTTTGAAGAAGCGCTCCGTAAGCTTGGAATTAAATACCGGATTATTGGCGGACAATCTTTTTATCAAAGAAAAGAGATCAAGGACTTGCTTGCTTACCTGCGTTTCACTGTGAACCAGCGCGATGAAGAAGCATTTAAACGCATCATTAACCTTCCTAAAAGAGGCATAGGCGATGGCACAGTGGCAAAAATCGCGGTTGCAGCCTCCGAAAACGGTATTCCGATCTGGGAAGTAGTTGCTAACATCGGCAAATATGCCAGTGGAAGGACCATTACCCCGATCGAGCAGTTTGCGACTTTGATCAAAAGCTTTAAAATTATGGTCGAAGAAGGCAAAGATGCTTACGAGGTGTCGGCGCACATTGCCAAGGTTTCGGGGATCTTGCGGGAATTATATGAAGACAAAACGGTAGAAGGGCTTTCGCGCTATGAAAACGTTCAGGAGTTGTTGAACGGGATCAAGGAATTTGTAGATAATGAAGAAACAGAAGACAAAACATTAAGTGCATTCCTTCAATCCGTTTCCTTATTGACGAATGCCGACGAACCGGATGATAATAATGATAACGACCGGGTTACGATGATGACCATTCACTCTGCGAAAGGCCTGGAATTCCGGAATGTATTTATTGTGGGCTTGGAAGAAGACCTTTTCCCAAGCCAGATGATGCTGGAAAGCCGTCAGGACCTGGAAGAAGAACGAAGGTTGTTTTATGTGGCCATCACCCGCGCCGAAAAAAAGCTTTCCTTCTCTTACGCCGAAAGTCGTTACCAATGGGGAAGATTGAAAATGTGCGAACCAAGCCGTTTCTTACTGGAAGTCGATCCGCATTTCCTGAATGTTTCCAACATGCTTCACGGAGCGCCTACGCGGGATAGCGTGAGTCCTGTAACGTCATTTGCAAGGAATTTAACCCAAAGGAAGTCTGCTCCGACTCCATCCAGTACGACAGTTTCACATACGCCGTCCGAAGATTTCGTGCCCACCGACACATTTGATCTCAAAGAAGGAGACAAAGTGGAACATTTGAAGTTTGGTTTCGGAGAAGTAACGAGGATGGACGTGAATGGCACCGACCGCAAGGCAACCGTTAATTTTAAACTTGTCGGAGAGAAAACTTTGCTGCTGAGCTTCGCCAAGCTCCGTATTCTGAAATAATTCGCTTAGCATGATTATAGTACGTTTGTCGGCAGCTTTAATGTTTTAACGGTCCCTGCTACACTTCTTTAAACTTAAACACCCTAAAACTTCACCATTAAACAACATGAATATGTTTATTGAAAAAGACATTATACAAATACAAGAACGCGGAAGCGATATTGCCACAGTAGAAGAACAAGTCAATTATTTTGTAAACGGATTCCCCTTCCTCCAACTTTCAAAAGCTGCCACCGTCGGCGATGGCATCATTCGCCTCACCGACGACCAAATTGCAACCGTAATCAGTGAATTTGATAAAAGTGCTTCTGAGGGCGAAATTGCACTCTTGAAGTTTGTTCCGGCCTCCGGTGCTGCTACGAGAATGTTCAAATCCCTTTTCGGGTTTTTGCAGGATGATAAAAAAGACAAATCTGTTGAAGAGTTTTTTGGCAAACTAAAAGACTTTGCATTCTATGAGGATCTGAAAACCTCCCTGGCTGCCGACGGAAACGACATTGAGACGGCGGATGAAAAAACCATTGCATCTTACTTCCTGACTAACAAGGGATTAGGTTATGGTGAGCTGCCAAAAGGTTTGCTGAAATTCCATAATTATGCAGAACGTTCCAGAACGCCATTAGAGGAACATTTGGTAGAAGGCGCGAAATATGCCAATGCCGGCAGCAATGTCCAGATCCATTTTACTGTGTCGCCTGAGCACCGTGACAAATTTGAAAAACTGGTGGTAGAAGTGCTGCCAAGTTACCAGAGTGAGTTTGGCGTGCGTTACATTGTTTCGTTCTCCGAACAGAAAAGCTCAACCGACACCATTGCGGTTAACCTCGATAACACCCCTTTCCGCGAAAAAGACGAAAGCCTGTTGTTCAGACCGGCGGGTCACGGCGCGTTGCTGGATAATCTCGGACAGCTGGATGCGGATATTATTTTTATCAAAAACATTGATAATGTGGTTCCTGACAGAATTAAGCAGGACACCATTACTTATAAGAAAGCGCTGGCCGGCATTGTATTAAGCTACCAAAAAAGGATTTTCTCTTATCTGGGAAAACTGAAAGACCAGGCTAACCCAGCATTACTAAGCGAATTGGACGCTTTTTTTAAGACAGAACTTTGCGTTGTGCCTCCTGCTGACTTCGATTCATGGTCGGATGATCAGAAAGCCATCTATTTTCAGAAAAAATTGGATAGGCCTTTGCGCGCTTGCGGAATGGTGAAAAATCAGGGAGAACCGGGCGGCGGTCCGTTTTGGGCTGAGAATGCAGATGGTTCATCGTCTTTGCAGATTGTAGAATCAGCGCAGGTGGATGTGGATGATGAATCGCAGAATAGCATTTTCAAGAACTCAACGCACTTTAATCCAGTGGATCTGGTATGCGCGGTGAAGAATAGCAAAGGTGAATTGTATGATCTGAAAAAATTCCGTGATCCCTTAACGGGCTTTATTACCGGAAAATCGAAAGATGGTAAGGAGCTGAAAGCGCAGGAATTGCCAGGATTATGGAACGGCGCCATGGCAGATTGGAACACATTGT
Source organism: Dyadobacter chenhuakuii (assembly GCF_023821985.2). NCBI lineage: Bacteria > Pseudomonadati > Bacteroidota > Cytophagia > Cytophagales > Spirosomataceae > Dyadobacter > Dyadobacter chenhuakuii. Next base: position 4,513,800 of record NZ_CP098805.1, on the reverse strand, counting down.
TCGTGGAAGTGCCCTTAATTACATTTAATCCGGTAAAAACGGTGAATGATCTGCTGCGTGAGCAACACCAGTAGAACTCATTTATATACCAAATAAAAAACGCCAGACTTTAAAATCTGGCGTTTTTTATTTGGTGACTTTATAGAACCCATCAAGGGATCGGCAATACTTTGCTTTCTTTAAATGTCGAAAGAATAACCATCGTTTGTGTGCTGGCAACTTCTTCAATCTCATTTATTTTTTCAAGCATCAACTTCTGATATGTGCTGATATCTTTTGAAATCACACGAAGAAGAAAATCTCCTGTTCCGGTAATATGGTGACATTCAATAACTTCTGGAATTGCATGTATCTTCTCGACAAAAGACTCTGTTACCGCCTTCCTGTGTCCAACCAGGGAAATTTGTACAAATGTGCTAACGCCCAAGCCTACTTTTTCCGGCTCCAGTTGCGCATGATAGCTTTTGATAATTCCTGATTGCTCTAATTTTTTGACACGCTCCAAAGTCGGTGCAGGCGACAAGCCTATTTCTTTGGACAGTTGTGCGTTAGTTATTTTTGCGTTCGTTTGTAAGATCTCCAGTACTTTACGGTCTATCTGGTCTAACTTAATAATGGCCGACATTTCTCTATGACTAAGGTTTTATATTGCCCCTTTTTTAGGACGCTGCAAAACTAATTAGTTTCCCGAAGAATCTTACAATTATATACTGAAAATTTGTCAAAAAATAGAATTATCGTAGGCAAAAACAGAATTTAGTTTTGAAATATTAGGCTTTTACCAATTGTAACTTTTCGTATGCAATTGGTTTACACTGCGTAAGTTTCGATCTTTTGCAGAAAATCCTGATAAGTAACCGCTATTCCATCCTCCAATTCCACGCGGTGTTTCCAGCCAAGCGCGTGCAGCTTGCTCACATCCATTAGTTTACGCGGCGTTCCGTCTGGTTTGTCGGTGTTCCAGTGAATTTCTCCGGTATAACCAGTTACACGCTGGATCATTTCGGCAAGCGTTTTGATGGACACATCTGCACCCACTCCAACATTCAGGAAACCGGGCTCATCGTAGTTTTGCATCAGGAAATAACACGCATCTGCAAGGTCATCAGCGTGCAAAAACTCCCTTAACGGAGATCCTGTGCCCCATAGCTCAACAAATGGCTTATTTTCTTCCTTCGCCTCATGGAATTTGCGGATCATGGCTGGAAGCACGTGCGAATTGTTCAGATCGTAGTTATCGTTGGGGCCGTAAAGGTTTGTCGGCATGACGGAGATGAAATTGCAGCCGTACTGTGCGCGGTATGCTTCACACATTTTTATTCCGGCAATCTTCGCAATTGCATAAGGCTCATTGGTCGGCTCCAAAAGTCCTGTCAGCAACGAGTCTTCATGAAGCGGTTGCGGAGCCAGTTTCGGATAAATGCAGCTGGAACCTAGGAACATCAGCTTTTTGGCATCTGTACGATAAGCGCTGTCGATGACATTGTTCTGTATCAATAAATTATCGTGCAAGAATTCGGCCCTGTAAATGTTATTGGCCATAATCCCGCCTACTTTCGCTGCTGCTAAAAAAATATACTCCGGCCGCTCGGTCTCAAAAAAGTTTCTGACTGCACTTTGATCACGCAGATCCAGCTCAGAAGAGGTCTTAAGCAGGAAATTATCAAACCCTTCTTTCACTAATTTCCGATGAATGGCAGAGCCAACCATTCCACGATGTCCGGCGATATAAATTTTAGCGCTTTTTTCCACTGCGTTTTTTTTAAATTTGTGCGTTGATAATCAATATAGAAATAATCAATTCGTTACAAAAGTAACAATCTTGCTCTGAAGAAAAATTCAATACACATGCAAAGAATCATTCTTTTATGGTGCTTTTTCGCTCTTATAATAGCAGAAACGGCATCGGGGCAATCGGAGCAGCAGACAGAAACGCCCGCCTGGCTTCCAAAAGAAACGGTCAAGAAAGATACGGTTAACCGCTCCAAAGGACTTAAATCCTTTGTTTCCGGCCTGGATCCTGTAATGGGCACGTCTGTGCCAGGCGCATCCACGCGGGGTGCTAATGGAAAACCTACAAGTCTGTCTACATTGTTTGGCGAGACGATTCCGGATCTCGGGTTGAAGGTTAAAGAATACAAAAGCCAGAAAAAAGACCGCAAAAGCAAAAAGGAAAAAGCAAAACTTGCCAAGGTGCAGTATGAAGGCATTCCTATGCAAAGCATGTCTGTCAAATACGGAAGTGGCGACCGCGCAACGGTTGAGTATTTTCATGTTTTGAAGGAATACAAACCCCTGAACCAGTATGTCATGGGCGCCAACACGCGCTGGTATGACAAGAAAGGCAAGAAATTAAGCTCTGCGCTCATTAAGGATAAGGAACAAGCATTGCCACTTCACGGCTCTTACAAGAAATACAGCGGCGAAAACCTGATCGAGGAAGGTTTTTACTACATGGGTGTGAAAGATGGCCGATGGGTGAAGTACGATACAAAGTTTAATCTGATCGACAAGTCTGTCTGGGAGCGCGGCTTCCCTGCCGAATCGCAGATCACTTACTATGACTCGGCCCACAGCCAGATTAAAGAAGTGTTGCCGGTCATGTTCGGACAGGTTGAGGGCGAGTATTTACAATTTTACAAGGAAGGTCAGCTGGCAGTGAGCGGCAAATACGATGGCGGCGCGAAAATTGGCCGCTGGGTAGAATACTATCAGTTCAAACGCCAGCGCAAGAAGGAAATTCAATATCCAAAGTCGGGCTGGGATGAAGAATTTGAGCCATTTGTGCTGCGGGAATGGGATGAAAAGGGCAAACTTCTTTACGATTATACCAAGGATCCGCGTGCCTCAACAGAAGAGGAAACGGAAAATTAAAGCCCCGAATGGTTGAAAATCCTCAATCACCTGCTTAATTAGCATGCCGGATTTTGCGGCATGAATGAATTGAAATATGTTTTTGACTCTCCTAGGCTTTGTCCGGAATAAGATCTGGCTGGCATTTTTGCTCTGTATTGCTCCCATTATCATTTATATCTGGGTTTTCCAATCTATTGCACTGAATGTCAATTACGTAGCCTTTGACGATATCCTTGTTTTCGGCATTATTCCTGAGTTCGAAAAAGCGACATGGCCTGAGCGCTGGCAGTTGCTGACCACATTATTTCCTGAGCACCGCCTCGTTTTTTCCCGGTCGGTTATTCTCCTTTTTTATGACATTTTTGGCCACGTTAACCTCGTCTGGCTGATGATCGTGGCCAACATTTGCTGGGGATTGTGCGCATTTATTTTTTATAAGGCATTTCAAAAGCTGCACCTGTCGATCTGGTATTTTGTGCCGGTCATGTGGCTTTGGTTTAACATTCAATCCTACGAAAACATTTTCTGGGGAGTCAGCTCGCTGTGCAACTTCGGGGTGATCCTATTTGTGCTGTCAGCACTTTATTTTGCTGCCTATCATCCCAAAAGGGTTTTTGTCAGCTTAATTTTCGCCGTCGCTGCCACTTTTACCTATGGTAATGGCTTGATGGTTTTTCCTGTTATCGCGCTCATGTTCCTGATTACAGGGCGCCGGAACCAGTTTTTCACAACCGTGCTTTTTACCGCGTTTGTAGCGCTCATTTACTTCCTCGACTTTACACCCATTACCCAAAACCTTAGCTTTTCCGATCCGCAACAAGTCAAAGAAGGCTTTTTCGGATTGTTCGGCTTTATTGGTTCCATTGCAACTGTAAGCGCTTACAGCATTCCGTTATCAGCCATGTATATCGCCTCCGCATTCGGAATGTTGCTGGTGATCGCATTTATTTTTTTATATCAAAAACAAATTCTACCCCTTTGGCATGCTGCCTGGCTGAAATCAAAATATACCAACCGCACAGCCATATTTGCGCTCGCTATCCTTATATTCATCGGCATTACCACACTTGCGTTAACCTATAAACGCATTCCTACGGATACGTTTGCGGGCATGTTCAAAGGTCGTTACCGGATGTATTCCACCATGTGCTGCATTGCGTTGTACTTTGCCTTTCTGAGCTTGAAAAGCCATCATACGAGGCTGCGCTTATCGCCTGTTTTCCTGATATCGGCCATTGTGTTAAACATGGTGATACTCCACGGCAACTTTGCAGAAGCTGTTAATTACCGCCGTTCGGCCGTCACCCAGGAATTCAATGCACGTTATAATGCCGATTGGCTGGGTATCCGCATGTTTTCAATGGATCAAAAGCATTTTGAGAAAATCAGAGCATACTACAATTCCACGGACCCGCTCGCAGAAGGCTGGAATCCAAAGTCAGATCTCGCCGGAATGGCTTGCGACAGCATATATACGCCCGATTTGATCACCCAATCCGGTGATTATCTGGCAATTAATTTTGAACAGGATTTTTTCAAACCGGTGAAAGATTATACAGATGGCGCTTATGTGATTTTGAAATCAAAAGACCACGTTTATACTACGCCGCCCAATCAATCCGCGGTGCCTTTGAGAACGACCATCCGCCGGGGAATGTATTTTAATAAAGGTGCTTTCGCCAATTTTCACAGGGCAACCATTGAACCAGGAAATTATTCGATCTTTTTAATGATCCGGAAAAACGGACAAAATAAGATATACTGCACTGGTAGGACCTGGAATGAGGTTGATTAGCCCTTAAAATTTCTCATATAAGCCAGTCAGTATGCGCTCTACTTCCTTCCTGACTTCGCTGCCGGAGCGTGTGAAATTGTTATTCATGAAGCTGAAAACCAGTGTTTTGCCCTTCTTGGTGATCAGATAACCGCTAATGTTGTAATTGTTACTAAAACTTCCGGTTTTGGCAAAAACAAATGGTTTCTCCCCTTTGAACTGGTTGCTCAATGTTCCCGATCTGCCACCGGACGGCAGGATCTGAAACAGCTTTTCCTGCGGCACTTTCTGATGGATTTTTTGAAGCAAGGCAGAAATTGTTCTCGGTGTAAAAAGGTTATAACGGCTTAATCCTGAGCCATCCTTCCAGACCAACTTATCCGGTAAATCACTCATATGGTGCTCAATGGCGTGTGCTATGGCCTTTTCTGTATTGAGCGGAAGGCGGTTTGCTGATGCGTAAAGGAGCATCAGTTGCTCTGCCAGCATGTTATCGCTCACCTGCATCATTCTTTTATAAAGTGAATCGGAAGGAATGCTGTTCACCTTTTGCAGCTCGATTTCCAGTGGAATGTTGATCAGTTTGATCTCCTTTTTCAATGTATCGCTCAGCAACTGGACCGTGATCGCGTCGGTCATCCGCACCGGAACATCCTGGATAAGGCCCTGCGGCACACCCAGTTTGGAATGACGGAACAAATTCTGCATTTCGTCGCGCTCAATGCCGGAAGCCGCTGTATCCAGAACCATTGCTTTATCCCAGAATGCGGGAGAAACCCGAAAGCTCCTGGAAGCCTTTTCCGGAGCGCCGGGAACCGCATCGTCCGATTCGTCTTCCTTGGCAGCATTGCTGGCTGCCATATTCGCAGAAAAGCGCGCAATGTTTCCATAAACCGGCAAAGGCGAAATTTCCGGCTGATAGTAATCATTATAATCGCTCCACGCCCAGCCCGAGCCGTAGCGCTTGTTTTCAAAATTATACGGCGTGAAAAAGATCGCTTCTTTTCGGTTTTTTAAAAATTCAAAAACCTTGCTCTTTGGTAAATCCGGATGTAAAAGTGAGGGATCGCCTGTGCCGCGGATAAGGAGTAACTCGCCCCATTCCAGATATTCCAGGCCTGGAATCGAATCGCCAAGGGCACACAAGCCCGCATAGTAGCTGAATAATTTGGTGTTGGATGCGGGATTGTAATATTTGTTGCTCTGGTAAGCCGCGAGTTCTTTTTTCTCTCCGAGCTTTTGGATTGAGACGCCCGTATGCTGTTGACCGAGGACCGGGGAATTTTTTAATTCCCGTTTTAAATAATGAGATACCGAGCAACCTGAAAGCATTAAAACACTAACAAAGAAGATAAGCGTGCGCATGGAAATGTTACCTGGAATTATGGATGATGTGCGAATTTGAATGGAATTTACAATTTTATCGTATGCAATTGCGCAATTCTTTACTAAAACGAACATTATGACCTTACTTTGTATTTTATTCATTACGCACTAGGACAAGACCCCTGATGACCGATCTTCACGCTATCCTGAAGCAATACTGGGGTTACGACACCTTCCGCCCTTTTCAGGAGGATGCGATCAAAACAGTTCTTAATGGCATCGATACGCTGGTTCTGCTCCCGACAGGCGGCGGCAAGTCTGTGTGTTTTCAGGTGCCCGTGCTTGCAATGGAAGGCGTTTGCATTGTGGTTACGCCGCTGATCGCATTGATGAAAGATCAGGTGGAGCAGTTGAAACGCCGGTCCATTTTTGCGGCTGCAATACATTCCGGCATGAGCAAGAATGAGATCGATATAACGCTCGACAATTGCATACACGGTAATACAAAATTTTTATACGTCTCTCCCGAAAGGTTACGGACCGACATTATGGTTGCCCGGGTGAAACAAATGAATGTTTGCCTGCTTGCCATTGATGAGGCGCATTGCATTTCTGCCTGGGGCTATGACTTCCGGCCGGCCTACCTTTTAATTTCAGATTTCCGGAAAATAATCGCCGGAGTTCCATCGCCCGCTGGAAAACGTCAGGATGTTCCTCTAATGGCGCTTACTGCAACTGCGACCGAAGAAGTAAGGGCCGACATTCTTGAAAAACTTGAAATGCGCAATGCGCGGGTTTTCAAACAATCTTTCGCCCGGGCAAACCTCTCTTACTCAGCATTTTCCGAGGAAAATAAAGAGCGCAAGCTGCTGCAAATCCTGAAAAACGTAGCCGGAACAGCCATCGTATACGTGCGGACACGAAAGCGCACGAAGGAACTGGCCGATTGGCTTAACAGACAAGGCATCAGCGCACAGAATTACCACGCAGGACTGCCCTTCCGCGAGCGAAGCGACCGTCAGACGGCTTGGATCAAAAACCAGGTAAGGGTTGTGGTTGCTACCAATGCATTCGGGATGGGCATTGACAAGCCGGATGTGCGCGCAGTGGTTCATTTTGATCTGCCGGATAACCTCGAAGCCTATTATCAGGAAGCTGGGCGTGCTGGCCGCGACGAACAAAAAGCTTACGCTGTTGCATTGTTTACGAAGATCGACCTGGAAGAGCTTTCTGAAAGTGTAGAAAGGAAATACCCGCCGATAGAAGTCCTGAAAAGGGTTTACCAGGCACTTGCCAATTATTACAAACTTGCAGTTGGTGGAGGTGAATTTGCCAGTTTTGATTTTGATATACAGGAGTTTACCGGAGTTTTTGGCCTTGCCGTAAATGAAACGCATTATGCTTTAAAACTGCTCGAAGAAGAAGGTTTCCTGCAACTGAGCGAAAGTTTTAATGACGCGTCAAAAATTCATTTTCTCGTTGATAATCGCCAATTATACGATTTTCAGATACGTTACCAGGAAATGGATTCGTTTATCAAGGTAATTCTGAGGATGTATGGCGGGGAACTGTTTACGGAATATGTGCGGATCTCTGAAAACGAGCTGGGCCAGGTTTATTTTGCGCCGGAAAATGAGGTTGTGAAGAAATTGAAATTCATGCACGAACGCGAAATTATCGACTATGAACCGCGGAAAAGCAAACCGCAACTCACTTTCCTCACGCCCCGGTATGATGCAACATTATTACCGCTTAACGTTTTTGAAATAAATAAGAAAAAAGAGCGGGACATTAAAAAAGCGCGCGCTGTGGCACATTATGCATCCCACACGCGCATTTGCCGGACTTTGCTTTTATTAGAATATTTCAATGAATTTGATGCGGAAGCATGTGGAGTTTGTGACATTTGCATTCAAAACAAGAAAAACGAACTGGCTCAAAACCCCGGACTGGAAACTACGTTAACCAATTTTTTGGCACAAAATGGCCCGGTAACACCCAATGAGCTAGGCATAGCATTTGAAGACATTCCTGAAAAGGATTTTTTACAGACATTACAACAATTGATCAAAGAGGAAACGATCCGGTATGATGATGCCGGGAAGCTATCCCTGACTAACAAAACTCAACATTGAAAAAAACAGTCCTTACTTTCGCACTATTCCTTTGCATTTTATCACAAGCGGTTCACGCTCAGCAAATTCCAGGTCTTGAACTAAGCAATTACGGAGGCTTGTACAGGGCTACGCGCAATCCCGCAGTCCTGGGCGGGCCCAAACACAAATGGCAGATCAACATTGGAACATTAGGAGGAAGCATCAATTACCGGTATTTCAATTTTGTTGGTGAAAATTCCCTGTTATATCCGTTGCTGATTCCACATTCGACGAAAGAATTATACGGCCGCTCCCGGACAACCGGTTCCCTGCTCAACGATGACCCGATTTATACATTCAGTGAAATCCGCTGGCCTTCCGCAATGATCGCCATTGGCAAATATCAGGGGCTCGCATTACAATTCAGGACGAGAGGATTTGTACAAGGCAAAAACCTGCCCGACCCGATCCAGACGTTATATTTTCATCGGCTAGACACGGGCAGCACACCGCCAACCGACCAGCCGTGGGGTGATTTTAATCTGGTTCAGCAAAGCTTTTCGGATGTAAGTGTTTCCTATGGCGTGCAATTACTGGATCTTGACGCGCACAAGCTGCGTATTGGCGTAACCGGAAAACGTGTTTTTGGAGCCAGGATCGGCTATTTGAATGGCTCGGCCGATCGTTACAGCATTCGCCCGCTGGCCGGCGCAGATGAGACGAGCGAGCTGGTTGTCCAAAATTTCGCCTATGAAAGCGGTTACAGCAATCCTAACAAGAAAATGCGCATTTCAAATCTTTTCAATTCGGACCAATATGGCTCTGGATGGGGTTATGATCTGGGCTTTTCTTATGAGCTTGGGGCGTATTGGAATAAATCAAAAGAAGTGTTTGACGAAAGCCCGGAATATCTGGTAAGACTTTCGGGATCATTGACGGATGTGGGCTCCATCCGTTATAAAACTAACCGCAGCAAAGTGAGTTCGGGACGTGAAACTGAGGCTGTTGTAGGCCAAAAAGAATTAGAGAATGTAAGCGACGAAGGTCCGGAGGGTTTCATGACGCTTTTCCCATCCGACCGTGACACGACATTCCAACGAAACATTCAGCTTCCGCAAGCGCTTCATTTAGAAGCAGATATTCAGTTGGTAAAAGGTTTTTTCCTGAATTTATCCAAAACAAAACCATATAAGCGCAGAAGCGGCGAATATCTGGATACTTACCAGCTCGAATCATTTACAATCACACCCAGATTCGAGGATGAAGATTCTGATTTTTCTTTCCCCATTTCCTTTATTAAGGGAAATAATAGGCCGTCTATTGGCGCTGTGGGGCATTTCGGGCCTGTTTTCTTGGGGTTCAGTAATGTTAACGGGTTACTGAAAAAAGGCGGGGCCAGAGGCAGCATGGTTTATTTAGGTTTTACTGCCTGGAAATTGAACAGGAAAAAAGACGCGGAATGATCTTTCATATAATATGAAAACATCTGCGCTCTTCTTCATCCAACTATTGCTCCCGTTCTTGCTGGTCGCACAACATCACGACCATACAGCACAACCGCAGACACCAGGTGTGGAGCCGCAGCCTTTGCTGGCCCAGGCCATGCGCTTGCAGGAAGCGCTTACATTTTCGGGAAACGCATTAGCGGCGGAGGATGCCAAGAAGCTGAACGCATTGGGCAACAAGCCATTAACCCAGGAAACAGTTGCAGAAATACAGAAAATATTTGACCCCTATTGCCTTAATGTAGTCGATATTAACCCCGAAGGACGTGTAAAAGTGCTGCGGGGAGCTGCTAAGGCAACATTGATTCAGGGTGGCTGGACGAGTTTTTTGGTTAAAATAAGAAATGACGCCGGCATTACTGCCAAGTTGCAAGCCGAAAGCCCGAACGCTCAAAAACCCTATCATTCCCCTTCTTTCGAGCCAAAAGTAAAGAAAGAGCACGAACTGACGCCCGGACAAGTTGCCAACCGGTTTGCTGACATTCAAATGTATACCAAACCGCCGTTGCAGGAAAATCTGACCGGTTTGAAGCTGGAATATGCCATCGTGCAGATTTATTCAAAGGACGCGGGCCAGCGCGATATTGAAGTGGCTTATAACGTAGGTCAGGGTTCCCAGGATCTTGGTTTCCGTAATTCGACGCACATTCTTTTCAATGCTAAACCTGCTGTAAAAGTGAAGCTCAATGTGAGAGATGTGGACGGAAAACCCGTAATGGCATCTTTCCTTATCACCGACGGACAGGCACACGCTTCGGGAAAATTTTCCGGCATTTACCCGCTTCCCTCCCGGCGCGTTGCCGCATACGACACCTATCCTGATTTTTTCTTTCAGCCCCAGATTTACCGCGCCGACGGCGAGCATGTGATGTTGCCAGCCGGCAAATATCAGGTGAGTTACACGCGCGGACCTGAGTACATTAAGCAAACAAAAGAAATCATTGTCCCTGAAAACAAGGATTCCATAACCGTTTCTTTTCAGCTGAAACGCTGGATACAAATGACAAAACTCGGCTGGCACAGCGCCGATCATCACATTCACGCAGCCGGTTGCAGCCATTACGACAGTCCTACCGAGGGTGTAGATCCCAAAGACATGTGGCGGCAAGCATTAGGCGAGGACCTGAATATGGCGGCCAACCTGGCCTGGGGCCCGAGCTGGTATCATCAGAAGACATTCTTTACCGGAAAAGATCATCCACTTTCCGACAAAAAGAACATTATGCGCAATGATGTGGAGGTTTCAGGGTTCCCGTCGTCGCATTCCGGGCACATTGTGCTGCTGCGCATCAAAGAAGATGATTATCCCGGCACCACGCTCATCGAGCAGTGGCCAAGCTGGACCGCTCCCGTACTTTCGTGGGCCAAATCGCAGGGCGGCGTGGTGGGTTATGCGCATTCCGGTTGGGGTTTGCAGCCTTTGGAGCCAACGGATAAGCTGCCCAACTATGTTGTGCCGAAAATGGACGGCATCGGTGCTAACGAGTACATTGTGACGGTTACCAATGATCTGGTTGACTTTTTTAGCGCCGGTGACACGCCTGCGCCATGGGAATTGAACATGTATTACCACACATTAAACTGCGGTTTCAGGCCCAGGCTGAGTGGCGAGACCGATTTTCCATGCATTACGGACGCGCGGGTTGGTCAGGCAAGAAGTTATTTTAAACCTGTTGGTCCCTATAATTATGATAATTATGTGGCCGCTATCAAATCCGGCAGAAGTTACGTGTCGGATGGAAAATCGCATATTATGGACTTTTCGGTTAACGGAAAAGAGTCAGGTGTTGGTGATAGTGAGGTTGCTGTCAAAACCAACGAAACGATAAATATTACAGCCAATGTGGCTGCATATCTTCCTGAAAAACAAGATGCAGCGGGTGAAGCGATCGCGAAAACGTCCATTATTCTGATGCCTTACTGGGATATTGAACGCGCCAGGATCGAGAAATCCAGGAAAGTCCGGGTGGAGCTGGTCGTTAACGGAGAAGCTGTTGACACCACAGAAATCAATGCGGATGGAGCGGTAAATAATGTTAAGTTCTCTTATAAGCCAGCAAAATCAGGCTGGGCTGCTGTGCGGGTTTTCCCGAGCTCTCATTCCAATCCGATCTTTATAAAGGTTAATAACAAGCCGGTTATTGAGAAAAAAAGCGCTGAATGGTGCCTGGCAACATTGAATCAATGCTGGAAAATGAAGGAACCTAACATTCGAGCAGAGGAAAAAAAGGCTGCCGAAGCCGCATATGAGGAAGCCAGGAAAAAATATCAAGCAATTATCGCGGCTCCTTGATGTTCTGGAAATCGTTCAGGATGTTGTTACATGCCTCCGGCATTGCACATTACATTTGAATGTGTTTCTACCAATATTACATGCCTCCGGCATTCTCTCCCTTTAAATAGTAACATTGAAACAAGAAAAGTCGCGGAGCGACGTAATATCGGTAGCAATTGGGATTTCCTAGGTTAATTTAATCCCGGCAGGGATGTAACATAATGGGTGATGTTTCTACCAATATTACATGCCCCGGCCTTTCCTCCCTGTAAACAGTAACATTGAAGCAAGAAAAGTCGCGGAGCGACGTAATATCGGTAGCAATTGGGATTTCCTAGGTTAATTTAATCCCGGCAGGGATGCAATATGATCGGTGATGTTTCTACCAATATTACATGCCTCCGGCATTCCCTTCCTGTAAATAGTAACATTGAAGCAAAAAGTCGCGGAACGACGTAATATTGGTAGCAATTGAGATTTCCTAGGTTAATTTAATCCCGGCAGGGATGTAACATAATGGGTGATGTCACTATTCCTGCGTATTTTTTCTTTTGAAAATGCTTCCGATCCGGCTGAACATTCTTTTTTCAAATTCCCAAAAGAAGTTGAACTTCCCCCAAATCCAGCCCCAGGCAAGTAAAATTACCTGGTATAGCGGTAAGATAATGATGATATTAATGCCCCAGCGAAGCCAGGCCGGCGAATCTTCCGTGACGCCAATTATATAAAACAGCCCACGCTTCACATATAAAACCGAAAAGCCCGTACATGCGAAAACGATTAGAATGACTATCACATCCCAACGGTTTTTAACATTCCAACGCGCTTTCAGTTTTTCGATCATCAGCTGATTTTATTCATAAAGAAAATCCAGATGCTCCGGCTTGATCTCCTCATCGTCCAATGTCAGGAATTCTTCCCAAAACGGATCATTAGGGACCCCAGCCTTGCAAATGATCGGCTCCTTTTTTACAGGATGCTCGAAATAAAGTCTTCGGGCATGCAGATTAATGTTGTTATCCTTGTTACCAACCGGGTAACCGTATTTCACGTCGCCCCGTATCGGGCAGTTCATGGATGCAAGCTGTACGCGTATCTGGTGCGGCCGGCCTGTAACCGGCGTTACTTCCAGCAAATGAAACTTATTCACCTCTCCCAACCAGCGATAAGATAGCTCTGCACGCTGCGTTCCGGGTTTTTCGTAATCATAAGCCGTCGTCACATTTCGGGACTCATCTTTGGAAAGATAATGCACTAGTTTGCCTTTCTTCTCCGCCGGACGGTTTTTCACCACTGCCCAATAGGTCTTCTGAACATCACGCTTGCGGAAAATCTCATTCATCCGCTCCAACGCTTTTGAAGTTTTAGCAAACACAACAAGCCCGCTAACCGGTCTGTCCAGCCTGTGCACCGTGCCCAGGAACACCGCACCTGGTTTTTGATATTCTTCTTTGATATATTCTTTTACCATATCGAGCAGACATTTGTCCCTCGTCACATCACCTTGCACCAAAATGCCTGGCTCTTTGTTGACGATAATGAGGTGATTGTCTTCGTATATGATCTGAAATGGTCGTTTTGCCATATAATTAGTTCTTTACTTTTAAAAAGGTTAATAAGATTCCTGTTCATTAGGAAATGACTTACCTTTTACATCTTTTATATAATTTGATATTGCATCCGTCATCACACCATTGAGATCGGCATAGCGGCGTAAAAACCTGGGTTTAAAGGCTTTATTAATGCCTAAAAGGTCATGCAAAACCAAGATCTGACCATCTGCATGCGGCCCTGCTCCTATTCCGATCGTTGGAATGGTTACGGTTTCTGAAACTTGTTTCGTTAACGAAGAAGGGATTTTTTCCAAAACAACCGAAAAACAACCTACTTCTTCCAGCATACGCGCATCATCAATTAACTTCTGCGCCTCCGCCTCCTGCTTGGCTCGTACAGTGTAAGTGCCAAACTTGTAAATAGATTGCGGTGTAAGGCCCAAATGCCCCATAACAGGCACACCCGCGCTCAATATGCGCGTGATAGAATCTTTGATCTCCAATCCTCCTTCCAACTTCACCGCATGTGCGCCCGACTCTTTCATAATGCGGATCGCCGAATTCAATGCTTCCCGAGAATTTCCTTGATAAGATCCAAAAGGCAGATCCACAACAACCAATGCTCTTTTCACAGCCCTTACCACTGATGTGGCGTGGTATATCATCTGATCAATCGTAATCGGCAATGTGGTTTCATGGCCGGCCATGACATTGGAAGCCGAATCCCCTACCAGGATCAACTCCACGCCAGCCGCATCTACAATGCCTGCCATGGAAAAGTCGTAAGCGGTAAGACAGGATATTTTCTCCCCACGGGTTTTCATTTCCTGAATGATGTGGGTGGTAACGCGCTTTATATCAGGAGTATGGATAGACATAATCTTGGATGAAAATGAGTAAATAATAAATTCCGGATTCCTGGCCTACCTGCGGATCAGCCAGCTTTCGGGATTGAGACGCGAAGTATTTTTCCAGATCTGGAATTGCAATTCGGATGTGCCATCGCTGTCGGTGGCTACCCTGCCGATGTTTTCACGGGCTTTTACTTTTTGTCCGGCCCGCACCGTAACCCCGTTCATTTTCGCATAGATGGTCATGTAGTTACCATGTTGAATGGCCACCACATTGCCCATTCCAGGCATTTCTGTAACGTCAAGCACTACACCGTCATAAACCGAGCGTACCGGCTCGCCAGCGGTTGTCTGAATGTCAACACCCAGGTTATCAACCATTACACCTTTCAAAACAGCATGTGGGCGCTGGCCAAAGTGCCCGGATACAAATCCTTTTACGGGCCAGGGCAACCTGTTTTGTGATGCGGTGAACGATGATGCCAGCGTGGTTTCCTCTTCGCTCATCCCGCCGGAACTGATCGGAGCTTCTTCTTCCTCTGGCTTTGCCGCAACAGCCGCTTCACCTTTCTTCTCTCTTTCGGCATTTTCACGTGCTAATCTTTCGCGCTCTGCTTTTCTTCGCGCCTCTCTTTCTTCCCGTTCCCGGCGCTCGCGCTCAATACGCTCACGTCGCTCGCGTTCTGCAATGCGGCGGATATTCGCCTCCAAAAGGTCGGTAGCACGCTTATTTTCAGCGATTTGCTTTCTTAGCTCTACTTCTTTCTGGGAAAGCTCCTGGATTACTTCGTTTTGCTTCGTTTTCAGTCCTTCAAGCTTGGTATTCTCGGTGACCCGTGTATTCAAAACCGTTTTCTGCTGGTTTTGCTTGGCTGTAATGCGACGGCGTTCGTCCATCAGTTTACCTTGCAAAACCTCCATTTCCTTCACCTGGCCCTGGCGCGCTTCCGTATATTGTTTCAAATACTTGTAGCGCAGCACAAACTGATTGAAAGTGCCCGAAGAAAACAGAAAAACCAATTGATTAAAATACACATTTCGTTTGGAAGCTTCGTAGATCATGTGACCATACTCGGTCTTCAATTTAGCCAGACTGCTGTCCAGCGCCTGCCGCTTTCTCTCCAAGACGCCCAATTCCTTATTTAAGAGGTCCAAGTCATCCGACAACAGGTCTATTTGCTTTTTGTATGTATTAATTTGCTGATTAAGCGCTTTCAATTGACCAAGATTGACATTCTTTTGGGATGATGTCTGGCGCAGGATGCCCTGGATTTCTCTGATCTTGCTCTGGTTCTCGCTCTTCTCGCGTTCGAGCTGTTCACGCGATTTCTGCGCGTAAGCACCCAGGGACGCACAAAAGATGAACGTTAGCAGTAATAGTAAACGACGAAAATACAATCTTTGAAAGGGCATACAGTTAATTCTTGCGGCCAAAACTCCTGGAAAAGGCAGGCAAAGTTAAGCAGACTTGGGGTTTTTGACCCTATGATCGCCGCATGACCTGCTGATTTTTACCTTTTTCGCTTATAAGAAGCCGGAACGCTAAATGGAAATCCTGGATTTTCGGTAACCAGATCAACCTTACTATGCTTAATGTGCATGGTGGTCTGCCGGACTTGCTGGTCTTTTTGCGACTTCACATTCAGGTCAATGTGGCTTGTGAAAGGAAAAAGGAAGCTTTTTACCTCTTTGAAATCTGAATAATCAAGTGTAAATGTATTTTGTGTCGGCACTTCGGTTGCTTTCAATCGGGAGAGTTTCAAATTGTTTTCTCCAATGTAATTATCAACTTCCAGCCGCTCAACAATTTGTTTGAGTACATAAAACTCATTTTCCTTCACAAAACGCGCATCCGGCTGCTGCGGAAAGGGTAGGTTACCAATGATTACAGACTGCAAAAGCGCAAAATTGAGGTCAAAATTATATTGCTTGCTAAGCTGCTCGTAATTGAAGACGAAGTAATCCTTATGAATTTTATCCATAAAAACGATAGAATCGCGGGTTATAAGTCCCCGGGCTACTTCGAACCCAACACCTGTTACGGAAAGCCAGATAATGCTGTCTTTCTTCATCCGGATGTTGATGTTTGTATTATTAAAATCAGATGATTTACTTTTGAAATCTACTTTTGACTTGGCGACCAGATAGTCAAATGAAATGGAATTGACCTTTACCGATCCCGATTCGCTAGCAGAAGCAGAATCTGCTGCTGGCACAGCTGCCAATGAATCTGCTAAGTTTGGGGCCGCTATAACCAGGGAATCGCTTGGTGCAGGCTTATTGTTTTTGGAGAGACGCTGCTTGTGGCAAGCCGACAAACAGATCATCCCGATTGTCACTGCCCAAACCGTAATTTTATTGCTCATGTAATGCACCTGTTGCTATTTTTTTGTCAAGAAGTTCGGTCGTCTCTCCCATACTTCTGGCTTTCTTCCATTGCGCAACAGCATTGTCGCGTTCGCCGAGTTTGAAAAGTACGTCTCCATAATGTTCAACAATCGTGCCACTTACGCCGCTTGTATCTACCATTGCTCTTTCCAGAAACTCCTTCGCTTTTTTATAATCCTTACGGACATATAGCACCCATGCATGCGTGTCCAGGTAAGTTGGATTATTCTTATGCTCCTGCACCAGCTTTTCAGACATTTTAAGTGCCAGATCAAGCTTTTCACCGCGCAGCGACAAGTAATAGCTGTAATTATTTAAAACGTAATCATTGTTCGGATTATCCTTTAAGGAAAGCTCATAAGCAGCATCCGACTTCTCGTGATCGCCCAAACCATTGTAAGCATCACCCATCTGAGCATGGATAACCGGGATCATTTCGGGCTTATCACCGATCAGTTTCAGGCTTTCTTCAAATGCAGAAAGCGCTTCTTTGTAATTTTTCTTTGCCAATTGCGCAGTGCCGTTCGAATACCAGAAGATCCCCTGGTTTGGAAAAAGTTCAAGAGCCTTTTCCGAATGTACCAGCATGCTATCAACCTGATTCAGATCACCATCCAGCTGTAAAACTGCGCCCCAAACCTGAAAAACGGAGCCGTCGATTCGGGCAGCTTTGGCATACAGATCACGTGCTTCCGCCTTTTTATTCTGGCGCATCAGCAGATCTGCATAGATTACATTGGTGCGGGATTCGTTAGGGTGTGTTTCAGAAAGCTGTTTAGCAAGTGAAATGGCTTCCACAATTTCGGCATCGGTTTTGAGCATGGTCAAATAACCTGTCAGAACGCGAATTTTGGGGTCTGCGTCAAGGTTAGGGTTTGCAAAAACGAGTTTTAACTCTTCGTTACACTTTTGAACATCGCCATTCCTACGGTAGATGTCTGCCAGCAGCACATGCGCCTGCGCCTCATCCGGGTTCACTTTCAATGCTTCTTCAAGAGGAGCCACCGCTTCCACGATCCGCTCGTTAGCGATCAACATTTCAGCTAATTCCACCAGATAACTTACTTCACCCGGCTCGGCGGCTATTAGTTTTTTGGCTTCTGCAAGCGCTTTTTCAAGATTATTCTGTCTCAAATAAAGCTGTTCTTTCTGGTGCGTAATCTCTTCGGTCACACCCAGCGATTTTTCCAGCACATTATAAGTTTCAATCGCCTTATCGAACTGATCATTAAATACATAAACCGCCGCAAGCTCTACACCATATTGCACATTGCCGGGACTCTTTTCCAGTAATTTCTCGTAAATCACCGCAGCTTCCGAATATTTCCGGCGCTTTGCGTACAGCTCTGCAAGCTGCTGAGAATAGTAAATATTCTCCTTATCGAGGTCATAAGCTTTTTTAGCAGAAACAATGGCATCTTCAAACTTTTCCAGCTTTACGAGCGCCGTGGCCAGCAAATAATGACTTGCGGGATCGTTTTTACTGCTTTCTACGAGTTTTTGAAAAATAGGAAGTGCGCGATCCGGCTCATCCTTCATGATAAACTTCATTCCTTCCGCAGCAAGCGATTCCTGCTCCAATCGGGCACTCGTTACTTCGGGTTTTTCGACTTCTTTCTCACGTGCCTTACCACGCCGCTGCGCTTGCGCATCTGGTGCGACAAAGACGCTCGCAATGAGGCAAATAAGCAGGGTCCATTTTATATATGCAGTCCTCATATTATTATCTAAACAAAGTCAGATCCGAAGAGGTGACAAGCCATTTACACGTAAAAATCAAAGTTACCAATTTTTGTCTGTATGATTCGTTGGCTCAACAGCCCAAATAAGATTAGTAACGTTCAAAACAAGGTAATCTTATCTGAAAATCAGCAGACTTGAAAAGTTTCGAAAACTTTCCAGGGAATGTAAAGTCATTGCTAATCAACCGCATAGGTTGCTTTTCCCGATCCAGGCGTGCCAGACAAGCTTAGTGCATCCGCACGGATATCAATATTTGTCACCGCATCTGTATTAAAATATTCAAATTTAACTTTGCCGTCCTTGTTCGTTCTCAACATGGGAGCCCAGAATAGGGTAGAGCGGTAATCCGGCGTTGTTGACTGCTGCTTGCTAACCTCATATTTCGGGGCATAAAATTCTTTGGGAACATTAAAACCGGCTATCTTCGAAACCAGCACACCGGGGACAATGTCCTGTGAGTAATCGTAATTCTCGTTACCTCTTTTGGTCAAAATTGAAATCACCCCGTTGCCACCGCGGCTTCCGAAAATAGCGGCACCGGGTCCTTTTAAAACGTCGATCGATTCCACGTCGAATGTGTTCAGGCTCGATATCATATCCTTGTCCACCGGCATTCCGTCCAACACAAACAATGGCTCTCCACGATTGCCCCTAATGTACACCGAAGCATTTATCCCTGAGCCAACCACCTGAACCCCAGCCACGCGGCCCGCAAGAATGTCCAGAATACTTCGCCCTGCGGATGCCATTTGGTTGGTAACTTTTATAGAAGCGTCTGCGGAGCCGTAAATTTTCCTGGAATCCCGCTGCACTTCTTTTTTGCCCTTAATGGTTACTTCCTGCAATAAGCGTTCCCGGCTTTCCCTGATTTTTCGGGCTATTTCCTGGTCTTGCTCGGCCCTTTTCAGGTATTCCAAAAGCTGTTTTGCATCCACGGTAACGGGATAAAAAGGTGCTTTTACTAATGTTGCCTTAGGCGCAGCATAAGGGTCGAGGCGAAAGGAGAGGCTGGCATTCCCTTTCTTGTTCATTCCCTGCAAACGGATTTTCAATGAATCTGTAAAAACGAGGTTATAAACCCCAAAGCGACCGTTTGGATCTGTTTCGGCGGTCAGGAACGTGTTCAGGCTATCATTACTGAGATACATTGACAACTTTACTTTTTCGCTCAGCTTTTTATTATTTCGCTTCACTTCTCCTTCCAGTGTAATGCCTTGTTCAACAAAACGTTGCGGCGCAGCAAGCGAATCAGTTAAAACATCTTCCCACAAAAAACGGCTCCAACCTTGCGTCATCATCAGCATATCCATATGGATCTTTTTTTCCGTTTTGTTCGGATCAAAATAGTAAGACGGTTGTTCAATAAAACCTTTCAGATCGGACGAAAGCAGAAGATAAGAAGCAATGGTTTCATCATAAGGCTGTTGCAAAATCTGTCCTGCATCAGTAACGGCCACGGAAAGGTTTGTTTCAACAGGCTTACCAGCCGAATCTGTCACGGAAATCTCAATTTCCGCTTTTTCCCGAGGCTTATAGGCCGTTTTGCCAGGCGAAATACTGACTTTCAGATTCCTGTCGTGATTAATGAAAACAAGCCTTTCACTTACCGGCTTATTTTGTTCATCAAACAATGTCAAATGTGTGATGCCATCCGGTAGGCCCGTTGTAGGAAGGTTCAACATCAGGCCTTTGGATGTAACTTTTCCTTTGGCCACAAAGGCAACAATGCCGCGCGCGTGTCCTACAATGTGGATCAGGGATTCTGATTTCCCTGGCAACACACCGTACACAATTACACGCATTTTTAAAGGGCTGGAAAGATTGTCGACCACCATTGTGTAACCGCTTTCCATCACTTTCGGAAAATCAAAACGCGAAACCTGGCCATCCTTCGCTTTTACAAATGCACTATAAACTTCCCCCGACTTCGGCTCAAATGCAAAACGCCCCATTCCAAGATGACTGCTTGTATAGAAAGCGACCGTATCATTGCTTTTATTTAAAATAAAACCATTTACATCCTGACCTAAACCATTTCCAGCCAATGCTTTGAAAGCAACCCGCGTATTGACTCCTGCCACCAGCTGGCCACCCTCCGGGAAAAATTTCAAGTCCAAACCGCCAGCCGCGGCAGGCTGCGAAACGGTCTCGGGATCGAACAGATAAATGTCTTTTTGAAAAAAATAATCCTCTGAAAAATTTCGCATCCAGTTCGTATAAGCGCGGATCGTATATGCGCCCTGTCCGATGGAATCAGCTAACACAATTTCACCATGCCCAATCCCACCTGAGAGCTGAACCCGCCTCAGTGCTACATTTTTGCCGGTGCTGTGTTCAATCAGATCCACATATAGCAGGTTACTCGCGCTATCGGCAAGGTGGAGCGAGCCTTCCACCAAATAACTCTTAAACCACAACGTGTCGCCCGTCACATAATAGGGTTTGTCCAGGTGCAGATATGCCTTTTCTTGCGGAAACACTGTCCTGTAATTCGATAACCTGGCTGCTACCCGTTGTGTAAAATCATCATCAAGCCATTGAAAACCAGTCAATAGCAACAAAAAAGCAGGAATGAGGCATTTCTTTACGGTGTTGTTTGTCCATGGCATAATTTCAAAACTAAAATGAACTAATGTATTTAACGGTTCAGGCGGCTGACCAGCAAGTAAGCCGGATAGCTGATCACAAGAAATAATAATGCATACTGCGTGCTGGCAAGATCCTGAATGACCGCTCCGACCAGGAATGCAATGGATAAGATCAGCATAATAATGGGCAGGATAGGGTAGGCGGGCACTTTCCATGGCCTTGGCAACTCCGGTTCCTTTTTACGCAGCGCAAGCAATGAGGCAAATCCGGAGGTGTAGCCGAGCACAAAAAAGAACGTCGCAATGTCGGAAAGCTTTTCGGTGGCGTCTTTGCCGATGAGGATCAGCGTGATAGCAACTGCGGAAGTGATCAGCATCGCGACGGCCGGCGTCCCGCCTTTGTTTACCGCCGTTCCTCCCCAGAAAAAGAGCCCGTCACGACTCATGGAATACAACACACGCGGATTGAACAGCAACTGTGCATTCACTATCCCCAAAATGGATATCATCAAAAATAACGTGACAATCTTTCCTGAACCCTCTCCAAAAATTAACCGGATAGAATCCGCCGCTGCGAGCTTGGACTGCGACAATTCATTCATGGGCAGGACATGCAAAATGGCCAGGTTACAAAGCAGATAAATGATAATGATCAGCAAGACGCCGCCGATCATGGAACGCGGCAAATTTTTCGTCGGGTCGCGGTCTTCTTCTGAAAAGTATGCAGCCGTATGCCAGCCGTCATAGGTGTAAAAGATCGCCTGCAACGAGAATATAACGGGTGCAATCCAGCTGCCCGTTTCGACGATTTTGCTCGTCGTCAACTGCGCCTGCTCGGCGGTAACTTCGTCGCCATAGATGAAGCATACTGCCACAAAAATGAACAATCCAAGCCCTTTGAGCACACTCATAATGTTTTGGAAACTGCTCGCCAATGCCAGCCCGATCCAATGTATGCCGGTCAGGATCAGGAGCATACTAGCCGCTACATAAGGTTCATAGCCAACAAATGCGGGAATAAGCAATGCAAGATATTCGCTCATGGTATAAACGCCGAAGCCCAATGCCGAACACGTTCCCAGCCAGCTATTTATCCCGACAACGAAGCCTGCGTAGTTGCCAAAAGCCCGTTGCGCATAAATGTACCAAGCGCCGGCTTTGGGCATAGAAGTGCCCAGCTCGATCGTGCACAATGTTCCCAGAAAAGCATATAAACTCACTGCGGCCCACAATCCCATAATGAGCCAGTAATCGCCCAGTTGCTCCGCAATAGGACCCGGTTTTCTGAGAATTCCCGTCCCTATGGTGCCGCCAACGGTGACTGCAACGCCAAAACCGACGCCAAGGATTTTGAAAAGTTCATTTTTGGCTGCCGGTTGCTGCATAGGAGAGTGAAGTTGCGTTTTCGAAAATAGGAAAACTTTTTCTTTTTGTAACTCCCTATATTTACCGGGCTGGCTTAAAAGGTGAAAACAAAAAAAAGCAGATGCCGCTTGCGCAACATCTGCTTTTAACTCTGTTATATCCTCTTACAAAACAGCCTCAGCGAGTACTAGTACCTGATTATTAAGCACTTCTACGACGCCGCCGTCGATCAGATAGGATTGCTTTACGCCACCGGCTTCCACAACCACATCACCTTTGCCCAGCGTGCTAACCAATGGTGCGTGACGGTTTAAAACCTGAAACTGTCCTTCAGTACCCGGTAATGTAACGGCATTTGCCTCTCCGGCAAACACTTTTTTATCTGGGGTGATGATTTCTAAATGCATGAATTCAATGTTTATGATGCACTACAACTTATCTCGTTGCTTCTGCAAGCATTTTTTCTCCTTTTGCCTGCGCATCTTCAATAGTTCCAACCAGGTTGAAAGCCATTTCAGGAAGGTGGTCATAGCTGCCATCCATGATCAGGTTGAAACCTTTGATCGTGTCGTTAATGTCAACCAATGTTCCTTTCAAACCTGTGAACTGCTCTGCAACAAAGAATGGCTGAGACAAGAAACGCTCAACACGACGGGCGCGTGAAACGACAAGCTTATCTTCGTCAGAAAGTTCTTCCATACCAAGGATCGCAATGATATCCTGCAATTCTTTGTAACGCTGAAGAATGTTCTTAACACGCTGTGCGCAATCGTAATGGGCTGCACCTAATGTTTCTGCGTTCAAGATCCTTGAAGCTGAATCGAGTGGATCCACCGCTGGGTAAATTCCTTTTTCAGAAACTTTACGGCTTAGTACAGTCGTTGCGTCCAAGTGAGCAAATGTTGTTGCAGGAGCAGGGTCAGTCAAGTCATCCGCAGGCACGTAAACTGCTTGTACAGATGTGATTGAACCGCGCTTTGTAGATGTAATGCGTTCCTGCATCTGACCCATTTCCGTCGCCAACGTTGGCTGGTAACCTACCGCAGAAGGCATACGTCCCAAAAGCGCAGACACCTCAGAACCAGCTTGTGTAAAGCGGAAAATGTTGTCAATAAAGAAAAGAATATCACGACCCTGACCTTCGCCATCTCCATCACGGAAATACTCAGCCATTGTCAATCCTGAAAGCGCCACACGAGCACGTGCGCCAGGAGGTTCGTTCATTTGTCCGAAAACGAAAGTTGCTTGTGAGTCTTTCAATGTGTTATAATCCACTTTTGAAATGTCCCAGCCGCCTTCTTCCATGCTGTGTTTAAATTCGTCGCCGTATTTAATGATACCGGCTTCGATCATTTCACGCATCAGGTCATTTCCCTCACGGGTACGCTCTCCAACACCTGCAAATACGGAAAGACCCGCGTATGCTTTTGCAATGTTGTTGATCAATTCCTGGATCAAAACGGTTTTACCAACACCGGCACCACCGAAAAGACCAATTTTACCTCCTTTTACATAAGGCGCAAGCAAGTCAATCACTTTAATCCCCGTGAAAAGGATTTCGGTAGACGTTGCAAGATCTTCAAATTTAGGAGCTGAGCGGTGAATGGAGATACCATTCGAATTGTCAAGCGGTGTAAGTCCGTCGATCGCTTCACCGATTACGTTGAACAGACGACCTTTGATTCCTTCGCCGATCGGCATTCTAATCGGAGATCCCAGTGGTGTCACCGTCATGCCGCGTTGCATCCCTTCGGTACTATCCATCGCGATGGTGCGGATCCGGTCTTCACCCAAGTGCTGTTGACACTCAAGAACTACTCGCTGACCATTTGATTTGATGACTTCTAACGCATCAAGGATCGACGGAATACTTCCGCTTTCCTCAAATGATACGTCTACAACCGGGCCAATTACCTGCGTAATTTTTCCTATGTTTGTCGCGTTTGCCATTATATAATTTTGATTATCTCCAATGAGGTTTTTTTCAGACCGCAAAAGTAGGAGATAATTTGGTCAGTACCAAGAGTGGAATTATTGATTTATTGGATATTTTTTAGATAGCTGGTTTGTTTTGTTGATAGTATTGGTGAAAACGGTTAAATTTGACATAGGACATATCTGTTACAAATGAATAAGCAACTTCTCGAAAGAATCACATTTAATCCCGACCAATGCGGTGGCAAACCATGCATTCGCAATATGCGTATCCGGGTTACAGATGTTATTGAGTTGCTGGCCAACGGACTTTCGGCCGAGCAGATTGTTACAGATGAGTTGCCGGACCTTGAACCGGAAGACATTACTGCTTGCCTGCTTTACGCTGCATTAAAATTGAACCATCCCGTTTTGCAAGCCGCTTAATGATCATATTGATGCCATCTGAACTGTAAAAGCAGTCCCCCTAAAGTGATCTGGCTTACTTGCGGCAGCACTTCAAAAGCCAGACTCAAAGAGATTTTATCAGAAAAACTTGCGCAAGCGCTTACATTACTTCAACAAACTGATCTTGTCGAAATTACGGGACACTGATGTTTTTCATGAGTTTGTATAGAAAAACCATGTATTCTTACGTTTCGGAATTGCTTTAAATAAATTATATGAAGGAGTTTTTTTTCTGGAAGGTTTGGTCGCCGTCAGAGCGGAGGATGACGGTGGGGGCTTTCCTGGTTTTGGTTTTGGCGCTGGTGTTTTTTGCGATCAAAAGCATTGATCCGCTGGGGAATGTGATCCGGTGGAATGTGGTGAGCGAGCTTTCCGAGACGACTGCGGTGGTGGATGTGCTGCAGATCGGGGAGTGGCAATATGGGATCTCGACGCCTTCGCATTTGGTGACGGAGAGCTTCATGGCTTCGGTAATGGAAACGGATTTTTTGTCTGTTGCGCTGTTTTGGATTTTTTCTTTGATTGGATTAATAATTCTCCTGGCTGCCCTGACGACCATGTCGCGATTTTGGTATCTGGCAGGCACCATTGTATTTATCCTGTTTCTGGCATTTTCAAGACTGGAAACATTAGGCGCATTCGCGGATGCCAACCGGGCGCTTTTTATGATCGCTGTAATTTTATATGGCGGCGTAACTTACTATTTTCATGCATTCAGGCCGGATTTTGGCATTGGAAGACGGATTTTAGGTGTGGGAGCGGTGACTGTTCTTCTTACAGTTCTTATTGGTTTTTTAGCTAAAACTCCATTTCCTGCTTTAACCGCAGCTTCTTACTCATTTCCTTTCTGGCTGCTCATTACCATTCTCTTTTTGCTTGTTTCTGCCACGGAAATCATTGCAGGATTAGTGTGGCTGAGCACGAGCGGTTCTGTTTCCAAAGGAAAATCCGGATTGGTTAATTTCTTAGTGATCAGCATTCTGTATCTGACATTGCTGCTTTTGCTATATCTGAGAAATACGAAGCAGATTGATTTTGATGCGACATTGATCAGTCCGGCCTTTCTGGCATTGGCATCCGGGATTCTGGGAATTTGGGGTTTCCGGCGTCGTGCCGATTCTACGGATGGCATTATTCCGTTCCGCAGCACGGGTTTCTGGCTTTATATAGGCATGTTTATCATTGCAGTTTCGTTTGCAGGTTATATGTCGGCGACAGCCAATGATCCGGTTTTAGAGACATTGGAAGATGTCGTTGTGCAGGGTCAGCTTGCAATGAGCGTGCTCTTTTTGTTTTATGTGCTGATCAATTTTTATCCCCTTTTTCAGCAAAAACTGGCCGTCTACAAAGTGCTTTACAAGCCAATGCGATTCGGGCTTACGCAAACGCGTTTGTTTGGTTTCACCATCCTGATCGTGCTGTTTTCTATTCAAAGATTGCTGCCGGTTAACCAGGCAATTGCGGGTTATTTCAATGGATTAGGCGATTTGCATGCCAAAACGGAGGAGTTTACGCTTTCGGAGCAATATTATAAGCTCGCGGTTCAGCAGGAATTTCAAAACCATAAATCCAATTACGCCCTGGCGTCCCTTGCATTGCGGCAGGGCGACCGGAATGCGGCGGCTTTTTATTTCAGACAGTCATTGCTCAAAAATCCTTCGCCCCAGGCTTATTCGGGCTTAACGGGCATTCTGGTGCAGGAGAATCTGTTTTTTGATGCGGTTTATAGTTTACAGGAAGGCATCAGGACGTTTCCACAAAGCGGTGAGCTGCTGAATAACCTGGGCATGCTGTATTATAAAACCAATGTTGCCGATTCGGCTTACTATTATCTTGCAAAAGCAGAGGAAACAACCAAACGAGCTGAAATCCCGGCAACGAATCTGCTCGCTATTCTTGCCAAAAACACCGATTCCGGCTTGCTGGATTCGCTTGCCTCGGCGAGTGAAAAGCGCGATTATCTATCCTGGCAAGCCAATTGGCTCGCTGTGCAGAATCTGAGGCAAAATTTTTCAAAAGAAACATTCAACAAAAATGCAGTTCCGGCGGATTCGTTGCTGAGCGTTTCATCTTTTGCTTATTTATTGAGTTACGCGGTGAACCAGGCAAAACAAGACAGCACGCCAGCCAGATTATTGCCTGAACTGGCAGCGAAAAATCCAGTTCTTTCCCAGGATTTGAGCCTCGCTTCCTTGTATTCCCAATTTTACAGCGGCGACAAACTCAAAGCATTGGAGACATTAACAGGCTGGGCAGACGAAGACGGCGAACAAAGCGATTTATATCATAAAATATTAGGACACTGGCTTTTACAGCTCGGCCTTTACGACAAGGCAATTGAAACATTATCCGTAGTTGAAGGCGTTGAAGGGACCATTGGCATGGCTGTTGCGAACGCCTTAGCAGACAAAAAAGAGGTTGCCGTAATTCTTTTGGATAAAATTCAGGACAAAGAACAAAGTGCTGCGATTGAAAAACTGAAACAGACATTGTTCTCGGGTGTTAAGCCCAAATCGCTTTCGGATTCCTTGTATTTAGTTGCGCAAAAATCGCCTTCGGACAGGAATTTTAATAATGCAGTGCAGGTCAATCCTTTTGATGAAAGGGTTGTTTCCTCGGCTTCGGCGCATTTCCGGCAGAAAAAGCAGACTGCAAAGGCTTACAAACTGGTGCTGAATGCATTGCGATATAATGAATATGCGCCACAATTATGGGCACAATATGCGTATCTGAGTCTGGAACAAGGTTTGATCGGTCAGGGGAACGAAGGAGAGGAAAAGGTGAGGCAGTACGCATTGCCCGCCGATTATCAGCAATTTATGAGTCGCTATCAGCCTATGCGGGCACTTATCGAAAAACAACGGGCGGAATTTCAGTGATTTAATATTTTAGGGAAATCATTACACTTCATCAACATGTCTTTATTCTGGAAATCCAACATTAGCGGAACCGAATGCCGGATCTTTCGAGGCAAGCTGATTGTGGGGTTATTAAAGACAAATTTCTGGAAAAGCACTGGCTACGGTGAATTAAACGGCTATTTGCTCAGATTCAAAAACGAAGGCTTACTCAACACTGTCACCAAAATTCTGGATATAGACGGTGCGAAGGTGCTTGGCGAGATCAAATACAATCTTTGGAACGGGTCTGCCACGATTACCTACGAGGATGAGCTGTATAACTGGAAATATGAGTCCTGGACAAGAAGAAAGTGGGTAGTAAAAACCGCCGAGGAAGCCACGGAATTTACATTAACGAGCTTCTGGAAAGATGAAGGCACTGTTGATAATGAGTCGGTTTCGCCAGCCGTAATTCTTGCCGCTTTGTATGTGAGCAGCCATTTGCGCACCATCATGTCCGCCGCTTAAAATTCAAATATTTTATCCCAATTCTGAAAAACCATCACATGAGAATCATTGAGACCACTGAAATTTCGAAACGTTATGTGATGGGGAGTGAGGTGATCCAGGCTTTAAAATCGGTCACGATTTCTGTCAATAAGGGGGAATACGTGGCTTTTATGGGGCCTTCCGGTTCGGGAAAATCTACATTAATGAACATTATCGGCTGCCTGGACACGCCTACGACAGGTCGTTACATCCTCAATAACAAAGATGTAAGTGACATGACGGAAAGTGAACTGGCTGAAATCCGAAACAAGGAAATCGGTTTTGTGTTTCAGACATTTAATCTTTTACCTAGGATGTCCTCGCTCGATAATGTTGCACTGCCACTCATTTATGCGGGATTAAGTAAATCAGATCGCACAGAAAAAGCAATGTTATCGCTTAAAAACGTGGGGCTGGAAAATCGCGCGGGACATAAGCCTAACGAACTCTCCGGCGGTCAGCGCCAGCGTGTTGCGATTGCACGGGCGCTTGTGAATGATCCCAGCATCCTGCTAGCCGATGAGCCTACGGGAAATCTGGATTCCAAAACATCCTACGAAATCATGGATCTTTTCGACCAGTTATATAGCAAAGGCAACACCATTGTAATGGTTACCCACGAAGAGGACATCGCCCATTACGCCCACAGAATCGTCCGCCTACGCGACGGCCTCGTCGAATCCGACACCATCAACCCCAACCCAACGAAGGTTAGCGCTTTGGCTTAGATCGATTTTCGGCTTATATTAAATTCAATATTAATTACCTTTGTATTAGAAACGCTCGCAAATTGAGCCAATCCGGAAGAATTACCGTTCGTGGTCGTTTTTCCGGATTATTTTTATTTGAAGATTTATGAAGATCAATTTTAAGGACCTGATATTGTTTGAAGACGAGGACTTTTTACTCGTTAATAAGCCACCGCATCTGGCGACATTGGATGAAAGGACGGCAGATAGGGGAGGAAGCGTGCTGCGGTTGGCCAAAGAATATAATTCAGAACTACAGGCGGCGCACAGGTTGGATAAAGAAACTTCCGGCGTGCTCGCTTTTGCCAAAAATCCCGCTGCTTACCGGCATTTAGCCATGCAATTTGAGCATAGGGAAGTAACGAAACGCTATCATGCCGTTGCAACCGGCATTCACAACCTCGACAGCATTTCCGTGTTCTTACCCATTTTACCACTAAAAAATGGAACCGCCGTTAAGATAGACCGGGCCGAGGGCAAAGTTGCAGAGACTATTTTTAATACATTAAAAGTTTATCGCGGGTACACATTGGTGGAATGCATCCCCATCACCGGGCGCATGCACCAGATCCGGATTCACCTTTCGTGCCTGAAAGCGCCCATCGTCTGTGACCCGCAATATGGCGGTGAACCTATTTTCCTTTCGAGTTTGAAAAGAAAATTCAATTTGAAAAAGGAAACTGAGGAACAGCCTCTTATTCAGCGTGTTGCGCTACATGCCTTTGCATTGTCCTTTGCATTAATGAATGGAGATCCTATCCGGGTGGAAGCACCGTATCCCAAAGATTTTGAAGTACTTGTCAAGCAGCTCAACAAATTTGGCGTATAGTTAGCATAGTTTTTTAAGGGTTGTCTGTAAAGATTGTGTAGCTTACAATCCATTTCAACCTAACATTAAAATCATGCATTTACACACATTTATCAAACCAAGCCTGGTCTTAGGCGTTGTTTTAAGTCTTATTGTTACAAGCTCATCCTGGGCGCAAAGTCCAAAAAACGACGTTATCGTCAAGCGCGACAGTTCGAAGATCCAGGCGCTGATTACCCAAATGAGTTATGAAAAGATCAACTATCGCGATCTCGGAACAGCTGATAGCGCAAAAAGCTACATTTACCTTGATAATGTCGCGCGGGTAATCCTCAAAACCGGTAAAATCATTCATGTAAGAGATTCTGTCCTGATCGGTCACGTTCCGCCGGATAGCGTCGGGCAATACGCCGACATGGCTAATCTGCCCACAGACAAGTTTGAAAGAAGTGTGGTAATGGCGAATTCGGATCAGCTCCGGGACAAATATCGCTATCACCATGACAGATCGATGGACGGAAAAACAGGTGCTATTGTATTTACTTCTTTTGCTGCCGCTTCGCTCGTTTCAGGCGTTATTATAGCGGGTTCAGGCACCAGCCCGGACAATAAAACCATAGGAAACTCCCTGGCCATTGCGGGTCCGGTATTGGGTGTAGGGCTTGGGCTTATCGGCTTTCGCAATTACAAATTCCATCGCAAGAAAGCGGAGAAAGTAAAGACGGAATTGTTGCGCAGAAATCAGTCATTGAGCATTTTAACAGTCAGTCCTAATTTGGACCCGTTCAATAAGTCAGGCCAATTATCATTGAGGTTATCGTTTTAATACCTTTTATTTAGTAACATTAATGGTTACTAAATGTCGTATTATAACATCCTTCCTGAATGAAAATCACAATGCTCCGGAAGAAGATCAGATCGGTCTTCTTTCTGTTTTTGGTATTAGCCGCCTATTTCGCTCATGCCCAAACGCCCCGCAAAGCCGACGTTATCACCCTCCGCAATGCCACGAAGCTCGAAGTCCTCATACAGGAAGTCGATGATAATGTTGTGAAGTATAAGAAATTAACGGATCCCGAGGGCCCTCTTTTTTCAGCTAGAAAGAGTGAAATCGCATCCATCCATTATGGTAATGGTGAGGTTGAGACATTTGAAGCGGTGATGGAAGTGCCGGGTTATTATGCTCCGGCAGCTCCGAAAGCAACTGTGCCGGTAGCATCATCGTCCACAGCAGTTTCTCCAAAAGCGCGTTTTCAAGAAGAGTTGCGAACTGCGACCCCGGACAGGCTTCGGGCTATCTACAAATATTATAAAACTAAGTCAAAGGGCGGAATGATCATGGGTATCGCCGGGGTTTCAGCGGGCGTGATTGTCGCGGCAATAGGAACCGGGATTGTAGTAAGTGCCACAGACGCCAATGGGAACTATGCGACTTATCAGGACGAAAAAAGAGCAATGAGAGGCGCTTGGATGATGATCGGCGGGTTTGCCGGTGCGGTCACAGTAGGCACGGTTGGGTTTGTAAAGGGCGGCAAAAACGGCTCCAAAGCAACCAGGGTAAGAAGGGAGCTCACCAGAAGAAACGAACCGATAACATTTCGCATAAGTCCAGGATTTAATCCTGCAAACAGATCAGGCCATTTAGCATTGAGCATGCAATTTTAATGCAAGTAATGCACAAAAAAAAAGGCTTCGGAGGTTTTCCGAAGCCTTTTTCATATATTTTGTTCTAATTAGAACTTGAATGTTAATCCTGCTTTCAATGGCGATGCATTGTAACCAACTTCTGCAAAAACACCGACAGTAGGTTTGAAATAGTAACGTGCACCTGCAAACGCTCCGAAGAATACGCCGCTTCCGTAAGCATCATAACCAACACCGTCATAAGAAGAAGTAGCAATACGATAACCTAATGCCGGACCAGCGTAAAGATCAAGATTATCGATAGTCAGGAAGTGCTTTCCAAAATGGTATGAACCCCTTGCACCAATGCTAATGAAATTGTAATTCCAGCCGTAACCATAAATTCCGCCGCCGTAACCCCAGTGTACAAAGTCAAACTGACCACCGACGCTAATAAAGTCGTGTACACCACCTTCGTAGGAAGCACCAGCACCGATTCCGCCGCCGCCGTAAGTTCCGCCAAGGTTAATACCAACATTCAATAATTTATCTCCTTTTTCAAATTGTTGGGCAAAAGCCTTTTCCGAAGTTACGCCTAGGACGGCCGCAACGAAAAACATAAATAGAATCTTTTTCATCGTAATAGATTAGTTATTGTTAAAAATAATAATGGCACAAATTAAAGCCATAATTTCAATGCTTCAAAACTTGTGCCATTGTAGTTATTATTCGGGGCGATGCCTAAACAAAAGGGGCGAAGCCGAAACTTCACCCCTGATCTATAATGTATTCTTTCTCAATTTTTCTTTGAAAACCTTCTTAAACTTGTCCAGTTTAGGCGCGATCACAAATGAGCAGTAGCCTTGATCCGGGTTGTTTGCAAAGTAGTTTTGATGGTAATCCTCAGCAATATAAAACTTGGGAGCTTTCGAAATTTCCGTCACGATTGGCTTCGCATAGGCGCCTGATTTGTCCAGTTCGGCCTTGGCCTGTTCCGCTAATTTGCGCTGGTCCTCGTTGTGATAAAAAATCACCGACCTATACTGTGTTCCAATGTCATTTCCCTGCTTATTCAGCGATGTCGGGTCGTGGCTGCGGAAAAATGCCTCTAAAAGTTCCGCATAGGTGATGACTTTCGGGTCATAAACAACCTCCACACACTCTGCATGCCCGGTTGTTCCCGTGCAAACCTCCTTATAACTCGGGTTGGCAACACTGCCGCCGGCATAGCCCGAAACCACTTTTTTTACACCGTCCAAAGATTCCAGCACAGCTTCCGTACACCAAAAACATCCTGTTCCGAATGTTGCAATTTCAGTGTTGGCCATATCCACATTATCTTCGTCCAATGCCGTAGAAGACGCTTCGTTATTCATCTGCTTTTTTTGTTTTTTATCCGACTGTGCGCATGATATCACCACCATGCAACACAAAAACAGGAACGTGAAAATTGGGATCGTAGTCCTCATGTTGTTGAATTGTATTATTGCTAATTGGTAAACCAATCGCGTTCCAAGAAAGTTTATCCGGCGGATTCGCACAATATTTACGAAATTTGAATTCAAAAAGATCGGCTGTTTGCCCGGGGCAGAATGCTTCTGCGGCCTGCCCGCGCCGTGATTACTACATAACCATGACTTATCTTCATTTTAAGGCGCTGCATATCATTTTCGTGGTCTCCTGGTTTGCCGGATTGTTTTATATGCCGAGGCTGTTTGTTTACCACACCGAGGCCCGGGACAAAACAGAAGCGGAGCGGCAGGTTCTTTTTGCGCAGTTTAGCAAGATGGAAAAGTTGCTTTGGAATGCCATTATGACGCCTGCTTGCTGGCTGACGATCATTTTCGGGTCCATAATGCTATACATTACGCCTTCCTGGCTCGATCAGGACTGGATGCAGCTGAAATTGCTTTTTGTGGCCGGTTTGCTGGCTTATCATTTTTACACGCGGAAGATTCTGCTGGAACTGCGTCGCGGAATATTCCGGTTTTCGTCTTTTCAGCTGCGGCTTTTCAATGAGATTGCCACGATCTTTCTTTTCTCCATCGTTTTCCTGGTGGTTTTGAAAAATACTGTCGATTGGCTCTGGGGCGTGCTGGGGCTGGTTATTTTTGCGGTTCTGATGATGACAGCCGTCCGGATCGTGAAGCGGATACGCGAGAAGTAACTGAACGAAACATTGCAATAATTTTTTTTAAAATAAATTAAATCATATTTATTTTATTCTATATTTGCCAGTGACAATGTCGCATGAAATATCGCATGACTTGTCAAACCGAGATATGAAAAACTATTTGAATACTATTTGGTGGTGGCGTGCACGTCTTAACAAGATGGACGAGTAGCTATTGCTTTGGTATAAATAAAAATATACTTTACAAACGGCTCGCTGTTCATCTGACAGCGAGCCGTTTTTTTTGTGCCATTATTAAAAATTTTAAGATTTAAAAAATGTCAAATCCTACCTTTCAGATTACGACCCGTCACAAAAAATTATTGGCGGACACATTAACACCGGTTTCTATCTATTTAAAATTAAGAGATCGTTTCATCAATACCATTTTGCTGGAAAGCTCTGACTATCACGGCAATGAGAACTCATTTACCTACATCTGCTGTGATCCGGTTGCTTTTTTCAAGCTGAGTCAAAATGTGGTTACGCAGCAATTTCCGGACGGGCAGCAGCAAAATATCACGCTGGAAAATCCGAGAGATGCTGTGCAGACATTATATGCATTTGCGCAAAGTTTCAAATCGGAAAAAAGCGGTTTTCCATTTATTTCCAATGGTCTTTTCGGACATATGACTTACGATGCAGTGAGTTATTTTGAAGACATTACGATTCAGCCAGCGAGTCCGGAAACAGAAATAGACCAGATATTTTACCAGGTTTACCGCTATGTAATCGCCATTAACCATTTCAAAAATGAGCTTTACATTTTTGAACATCAGTATGGCAACGACGAGCAGGAAAGCGGCATTGAGCAGATTGAAATTTTGATCAAAAACCGCAATTTTCCTAAATACGGCTTTCAGATCGCTTCCGAAGAAACGTCTAATGTTACGGATGACGAAATGCGTGGCGTAATCCAGAAGGGAATCGATCATTGCCT
This sequence comes from Dyadobacter chenhuakuii, assembly GCF_023821985.2. Taxonomy (NCBI): domain Bacteria; kingdom Pseudomonadati; phylum Bacteroidota; class Cytophagia; order Cytophagales; family Spirosomataceae; genus Dyadobacter; species Dyadobacter chenhuakuii. Next base: position 4,479,416 of record NZ_CP098805.1, on the reverse strand, counting down.
CCGCGGTGATGTGTTCCAGATCGTGCCTTCACGCCGTTTCAGCCGTGATTTCCAGGGCGATGAATTCAATGTTTACCGCGCTTTGCGCTCTATTAATCCCTCGCCTTATTTATTTTATTTCGATTACGGCAGTTACAAGATCTTCGGTTCTTCGCCTGAGAAACAAATTTTTATCAAAAACGGACAAGCTGAAATCCACCCCATAGCAGGCACATTCCGCAGAACGGGCGATGACCAGGCGGATGCCGAGGCGGCACAGGCATTGTTGAATGATCCTAAGGAAACTGCGGAGCACGTAATGCTTGTTGATCTGGCAAGAAACGATTTGAGCAGAAGTTGTGATGCGGTGAAAGTGACGAATTATAAGGAAGTCCAGTATTATTCGCACGTAATCCACTTGGTTTCCAAAGTCGTAGGAAAGATGAATGAAGGCGTAAATCCTTTGCAGCTGGTGGCGGACACATTTCCCGCAGGAACGCTCTCGGGTGCGCCCAAGCACAATGCAATGAAGCTCATCGATCAGATGGAAACGAGCAACCGGAGCATTTACGGCGGCGCGATCGGGTTTATGGATTTCAATGGGGATTTCAACCACGCCATTGCGATCAGGACGTTCCTTAGCAAGAATAACACACTGTTTTTCAGGGCTGGGATGGGCGTTGTGGCGAAGTCGAATGTGGAGAGCGAATTGCAGGAGATTAACAGCAAGCTGGCCGCTTTGAGAAAGGCGATTGACTTTGCAGGAGAAATTTAAATCATTGGTAAAATCCTCAAATACAGGAAATAATGAAAATTTTAGTGCTCGATAATTACGACTCTTTCACTTACAATCTCGTTTACATTCTTCGCGAGCTGAATGACCAGGTGGACATTGTCCGCAATGATAAAATCGCGCTCGAGGAGGTTGGGAATTACGACAAAATTCTTCTTTCCCCAGGTCCGGGCATTCCCTCGGAAGCGGGCATTATGCACGAGCTTATTCGCGAATATGGACCCAGCAAGAGCATTCTGGGCATTTGTCTGGGACACCAGGGCATCGGCGAAGTTTATGGTGCCACGCTCGAAAACATGACCGACGTGCTGCACGGCATCAGCGACACAGCCATTGTGACCGATCCCACCGAACGCATTTTCCAGGGACTTCCGCAAGAGATCAAAGTCGGCCGTTATCACTCCTGGACTGTTATTCCGGAAACATTTACGGACGATCTGACGATCACGGCGCTGGACGAAAAGGGCCGGGTTATGGGACTTTCGCACAAGAAATATGATGTAAAAGGCCTGCAATTTCACCCGGAATCGGTGCTGACGGAGCACGGCAAAGAAATGTTGGAAAACTGGTTGAAGATTTAGAAAACAATTTCAATTTCTCAACAGTAAAAACATTCTTTCATTACGCTTAGCATTATCATGAAGCAGATTCTTAGCCATCTTTTTGAATATAAGGTTTTAAGTAAAGAGTTATCCAAAGACGTCCTCATCGGCATTAGTACGGGTAAATATTCCAATTCTGAAATCGCCTCTTTCCTGACAATTTATGCCATGCGAAGCATTACGGTGGAGGAGCTCGAAGGCTTCCGCGACGCCATGCTGGAATTGTGCCTGGCCGTTGATCTTTCGGCTTATGATCCCATCGATGTTTGCGGAACGGGCGGGGACGGGAAGGACACATTCAATATTTCAACATTATCCTGTTTTGTGGTGGCAGGCGCGGGCCAGCATGTGGCCAAGCATGGCAACCACGGCGTTTCTTCGCTTTGCGGCTCGTCCACGGTGCTGGAATATCTAGGCGCCAAGTTTACCAATGATAAGGATGTGCTCGAACGCAAGATCAATGAGGCCGGCGTTTGCTTCCTGCATGCACCGCTTTTTCATCCTTCGATGAAGAATGTGGCGCCGATCCGGCGCGAGCTGGGCGTGAAAACATTCTTCAATATGCTGGGCCCGATGGTGAACCCGGTTTCCCCCAAAAAACAGCTTGTAGGCGTGTTTAGTCTTGAATTAGCGCGGCTTTTTGCTTATCTTTACCAACAGACTGATAAGCAATTTCTGGTTCTTCACGCATTAGACGGCTACGACGAAGTGTCATTAACAGGTGCTTTTAAAATGATCACCGCTCAAACGGAGCAAGTTCTGAATCCCTCGCATCTGGGGTTACAAACCTTGCGCGCAGAGGACCTTTCGGGAGGAAAAACAGTCGAGGAATCCGCCAAAATTTTCATGAATGTATTGAACGATACAGCTACGTTTTCCCAAAAACAGGCTGTGCTGGCAAATGCTGCATTGGCACTGCATTGTGCAAATCCTGCGTTGACATTGCCGGATGCGGTGGAGACGGCGCGGGAATCCCTGGAAAGCAAAAAGGCGCTCAGAAGTTTTAAAAAATTGATAGAAGACTAATTACAGATGAACATACTAGATAAAATCGTTGCCCGGAAAAGAGGAGAAGTCATTGAGGCTAAGCAAAATAAGTCTGTTTCCGACCTGGAAAGAGAGGATTTGTTTGCACGCAAAACGGTTTCCCTCTCGGCGGCACTACGAAATGCTTCATCTCCCAAAATTATAGCGGAGTTTAAACGAAAATCGCCTTCCAAAGGAGTCATTAATGATCGGGTTGCTCCGGAAATTGTGACCTTTGACTACGTGAATGCAGGCGCGGTCGCGCTGTCTGTGTTGACGGATATTGACTTCTTTGGAGGCTCTTTTACTGATTTTCTCAGCGCACGCCGTGCCAACCACACCATTCCGATGCTCCGGAAGGATTTTATCATCGATGAATATCAGCTTTACGAAGCAAAAGCGATCGGCGCAGATGTGATCTTGCTTATTGCAGCCTGCCTTACGCCGACGGAAGTTGTTTCGTTAAGTAAGAAAGCGCATGAATTGGGGCTGGAAGTTTTGTTGGAGGTGCACAATGCTGAGGAACTGGCCGCAACGTTGGGTGAAGACATTGATATAGTGGGGGTTAACAATAGAAATCTTAAAACTTTTGAAACCTCCATTGAAACTTCGATCGCGCTGAGTGAACAGATTCCCGATTCTTTTGTTAAAATATCAGAAAGCGGCCTGAAAGATGCCGAGACCATTTTGAAATTATACGGTCACGGCTATAAGGGTTTTTTAATTGGTGAAACATTTATGAAGACTGCAAATCCCGGAACCGCACTGGCGGATTTGCAAAATGACTTAACTCAACATAGCAATTTAAATCCTTTGGTTCTATGAAAATAAAAGTTTGCGGACTGCGCCAGCAAGACAACATTGAAAAAGTGGTGGCATTACAGCCTAACTTCATCGGGTTTATTTTTTATGAAAAATCACCCCGTTTTGTCGGCGAAGAGTTGGATGAAGAATTTATCAAAAGCATTCCCAATAATATCAAGAAAGTAGGCGTGTTTGTAAACGCCAGCCCGGGCCATATCCTGGCAATGGTTAAGAAATACGACCTGCAATACGCACAGCTTCACGGCAACGAAATGCCCGACATTTGCCGCAGCATTCGCCAGAAAGGGGTTAATGTGATCAAAGCATTCAGCATTGATGCGTCTTTCAACTTTGCGATGCTCAACAATTACAAGTCGTTCTGTGACCTGTTTTTGTTTGATACAAAAGGCGATAACCCAGGCGGTAACGGTGTGCCGTTTGACTGGAAACTTTTGAAAAAATACGATAATGAAAAGCCTTTTCTCCTCAGCGGGGGAATCGGGCTGGACAACATTGAAGACATTATAGAGTTATCCAAAACGCTGCCTATCTATGGAATTGATGTTAACAGTCAGTTTGAAACGGAGCCGGGCGTGAAGGACATTGCCAAGTTGGAAGAACTGTTCAGTTTAGTTCGTGTAAAAGAGAAAGAAGAGGCGGAAGCTTAGAAACTATGGAAGCAATAGCAGAAAAGAAGTCATATCAGGTGGACGGCCGCGGTTACTACGGCAGTTTTGGAGGTGCATTCATTCCCGAAATGCTGTATCCAAACGTGGAAGAACTGCGTGAAAATTATCTCAGCATCATTGCAGAGCCTTCTTTTCAAAAAGAATACAATGATCTCCTGCGCAATTACGTGGGACGTCCCACGCCGCTTTACCGGGCCAACAGGCTTTCGGAAAAATACAAAACCAACATTTTCCTCAAACGCGAAGATCTTTGCCACACAGGCGCTCATAAGGTGAACAACACCATCGGGCAGATCCTGATGGCGAAGCGATTGGGCAAAAAGCGTGTGGTTGCAGAAACCGGTGCCGGCCAGCACGGTGTTGCTACGGCGACTGTATGTGCGCTGATGGACATTGAATGCATTGTGTACATGGGCGAGCTGGACATTGAGCGTCAGGCGCCTAATGTGGCCCGCATGAAGATGCTCGGTGCAGAAGTAAGGCCTGCAACCTGCGGCTCACGCACATTGAAAGACGCTACGAACGAGGCGATGCGCCATTGGATCAATAACCCGGTGGACACGCATTACATCATTGGTTCTGTGGTAGGACCGCACCCTTACCCGGATATGGTGGCACGTTTTCAGGCCATTATTTCGAAGGAAATGAGATGGCAGCTCAAAGAGCAGACTGGCAAAGAAACGCCTGATTATGTGGTGGCTTGCGTAGGCGGCGGAAGCAATGCTGCGGGTGCTTTCTATCACTTTCTGGATGATGAAAGTGTAAAACTGGTGGCGGTGGAAGCTGCTGGTCAGGGACTTACTTCGGGACATTCTGCGGCGACGACGGCTTTGGGAAAACCAGGCGTTTTGCACGGAAGCCGCACGATATTAATGCAAACAGAAGACGGCCAGGTTGTGGAGCCATTTTCGATTTCAGCCGGTCTGGATTACCCGGGGATTGGCCCTCAGCATGCTTATTTGTACGACAGCGGAAGAGGAATTTTCATGTCGGCAACGGATGAAGAAGCCGTGCAGGCTGCATTTGAACTAACTCGCTTTGAGGGCATTATCCCGGCTCTGGAATCTTCACATGCCCTGGCGATTTTGGGTCAGCTGGGTGCTTCTGAAAACGAGAATGTGATCCTGAACCTTTCCGGTCGCGGTGATAAGGACATGGCGACTTACATGAAATACATCGATTAATTTACTCATAAATACATTGCAATGGCAACACTTACCTTACCCGAGGTTTTTGATCTGAGGCTCAAAATTCAGGAGCTGGAAGGAAAAGTAAACTCCGGCGAGCTTTCGCTTTTCGAAAGGTGCGACCTGGAAGACGAGATTCTCGAGCTCAAAGAAAAGCTTGGCGAGTTTGACAGACTGAAATTCAGCGACGAGGGCGAATGCCTGAATTGCTCCGCATAGTAACAATTAATTCCTTACAGTTCAACCTTTTATCCAACTATGAATTTCAAATTACTATTAATGGCAGGGATGCTCCTTTTTGGCGCTATGGCTTCTGCTTCACCTCAAAACCCACCGAAAAAAATGCTCCGTCACGTCGTTTTATTCAAATTCAAAGATTCGGCGACGCCTGCGCAGGTGAAAGAAGTAGAAGATGCTTTCAGAGCATTGCCTTCGAAGATTAAGGAGATCAAAAGCCTGGAATGGGGCACGAACAACAGCCCCGAAGGATTGGCGCAAGGCTTCACGCACGCATTTTTCGTAACATTCGAGAACGAAGCTGCCCGCGAAGTGTATTTGCCTCATCCTGACCACAAAGCATTTGGAAAAGTCCTTGGGCCGCATTTGGACAAGGTTTTGGTGATCGACTACTGGACACAGGAATGAACCGCATAACAAACCTTTTTAGCGGCACGCAAAGCGACGGCGGCTTGCTGAATGTATATTTCACAGCCGGCTTCCCCGAACGCAATGACACCATGCGCGTTTTACGAGCCTTGCAGGACGGCGGCGCCGATCTTGTGGAGATTGGAATGCCTTATTCTGACCCTGTTGCGGATGGCGAGACCATTCAAAAAAGCAATGACAGGGCGCTGGAAAACGGCATGACCGTGAAAATGCTCTTCGAACAACTGCAGGATATGCGCGAGACAATTTCGCTTCCTGTGTTGCTGATGGGATACGTAAACCCGGTTTTGCAGTTTGGCATTGAAGAGTTCTGTAAAAAATGCGCGGAGACGGGCGTTGACGGCTTAATCCTGCCCGATATGCCTATGGATGTGTATTTGAATGAATACAAAGCCATTTTTGACGCTTACGGCATCCTGAATATATTCCTGGTAACGCCGCAAACTTCCGAAAAACGCATTCGCCAGATTGACGAAGTGAGCGAAGGCTTCATTTACACGGTTTCCTCAGCCAGCGTTACAGGCTCGAAATCGGGTGTAAGCGAGGATATGGAGTCATATTTTGAGCGCCTGAATGCGATGCAGCTGCGTAACCCGCGCCTGATCGGATTTGGGATTAAAGATCATGATACATTCAAAAAAGCTTCGGATCATGCGGCCGGTGCGATCATTGGCAGCGCATTCATCCGAGTTTTGCAGGAGAGCAATGACTTGGAACAGGACATTAAATCCTTTGTAAGAAGTGTAAAAAATTACCCGGAAACGATCGAGGCATAGCCTCCGACGGCCTATATCAACATTGTTGCCTCAGGCACCACTTTTGTACAAACAACTCATATCGGGTTGTTTGTTTTTTTTAATAAAGGAGTGGATATGGGATCTCGAAACATTATTATCGTTTTTTTACTGCTATGTTCCTCACCGCTGTTTGCCCAGTTTAAGCTGGATGTCGAAAGTGGTGTAGTGTTTGGAACAAATTATAACAAAGTCCGCATTCCAAATGTGGGCGGCACAGAGGTGAACCTGGCGGAGGATCTGAGCATTGATCCAAAGATTTTTTACCGGATCAGAGGCACCTACACATTTGGTAAGCGGCATAATATCAGCGCATTATATGCGCCTTTGTCTGTTAAATACAATGGTGCTTTCGGAAAAGACGTTAGTTTCAATGGGTTAACTTACCAAAGCGGCCAGCCTTTGCAGGTTTTTTACAAATTCAACTCTTACCGGCTTACCTATCGCTACGACATTGTCGCTAAAACAAGGTGGCGTGTGGGATTAGGACTTACCGCAAAGATCCGTGACGCGGATGTGCGCTTCAAAAACGAATCACAGGACACGCATTTCGACAACATTGGCTTCGTTCCGCTGGTGAACTTTTATGCGTCTTACAAGCCGTCTTACCGCTGGTCTGTAATCCTGGAAGGAGATGCTTTGGCAGCGAAGCAGGGTAGGGCAGAGGATGTTTTCGCAGGTTTGGCTTACCAGATCAATCCGAAATTCAGCGTTAAGGCAGGTTATCGGGTCGTGGAAGGCGGTGCGGACACGGATGAAGTTTACAATTTCAACTGGATCAATTATGCTTCGGTCGGCGTTTTGCTGACGCTTTAAAATTCACCATCGCAGAATGCACTAAAATGCCTGAGGAAAATCCATTTTAAACGATGGAATTCCATATAATTCGCTATATTAGTTTGTTTTATGCGTAGCAAAGCGGATCGTAATTTTTGATTCCGGCATACGTTATAAATTTCCAAACTGATATAACGAGACTCATATATGGCTGCATTTACGCCGGCAATGGAAGGCCTTTTGCTCCGCATCCAGGAATACCGTCAGAAATACTATCAAAACCAGCTTCTTAAGGGCATCATTTTCTCGGCCGGGCTGTTGCTGACGGTTTTTCTTTTCTTTAATACAATCGAATATTTCGGGCGCTTTAGCTCAGGGGTCCGGGGAATGCTGTTCTTCGGATTTTTGGCTGTGCTCGTTTTTTCTTTTTTTCAATGGGTCATCCAGCCTATTATACACCTTTCTGGTCTTAAAAAGCCTATTTCGGACGAACAGGCTGCATTACAAATCGGTGAGTATTTCCCGGAAATCGGCGATAAGCTGGTCAATACATTGCAATTAAGGGGACTAACAGGCACGCAATCGGACCTGATCGAGGCAAGTATCCGGCAAAAATCGGGGCAGTTACTGATTGTTAAGTTTTCTGATGCCATTCGTTTTAATGAGAACAAAAAGCGCATTAAGTATGCCATTTATCCGCTTGCGGCCATTGCGGCAATCTTGCTTTTTAACCCCTCATTTTTCACTTCCAGCTCTGAGCGTATCATTCATTTTCAAAAGAATTATACTTACGCGCCGTTTTCATTTATTTTGGAAAACAAAAATCTGAAAGCATTTAGAAATGAGGATTTTACATTAAAACTCAAACTAAAAGGCGAAGCATTGCCCGCAGCTGCTTACCTGGTTCAGAACGGCTCTCGGTTCAAGCTCAATAATGATGGTAACCAGACTTATTCCTATACATTCAAAAACCTGCAAAGAGACGTCAAATTCTCGTTTGACGCGGCGGGATTTACTTCCGAGGAATATCGCATTAATGTTGCCGAGCGCCCTTCTTTGCTTTCTTTTGACGTAAACCTGCGCTATCCGGCTTATCTGAACAAACCTGCGGAAGGATTGAACAATGTCGGCAATCTCTCCGTGCCGGAAGGAACGACGGTCGAGTGGAATTTCAACACTTCGTCTACCAAATCGCTGGCGATCAAATTTGAGGATGATTCTGCATTATATCGGGCGAAGGGGAGCGATGGGGAGCATTTTGAGATTAAAAAGACGGTGAAACGCTCTTCACAATATCAGGTGAATCTGCAAAATGATGAGACGACGAATTCGGAAAAAATCGGTTATTTCATCAATGTGGTTCCGGACAAATTTCCGGTTATGAACCTCGAAAATTTCCAGGATACGACGCTTTATAATTATCTGGTGCTGGGTGGCTCAATCAGCGATGATTATGGCTTCTCTCAGCTTAAAATGTTCTATTCTGTAAAAAGAGCGGATCAAGAAGAGGCGTCGCCGGCAAAAGGCATTCCCGTGCCTTTTAATAAAACGGTGAATACGCAGAGTTTTTATTTCCAATGGTATGTAGACAGCCTCAAACTCGCTCCCGGCGATAAGATCGAGTATTATGCCCAGGTGTGGGACAATGATGGCGTGAACGGCCCAAAAAGCGCCAAATCGAGGGCAATTCAGTTTACAGTTCCTTCCAAAGATCAGCTGGAAGCGGAAATTAAGAAGTCGGAGAAAGAGACGGAGGATCAAATGCAATCGGCCATGAAAAAGGCGCAGAGTTTGCAAAAAGATTTGAATAACCTCGATAACAAGCTGAAAAGCAATAAAGAACTCGATTTTAAAGAGCAAAAGCAGATTGAGGAAGTGCTTAAAAAGCGCGAGGAACTGATGAAAGAGTTGCAGGCTTTGCAAGAAAAAAATCAGAATGCGAATGAAAAATCGAAGCAGTTCAACCAGCAAAGCCCGGAACTGCAAAGTAAGCTCGACCAGCTGCAAAAGCTCATGAACGAGCTAATGGACAAGGACACGGAAAAGCTTTACCAGGAATTGAAAAAATTGTTGGAACAAAAACAAAGCGACCGCATGTCGAGCATGATGGAAAAGCTCAAAAACAAGGAAAATAACCTTGAAAAAGAGCTCGAACGGACGATGAAGCTTTTTAAGCAAATGCAGTTGGAACAAAAAATGGAAAATCTGGTCGAAAAGCTGGATGATTTGGCTAACAAGGAAGACCAGCTAGCGGATAAAAGCCAGGAAAATGATAAGAATAAAAACGCAGACGATAAAAAAGGCAAGAACGAGGAGCTGAAAAAGGAACAGGAGAAGATTCAGGAAGAGTTTGAAAAGGCGAAGGAAGATTCCAAGGAAGTCGAGAAAATGAGCGAAGAACTGGAACAACCTGTGGACACCCAGAAAGAGGAGCAAAAGAATGCTTCTGAGCAAATGGAAGAGGGTAAGAAGCAACTTGACAAGCAACAAAACACAAAAGCCTCAGAATCGCAAAAAAAGGCGGCTAAATCGATGAAACAAATGTCGCAGTCTATGGAAGAATCCATGGAGGCTGCTGAAATGGAGCAGATGCAGGAGAATCTGGACGCATTGCGCGACATTTTAGAAAATCTGATCACATTATCCTTCGATCAGGAGACATTGATGAAAGATTTCCGCGGCGTGAGCTTGCAGGACCCCCGGTTTATCAAACTGGGCCAGCAGCAATTGAAATTGAAAGATGACGCAAAAATTGTTGAGGACAGTCTTTATGCGCTTGCGAACCGGGTGATCCAGATCCAGTCGTTCATTACGCGTGAGCTCAATGATATGAAGTCTTATATGGACGAGAGCGTAAAGAGCATCAAGGACCGCCAGATCAATCAGGCGACTGCGAAGCAGCAATTTGCGATGACGTCGATGAATAACCTTGCCTTAATGCTAAGCGACGTCTTTAACCAGATGCAGCAGCAAATGGCCATGGCGATGCCGGGAAGCGGCAAGGGCAAAAAAGGAAAACAGAAAGGTGAGCAAAAGGGCATGGGTGAAATGCAGGAGAAGCTCAACGGTGAAATGAAGAAGCTTGGAGAAGGGAAGGAGGGGCAAGGAAATAATTCCGAGAAGCTGGCCAGAATGGCGGCTGAACAGGCGATGATCCGCAAGATGATTCAGGACCTGATGGAGTCGCAGAAAGGCACGGAGGTGGGCAAACAAATGAGCAAGGAGTTACAGGAGATCGCCGAGAAAATGGACGAGACTGAAACCGACCTGGTGAACAAACGCATTACACCGGAGCTCATTAAGCGCAACCAGGAAATCACGACGCGCTTGCTCGAATCTGAAAAAGCGATGAAAGAGCAGGACGAAGATGAGCAGCGCAAGGCCCAAACTGCGAAACAATTGCCAAGACAACCACCTGCGGCTTTTGAAAAATACATCCGCGAGAAGGAGAAGCAAACCGAATTACTGAGAACCATCCCGCCTACATTCTCGCCATTCTACAAGCGGGAAGTGGACACTTACTTCCGCAAGTATCAGGCTAAGAACTGATTATAACTGTATTTTGTTATGAACATTCCGATGACCGCGTTTTAACACTTTTTAAGCAAGTTGTTAGAGGCGCGGTCACCGGCTAAACTGATCTTAACCGGATAGTTTAGTATGTTTGTAATATTTTATCGCCTGGTATGCTTAATTTCTTCACCGAAAACGTCGATTTCGACCTGTTACGCCCGTTAAAAACAAAAAAGTGGATCAAAAACACCTCAAAATCAGAGGGTTATGAGATAGCTGATTTGAACTATATTTTTTGCGACGACGATTATCTCCTGGAAATCAATAAACAATATCTTGATCACGACTATTTTACGGACATTATTACGTTTGACAATAGTGAGGAAGACAATGTGATTGAGGGAGATATTTATATCAGCGTTGATCGGGTTCGTGAAAATGCAGCAACGTTTCACGCCGATTTTGAAACCGAAATGCGGCGTGTTTTGATACACGGTTTGCTGCATTTAATGGGTTATGATGATACGGACGAAAAGCTGAAATCGGCCATGCGAGCCAAAGAGGATCAGTATCTTCTGCTCTTCTAGTTAACATTTCCACGTGGAACACTTTAATTAAAGTGGTTTAATAAGTAAAAGAATTATGTTTCAAGAATATGATGTGATCGTGGTGGGAGCAGGCCATGCCGGTTGTGAAGCAGCTGCGGCTGCGGCAACGATGGGCTCCTCCGTCCTGCTGATTACAATGAATATGCATACCATTGCCCAAATGTCGTGCAACCCTGCTATGGGCGGCGTGGCGAAAGGGCAGATTGTTCGTGAGATCGACGCGCTTGGCGGACAGTCTGGGATCATTAGCGACAAAACAATGATACAGTTCCGGATGCTCAATTTGTCAAAAGGCCCTGCCATGTGGAGCCCAAGATGCCAGAGCGATCGCGCAATGTTTGCCACGGAATGGCGGAATGTTTTGGAGCAAAATCCGAATGTTGATTTCTGGCAGGACACTGCGAAAGAAATCATCATTAAGGATGGAAAGGCTTGCGGCGTGAAGACGAGTCTGGGCATTGAGATCCATTCCAAATCCGTAGTGCTTACCAACGGCACATTCCTGAACGGACTCATCCACATTGGTGAGAAAAATTTCGGCGGCGGCAGAACAGGAGAGAAGGCTGCGACTGGCATCACCGAACAATTGGTAACATTGGGCTTTGAAGCAGGCCGCATGAAAACCGGAACGCCTCCACGTGTGGACGGACGCTCGCTCGACTATTCAAAAATGGAAGAGCAACCCGGAGACGAAAATCCATCCAAATTCTCTTACTCGGACACCAAGCCGCTTGCTAAGCAACGCAGCTGCTGGATTACTTACACCAATTCGGAAGTGCATGAAATTCTGAGAACAGGTTTTGAAAAATCACCCATGTTCTCGGGAAGGATTAAGGGAATTGGCCCGCGTTACTGTCCTTCTGTTGAAGACAAGATCAACCGGTTCGCAGATAAGGATCGCCACCAGATTTTCGTGGAGCCGGAAGGGTGGGACACGGTTGAGGTTTATGTGAATGGTTTCTCGACCTCTCTGCCCGAAGACGTGCAGTATGCAGCACTCCGGAAAATTCCCGGCTTCGAGAATGCTAAAATGTTCCGTCCGGGTTACGCGATCGAATACGATTATTTCCCCCCGACCCAATTGAAATCGACATTGGAAACACATTTGATCCAAAACCTTTTCTTTGCCGGCCAGATCAACGGGACGACGGGTTACGAAGAAGCAGCTTGCCAGGGATTGATGGCGGGCATTAATGCGCATCAGAATGTGCATGAGCTCGAACCATTCGTGCTGAAAAGATCGGAGGCTTACATTGGTGTTTTGATTGATGATTTGATAAACAAAGGGACGGAGGAACCTTACCGGATGTTCACCTCACGTGCTGAGTATCGCACATTGCTGCGTCAAGATAACGCGGACATTCGCCTTACTGAAAAAGGTTTTAAGCTAGGACTGGCGAATCAGACCAGGCTTGATAATGTTGAGAAGAAGAAAGCCGAAGTGGCTGAAATCATCGCAGCATTCTCTGCTACAAAATTGACGCCGGAAGAAATCAATCCAACGCTTGCCGCCATCGGCACGGCTCCATTGCGGGAGAAGATTTCACTTGCACAACTTTTAAAACGACCGCAGATTTCGATTGACCAGTTGACGGAAGCCAGCCCTGTTGTTGAGACTTTGCTCGAAAAATTTGGAAAAGATTCCATTCATCAGGCAGAGATAAATCTCAAATATGACAGCTATATAGAGAAGGAAATGTTGCTGGTTGAAAAAATGAACCGTCTGGAAGATTTAAGCATCATTGATAATTTCAACTATGATGTGGTTACTTCCCTATCATTTGAGGGACGTGAAAAATTGAAAAGGACGCGTCCTTCTACAATAGGACAAGCTTCCAGGATCAGCGGCGTGAGCCCTTCCGACATTTCAGTATTAATGTTATTCATAGGACGATAATGCCATTAGAAACGCTTCAGAATTGCCCCGTATGTGACAAGTCCAGCTTCAATAATTATTTGAATGTGGAGGATTACACTGTGTCGCATAAGGAATTTACAATCCAGCAATGCAACAATTGTTATTTCCTGTTTACTAATCCGAGGCCTTCGGAAGCAGAGATAGGGGCCTATTATCAGTCCGACGATTACATTTCGCACCACGATGAAAAGAAAACGAATCTGATTTCGAAGGCCTATACAGCCGTAAGAAACCGCACGATCAAACAAAAAGTGGAGCTGATCAATAGCCTTTCCGGATCGAAAGGAAGCATATTGGACGTGGGTTGCGGTACGGGTGTTTTTCTGACTGCTGCTTCAAAAGACGGCTGGCAGATTTCGGGAACAGAACCGGATCCGGGTGCAAGAACATTGGCGCAGAAGCGGGCAGGGGCTTCAATCTTTGAAACCATTTACGCCGATGAACTCGATACAAAAACATTCGACGTCATTACAATGTGGCACGTCCTGGAACATGTTCATCTACTGAATGAAACCATTGACTGGCTGTATAAGCATTTAAAACCAAATGGCAAGATCCTCATCGCCGTTCCTAATCCGCAATCATTTGATGCTGTAAAATACGGTCGTTTTTGGGCTGCCTATGACGTTCCGAGACATTTGTATCATTTCACCAAAGGCACAATGAAAACGCTTCTTCAAAAGCATAATTTGGAGGTCAAAAGCATTCTGCCAATGTGGTTTGATTCGTTTTATGTTGGAATGTTGAGCTCGAAATACAGCGGTGGAAGCATTAACTATCTTGATAGTGTAAAAACGGGACTTTTATCCAATTTGAAAGGGCGGGCGAAAGACAAAGACCATCTCAATACATCGAGCCTTATATACATTGTTTCAAAAAAATAATCAGTAATCCTGACAAAATCCGACTGGGCCCTCAATACGCGTTATCTGTATTGCGGGCCTTTTAACTTTCCAAAATCAATGATCAGAACCATTGCCATTGCTATCATTTGCCTCGTTATTTTCGGTCGCTGTGCCCAGCAGGTTTCGCCAACGGGCGGTAAAAAAGATTCCATTCCGCCTACGCTACTGGAAAGCAATCCGCCGAACAAAACGCTGAATTTTAAGGGGAAGAAAGTAGAGGTTTTCTTTGATGAATATGTGGTCGTAGATAACATTAATCAGAAACTGGTCATCACGCCCGAAGCTGATAACCCATATTCATATAAGCAGAATGGCATGTCTGTTTCATTGAGTTTTAAAAATGAATTCAAAGACAGCACCACCTATACATTGAATTTTGGGGATGCAATAAGGGATTTTGCAGAAAAAAATCCGGCAAAAAACTTGAAACTCGTATTTAGCACAGGCAACACGCTCGATTCCGGACGGGTTTACGGGACATTGAAAGATATAAAGACCAACAAGCCCATTTTTGACGCCCTGGTAGGTCTTTATAACCTCAGCGACACGCTTAACATCGCTAAACAAAAACCTTATTACTTCTCCCGAACAGACAGCAGCGGCATCTTTTCCATTGAGAATATTCAGACAAGAGATTACAAAATGATCGCGATCGACGACAAAAACCGCAACATGCTCTACAACGCAAAAGACGAGCGCATGGGGTTTTTAAGCAAACCGGTAACCGCCGGATCGGATTCTGCTTCCTATCATATCGATATGTTCCTCTCTGATAACACTGTGCTTAAGATCCAGCGGACCATTCCCCGTGTTAATAATTATGCAGTTGTTTTCAGTAAGTCAATTGAAAAAGTGGATGTGAAATTTATGAACAACGACACTTTGCCCTATATGCTCGAAAATGGAGCAGCATTAAAGTTTTTCAATGTGCAGCCGCATCCGGATTCTACATTAGTAAAGCTGACCGTTACAGACTCACTCGGAACAGTGACTGATTTTGAACAAAAGATCGCATTTCAAGCACAAAGAGGGAAGGAGCGGCAGCGGGATCCATTGAATATGACGACAAAACCGGAAGGAAATAAGGCGCTTACCAACACATTTACTTACACCCTTAATCTCAATAAGCCCATCCAGTTCCTGGATGATAAGAACATTACACTTATTACGGACAGCCTTACGCACGAGCCGCTCAGCGCATTCAAATATCGCTGGGATCCGACGCGTACCACATTAACCATCGACGCAAAATCATTCGCAAAAGACACCATCAAATGGGACTTCCCAAAGGGCAGTATGCTAAGTGTTGAAGGCGACACATTGCCCAAAACGCTTATTAAGCATCCGGTTTTAAAGGAAGAAAATTATGGGCAGATAAGAGGGGCCATTGTCAATGCAGACACGGCCATGCGCTACATTATTGAGCTCGTCGACGAGCAATATAAACTGATAGAGACGCAGTACACAACGCCATACACTTTCATTAACATCCCGCAGGGCAAATACTACATTCGGGTGACGCTGGATGCCAACCGCAACCGGCGCTGGGACACAGGAGAGCTCGATAAGGACAAGCAGCCCGAAACCATCTACTATCTCCCCGATAAAATTCTTTTGAAGGCTAATTTTGAATTAAATGACATCAATGCGACGCTACCAAAGTGAAATTTTCTCAATTTCTTATACACTAAGTGTGGATAACTATGTGAATAACCCGTAAATTTTGTTGGTAAATGGGTTGAAATTGTTAACAATTGTGTGGATAAGCGTTAATAACTGTGGATAAAAAATCGATCTGCCTACTTGTGTGGGTAAATGTAATCTAAAATGAAGTTAACACCGCGTTGATACACTTTAGTTAATGTGGATAAGACAAAACACTCCGACCGCTACGTTACCAACACTGAAGTGTGAACAGATAAATTCATAACTTGTAATTCAGCAAGTTAAATGTTGGTAATTCTAAAAGCTTAAGTGGATAAACCCCTATAGTTATTCACAATCTGTGGATAACTATGTTAATCTGCAGTGGATAAACCAATTATCCCCTTATCCACAGACATAGTAAGTGATAATAACTAAAGAAAAATTTTTTTTATCTATTATGAAAAAGGTTTCGAGTTGGGTATTGATGGGATTACTTCTTTCCGGGGCGGCCGCGGTGGGGCAGTCGGAGAAAGAGATGGCTGAGGAGTATTTTAAAAATAATGATTGTCCGAAAGCGCTGACTTACTATACGAGCTTTTTGAAAACAACATTTGAAAAGAATGCACTGAAGAATTACACGAACTGCATTATCAAGACAAAGGCCTGGGGCGACGGCGAGCAGTTTTTCAAAAAACAGACCAAAAATGATGCGCCTAATGCGAGCTGGTATCAGTTATATTGGAGTGTCATGCTGGAAGGCCAGGGGAAGGCCCAGGAAGCTGCAAAAAGAGTTGAGCAGAGCATTGCTGCATCCGGCACCAGGATTGAGCTTAAACGCGATTTGTCGGAAGAGTTCAGGGCTATGAATAAACCTGAATATGCGAAGCAAATATTGATAGAAGCCAGGGAAGCTGCGAAGCGAACTGACATTTTTCAGCTGGAACTAGCCAGTGTTTACCGCGACCTCAATGCACCGGAACAGATGATTGATGAGCTCTTGTCTTACGGCATGCGTTACCAGAATATAGAGGTTGTCCAAAACATGCTGCAGGACTTTACGAAAGATGAAAAGGAGCAGGCATTATTGGAAAAGGTGCTATATGATAAAATCCAGAAATTCCCTGCCGAAGGTTTTTATAATGAATTACTCATCTGGTATCAGATCCAGAAGAAGGATTTTTACAAAGCATTCATACAAGAGCGCTCGCTTGACAAACGATTTAAACATAATGGGTCAAGGCTATACAACCTGGGTATGCTGGCTCTTCAGAATGTTGATTATAATAATGCCGGCACCATCTTCGACCATTTGGTAAAGGAATATCCCAAAGGTCAACTTTATCCGGTTGCCCGCAGAATGGCTATTTTTGCGCGCGAGGAGCAGGTCAAAAATACGTATCCGATCAAGCGCAGCGAGGTGCAAAAGCTCCTTGGACAGTATCAGCAATTGGTGGATGAACTCGGGGTGAATGTACGGACCGTAGAGGCGCTTCGGAATATGGCGATCCTGAATGCCTTTTATATGGATGATTTCAAAAAGGCAATTGAAATCCTCAACACAGCTATAGATGCAGGCAAAACCGAGAAAAATTTTGTAGACAAATGCAAGCTTGACCTCGGCGATATTTACCTGTTGCAAGGCGAACCCTGGGAGGCGACATTGGTGTACTCACAAGTTGAGAAATCGCAGAAGGATGACTTGTTAGGTTATGAAGCGAAGTTGAGAAATGCGAAGCTGCATTATTATAAGGGAGAGTTTGAGCTGGCCAAAGCCGTGCTGGACATTTTGAAAAAAGCCACTTCCCGGGAAATTGCGAATGATGCCAATGAACTGTCGCTGCTTATTATGGATAATACCGGCCTGGATAGCACGGAAGCGGCGATGAAGCAATATTCGTCTGTGGAGCTGCTGTTGTTCCAAAATAAAAAGTTCGAAGCGCTCGACACATTGAAACAGCTTTATACCAAATATCAAAATCATAGCCTGGCAGATGAGATCCTATGGCTCACCGCGGAAACATATATGAAACTCGACAGCAACCAGCAGGCGATGGAAAATCTGAAAGTGCTGACGACAAAATATGGCCACGACATTTATGGCGACGATGCATTGTTTGCATCCGCAAAACTTTATCAGGAAAAATTAAAAGACAAGGATCTCGCCATGAAGCTCTATCAGGAATTGATGGAAAAATATCCGGGAAGCATTTTTGTCGCCGAGTCAAGAAAACGTTTCCGAGTTTTAAGAGGAGATGTGATAAATTAAAAATACTTGGGCAAAAACCAAAAGAGGCAGAATCGTCATGATTTCTGCCTCTTTTGGTTTCAGTATATGCGGACTCAGATGCGATTGAATGCCTATATTCAAATGTCACGCGGTTGATTTAAAGAAATTTTCAACTTAATGTGCTCATTAATAAGTTTTTGAAGTCTGAAAACGATGCTTCCATTTTCGTAGCCACTTTTTCAATGGAAAGCAATGATTCGAGCCTTTCCGGAATTTCAATAGATTTTTCCAAAGTTTCTTCCACCAGGTCGATAAATTTGGCCGGATGAGCTGTTGAAAGAAAAACGCCGGTAAAATCTGAAGTGTTCAGCTTCCGATATTCTTGAAGACCTTTGTAAGCAACCGCGGTGTGCGGACACATGACATATTCTGATTTTTCAAAAACTTCACGCATGGCAGTTTTAGTCTGCTCATCGTCAAAATAAAATCCGGTAATTTTTTTAGTTACCAATGTCCAGTCATCTTCAAAAAATCTTTGCAGTCTCACAAAGTTGCTAGGGTTACCGACGTCCATGGCATTGGACACTGTTTCGATGGACGCTCTCGGTTCGTATGCTCCGCTCTCCAGATAACGCGGCACTGCATTATTAAGATTGGTGGCCGCAATAAAATGTTCGACCGGCAAGCCCATTTTGTAAGCCAGGAGCCCGGCACTCAAATTTCCAAAGTTTCCGCTTGGCACAGAGAAAACCACAGGCTTACCCAGCTTTTTCAACTGTGCATAAGCTGAGAAATAATAAAAGGACTGGGGGATAAGGCGCGCAATGTTGATGGAATTGGCAGATGCCAGATTAAATTTAGCATTTAGCTCCGGATCCAGGAAAGCTTCTTTAACCAGTTTCTGACAATCATCAAATGTGCCGTCGATTTCAATCGCCGTTACATTGTGGCCTAATGTGGTAAGCTGTTTTTCCTGAATGTCGCTCACTTTACCGCTCGGATAAAGAATTGTAACGGAAATGCCCGGAATTTTATAAAAACCCTGAGCAACCGCACCGCCCGTGTCTCCCGAAGTAGCAACCAGAATGTTTATTTGCTTTTTGGACCGCAGCAAATAATGGGACATGATTGCCGCCATAAACCGTGCTCCGAAGTCTTTAAACGCCATAGAAGGCCCGTGAAAAAGCTCCAAAACATAGTCCTGCTCATTGATCTGCCGAACCGGCGCCTCGAAATCATAAGCCTTATGAATGATGGTTTCAATTTCGCTTCTCGTAATTT
>NZ_CP098805.1:4200000-4455000 GCF_023821985.2 Dyadobacter chenhuakuii | reverse complement strand
ACTCCGAATGGGCTATGATATACACGGCAGTGAGGGCTGGGGTGCTAAGGTCCCAGTCCGAGAGGGGAACAACCCAGAGCATCAGCTAAGGTCCCAAAATATATGCTAAGTTGAACTAAGGGGGTCCGACTGCAGAGACAGCCAGGATGTTAGCTTGGAAGCAGCTATACATTTAAAGAGTGCGTAACAGCTCACTGGTCGAGCGGGGCGGGCATCGATAATAAACGGGCATCAAGCATATTACCGAAGCTATGCGATAGTAATTTATTACGATCGGTAGGGGAGCATTCTCACAGGGGTGAAGGTTTGGCGTAAGCTGGGCTGGACTGGTGAGAAAAGCAAATGTAGGCATAAGTAACGATAATGCGGATGAGAAATCCGCACACCGAAAGACTAAGGATTCCTCCGCTATGCTAATCAACGGAGGGTTAGGCGGGGCCTAAGGGATAGCCGACAGGCGACTCTCGATGGACAGCAGGTTAATATTCCTGCCCTTGCATGCAGTGTGAAAAAGTGACGGAGTATTGTGGTAAGTACGTACTGACGGAATAGTGCGTTGAGCAGAACCTACGGGTGAAGCGAACTTACGAAAACGCTTCCAAGAAAAGCTTTTGAAACGCCAGCTGTACGCAACCCGTACCGTAAACCGACACAGGTAGTCGAGAAGAATATTCTAAGGTGCTCGAGTGAATCACGGCTAAGGAACTCGGCAAATTAACCCTGTAACTTCGGGAGAAGGGGAGCCTCCTCAGTGATGAGAGGCCGCAGAGAAATGGCCCAGGCGACTGTTTAGCAAAAACACAGGGCTCTGCCAAAACGAAAGTTGACGTATAGGGCCTGACACCTGCCCGGTGCTGGAAGGTTAAGAGGGGATGTCATCGCAAGAGAAGCATTGAATCGAAGCCCCAGTAAACGGCGGCCGTAACTATAACGGTCCTAAGGTAGCGAAATTCCTTGTCGGGTAAGTTCCGACCTGCACGAATGGTGTAACGATCTGGGCACTGTCTCGGCCGTGAGCTCGGTGAAATTGTAGTAGCGGTGAAGATGCCGCTTACCCGCCACGGGACGGAAAGACCCCGTGCACCTTTACTATAGCTTTGCATTGTTTTCGGGTCAGGGATGTGTAGGATAGGTGGGAGGCTGTGAAGTTGCGTCGCCAGGCGTGATGGAGCCAACGTTGAAATACCACCCTTCGCTGGCCTGGGATCTAATCCGACAAAGTCGGAGACCGTGCATGGTGGGTAGTTTGACTGGGGTGGTCGCCTCCAAAAGTGTAACGGAGGCTTCCAAAGGTCTGCTCAACACGCTTGGTAACCGTGTGTGGAGTGCAATAGTACAAGCAGGCTTGACTGTGAGACCGACGGGTCGAGCAGGTGGGAAACCAGGGTATAGTGATCCGGTGGTTCTGTATGGAAGGGCCATCGCTCAAAGGATAAAAGGTACGCCGGGGATAACAGGCTGATCTCCCCCAAGAGCTCACATCGACGGGGAGGTTTGGCACCTCGATGTCGGCTCGTCACATCCTGGGGCTGGAGAAGGTCCCAAGGGTTCGGCTGTTCGCCGATTAAAGTGGCACGCGAGCTGGGTTCAGAACGTCGTGAGACAGTTCGGTCCCTATCTGTGGTGGGCGTAGGAAGATTGACGGGGGCTGCCTTTAGTACGAGAGGACCGAGGTGGACCCACCGCTGGTGAACCGGTTGTCACGCCAGTGGCATGGCCGGGTAGCTATGTGGGGAATAGATAAGCGCTGAAAGCATCTAAGTGCGAAACTAGCCCGAAGATGAATCTTCCACATAAGGGTCGTTGTAGACTACGACGTTGATAGGCTGCAGGTGTACGTGTAGAAATACATTCAGCTGAGCAGTACTAATTACCCAAGAGCTTGCACATTAACATCTTAACACTTTTTGATCTCTTCTACTTCCAATATGACATTGATTACTCAAAGATATTGTTGAGTGATAAAAACCAACAAAGACCTTGTTGGTGGCTATTGGCCTGGTGTTCACCTCTTCCCATCCCGAACAGAGAAGTTAAGCCCAGAACCGCCGATGATACTTGGATCAAACCTGGTAAAGTAGGTAGCCGCCACAATACCACTTAAAACTAAAGCCTTGCAGAAATGTGAGGCTTTTTTTGTGCCTCAAGAAATCGCTTAATGTTAAAAAGGGGATCAGTCCGAAAAGTTGGGGGGACGTTAAAAAAGTAGTTTTTTGCAGTGAATCAATTGAGAATACATTGCAAGAGTCGTATTTAGCCCTAGCCCAGTTCCTATTGCCCGAGGGTATCCTCGAGTATTTTGAGCTTTCCAGAATCGTTGAAGCCATTCCAGGCCTTCACATTTACTTAGAAGAAAAGAACCTTCCTCCCACCGAATATAAAGACCGGAAATTAGAGTCGAAGGGCTTTCTGCCCGAGATATACATTCCGGATTTCCCGATTCGTAGTCAGCGTGTTACGCTTTGTATCAAGCGCCGCCGCTGGGAAGTCAAGGATACTGGTGAGGTGGTAAGCAGGGACTGGAATGTAGTGCAACAGGGAACTCGAATGACCAAAGAGTTTGCTGATTTTTTAAAAGGACTGTATTGATAATAACCCTGTCAGCTGCTCGCAGCTAGGCAAGTATTTCCATCTGGACGGTAAGCAGCTTCAGGAGCAGTATAAAAACCATATTAGCGATTACAAGGATTGGGATCAACGTGAGCATGCGGCAGAATGGCTTTTGTATCCAGAAAATGCCGGTCCATATTTAAGCATCGATGAGACCTCACTTTCCAATGGCGAACTTTATACTATTGTAACTAATAAGGCCACAAAAGGAAGGAAAGGCTCTTTGTTAGCAATGGTGAAGGGTACGCAAGCAGCATCAGTGATTGAAATTTTGCGAAAAATACCCAAACGTATTCGCAGCAAAGTGCGCGAAGTGACTTTGGACATGGCTGCCAATATGGGCATGATCGTAAGTCGCTGTTTCCCAAAGGCATTGAAGGTTATTGACCGTTTTCATATCCAGAAATTAGCTTATGATGCCGTCCAGGAAGTCAGAATCAAGTATCGATGGGAGGCACTGGATCAAGAAAATCAAGCTATTGAAGCTGCAAAGCATGCTAATTTGCTTTATCAACCTGAAATTCTTGGCAATGGTGATACTCTTAAACAACTATTGGTAAGAAGCCGGTACTTACTTTTCAAGCATTACGACAAGTGGACTGCTTCGCAAATTCAGCGTTCTAAGCTGCTGTTTGAGCTTTATCCGCTCATTAATCAAGCCTACAAGCTGGCAACGGGACTGGGAACGATCTTTCGAACTGGCAAATCCAAAGAACAAGCCTTCAAAAAGTTGGCACTCTGGTACAATGAGGTGGAAGATTGCCGCCTTGATTCATTTAAAACTGTCGCCAGATCTATTCAGACGCATTATCTGGACATTCTCAATTTCTTTAACCATAGAAGTACGAATGCTTCGGCTGAGTCCTTCAATGCGAAGATCAAGGCATTTCGGTCGTCATCCAGAGGTGTTCGGGATATCCCATTCTTCCTATTGAGGCTTACGAAACTCTATGCTTAACGTCCCCCCAGGTTTTCAGCTTGATCCTTAAAAAGACCATCTCATAAGGATGGTCTTTTTTTGTGCCTGAGGGAATCCGGAGATGTGAATGGGACCGTCTCATAAGGATGGTCTTTTTTTTGTGATTGTTAAGGCACGGCCGACGATACCGCGCTGCGAAGCTTGGCCTGCACGCTTCGTTCAAACCTGCGGGGTCTAACCAGATAAAGTTGGCAGATGGCGTCATCAAAGGCGTGCAGCCAGGCCCCCACTATACCAATGACAGACCATTCTCATAAGTACAGGTTTTCAGTGCTTGGTAAGCTCGTTTTCCTAGGGATTGTTCATTTCACAAGTCCATTTCACAAGTCGTGTAAATAGCAAGCGTACAACGCTGATTTTATATTCTACACAGCAATCAATGGAAAGACGCGCTGGTTTATCTTTCTGTTAGATAGTTAAAACCAAAATGGCTGCTTAGTTTCCCAGCAGCCACGTTAAAACATATTAAGTAAATCCCTAATTTAAAACAATAGTCTTAGCATTAGACCTGGCATTTAAAAACTCTTGAACTGCCTTGATGATGCCTTCTGAATCAACTCCACATTCGCGGTAAAGTTCATTTGGTTCGCCGTGCTCTACGATATTGTCTGGAATGCCCAACCGCTTTACGATGGAAGAATATCCGTTGTCGGCCATGAATTCTATGATAGCGCTGCCAAATCCTCCTTGTAAGCAGCCATCTTCTAGTGTAATGACCCTGTCATAGGATTTGAATACTTCGTGCAGCAGAGCCTCATCTAATGGCTTTGTAAAACGCATATCATACAGTCCTGCCGAAATGCCGTGCAATTCCAACCCTTCACAAGCTTTCAGTGCAAAGTTTCCAAGAGGCCCGAATGAGAGAATCGCAATGTCTTCACCACTTCTCAGTTTTCTGCCCTTACCAATCTGAATTTCTTCAAACGGCGTTTTCCAGTTAGGCATTACGCCCGAACCACGGGGATATCTAATTGTGAATGCTTGCTTTCCTGACTGAAACGAATCCAGCTGCGCCGTGTACATCAGATTTCTCAGCTCCTGCTCATTCATAGGCGAAGCAACAACCATGTTAGGGATGCAACGCATAAAGGCAATGTCATAAAGCCCATGATGGGTAGGACCATCTGCGCCTACCAAGCCCGCTCTGTCGAGGCAGAAGATCACAGGCAGTTCCTGAATGCAGACATCGTGAATAACCTGATCATAGGCCCGTTGCATGAAGGTTGAATATATATTACAATAAACAACTTCGCCCCGCGTCGCCATTCCTGCGGAGAATGTTACAGCATGCTGTTCAGCGATGCCGACATCAAATGCTCTTTTAGGCATAACATCCATCATAATGTTCAATGATGAACCGGATGGCATGGCTGGCGTTACACCAACAATCTTAGGATTTTGCTCCGCGAGCTCTACAATAGTGTTGCCAAAAACATCCTGATATTTTGGTGCTTGCGGCTGATCGTAAACCTTTATTTTAATTTCTCCTGTGATCTTATCAAAAATACCAGGGGAATGCCATTTTGTTTGGTCTTTTTCAGCGGGGCCATAACCTTTACCTTTTACAGTAAGGCAGTGTAGCAACTTTGGTCCCGGAATGCTTTTTAAGTCTTTTAAAACCTCGGTAAGATGACTGATGTCATTGCCGTCAATAGGACCGAAATATCTTAGCCCTAGTGATTCAAAAAGATTGCTCTGACGAAGGATAGCAGTTTTCATCACAGTTTCCACTTTCGAAACGATCTCCTGAGCGCTCTTACCGAAATTGCTCATCTTACCGAGCATATTCCAAACCTCGTCCCTGAATTTATTATAGGTTTGAGAAGTGGTAATATCGGTAAGATATTCTTTCAACGCGCCCACATTAGGATCAATAGCCATGCAGTTATCATTCAAAATGATAAGCAGGTTGGAATCTGTTGCTCCGGCATGGTTCATGCCTTCAAAGGCCATTCCCGCGGTCATCGCGCCGTCTCCTATAATGGCAATATGTTGTCTTTCGAAATTTTTCTCTAATGCAGATGCAACAGCCATTCCTAATGCCGACGAAATGGATGTAGAAGAATGTCCTACCCCAAAGGCATCATAAATACTTTCGCTGCGTCTCGGGAAACCGGAAAGGCCTCCATATGTGCGGTTGGAATGGAAATTATCCCGCCTGCCAGTTAATATTTTATGACCATAAGCCTGGTGACCCACATCCCAAACCAACTGATCATCCGGTGTATTGAACACATAATGAAGTGCAACACTTAACTCAACTACGCCCAGGCTTGCACCAAAATGCCCGCCATAGACGGAAACGTTATCAATGATAAACTGACGTAATTCGTTACATACTTGTGGAAGCTGGGAACTGTCTAACTTTCGTAGGTCCTCAGGGGAATCAATTTTAGCTAATAACTTCCCAGGTTTTATAAGCATATTCAAGCTTTTGAAATCAAATTTTTGCGGAATAAATGCAGACAAAATTAAGCAAATAAGGACATTAAGTCCGACTTTATTTTTGCTGGCTTGCCTTGAACAGCTTTTGCTTTTCTTCTCTCGTCAAACTTTCATAGCCCGATTTTGAAATTTTATCCAGTATGGAATCAATTTCCGTTTGATCAGGCATTTCAATCGTTCCGGATGACGATGCTGAGGAGTAAACACTTGTGCTTCGGTAAACTTGTCTTTCGCGGTAAGTAACCTGCATAGAAGGACGTTTGCGGAATAATCTGGACCATACATTCATCACAGCATATAATGGCTTGCCAAGGTCTGTTCCACTTTGTAATAATTTTATAAAAACATATCCCACAAAAGCACCTCCCAAATGCGCTAAATTTCCTCCGGCGTTAGGGCCAACGGTTTGCGCAAGAGAAAGGATAATGTAAAAAAGGGCAATAAATTTAATCCTGATCGGACCTAAGAATATAAGGTTGAAGGTGTAGTTGGGAAGTAAAGTAGAAGCACCTACTGCCACGGAAAATGCTGCTGCCGAAGCGCCAAGCATTCTCGATCCCTCTACGTGCGCCTGGAAGTAAGGTAATGCATTGTAAAGGACAATGTAAATCAGCCCGCCTGCTATCCCGCCAAGCATATACAGCGCTATAACACGCTTTGCACCCAAATACTCATCAATAAGCTTTCCAAACCAATAGAGGAACAGCATATTGAAGAGGATATGGAAAATATCATCGTGTGTGAAAAAATAAGTGATCAGCGTCCAGGGCCTGTACAAAAACTCATCGGTTGCTGCGGGAAGTTGCAGCGTATTAATCACCGCAGTGTAAACATTTGCGGATTGAGAAAGAGTCAGAATAATCTTTAATAGCAGCAAAGTCAGGAAGACCGCGACATTAACAAGGATTATCTTTACAAGTGCATTCTCTGATTTGGCAAACTCCCTCTTTACGTCATCAACAATATTGCTCATCTCTCAATAGAAATTTGTTCTTTGCGTATTCCAGTAACGCAATAATATATAGGCAAATAGCATTCCTCCGATGTGCGCAAAATGCGCGACATTGTCTGACTGAGCATTCTGAAATCCAGCGTATAATTCGTACAACCCGTAAAAAGCGACAAAATATTTAGCCTTAATCGGAAACGGAACAAAAAGGAGGAAAAGCTCAGTATTCGGAAACAATAAACCAAACGCCATTAGGATGCCGAAAATTGCTCCCGAAGCACCAACCAGCGGCGTATTGATCAAACTTTGATAATAACTATTTACGAACGCTACACTTTGTTGAATGTAGCCAGAATTTGTTGGATTTTCTTCAAACTTATTTAAAAAATCAAGGTTGGCTTCGTAAATTCTTTCAGCATGTTTACTCATAAAATCCACGAGTCCATCCGGCGTCGGATTTTGAGTAAATATTTCAACAGCCTGCCTAACCTGACTGTTTTCAAAATAATCAATCCCGGAGAACAGCATTCCTGCCCCTATGCCCGTAAAAAAGTAAAAGAACAAAAATTTCTTTGGCCCCCAGCCTCGCTCAAGCAATGGTCCGAACATAAATAACCCGAACATATTACTGAACAAATGCCCAAAGCTCCCATGCAAGAACATGTACGTTACAAACTGAAACGGCAGAAACGCAGGGGAAAACACAGACCGCAGCGCAAAGACATTGGTAAGATTAAAAATGTAGGAATCAACTACGAAAAAGAGAATATTGAGAATAAGTAAATTCTTGACAGTAGGGGTTATGGATAACATATTTTGTGTTTAATCAAGATTTATTCAATAACTGATGACCCTATATTTTTGTTCGTCAGGCTTTAAATATACTGGTAAGTTTGTCCATTGTGAGCAACACGATGATTGCTTCTCCGCTAGGCGTTCTGTTGGGGTCCGTGGATGCAAAAAGCTGGTCAATTAAAGTGTGGATTTCTACAAACGAAAGTTTTACTGCATAACGAACAGAAAAGCGTCTGGCCAGTGAGCGCGAAAGGCTTTCGGGTTTATTCAGTTTAAGGTCGGAGTAGCTTTGTTTAAGTTGCTCGATCAGCTCTTCAAAAAGATCTTGCTCACTCTCCTCCGGTAAATCCGCCGGAATTCCCCGAATGATCAGTTCATTGGATCCAAACTCATCAAATTCAAAACCCAGGCTCCTGATCTCCTTTTTCGTCTCATTCACAAGCTGCATATCCGAATGCGTCAGCCTGATCGTTTTCGGAAAAAGCAACTGTTGACACGCACCATTCCGATTTGTAAGCATCTTACGATATCGTTCGTAGAGGATCCTTTCATAAGCCGCCTTCTGGTCAATGAGCATAATGCCGTCTTTGACCTGGGAAAGAATGTATCTGTTATGAAGCTGAAAAAGCACCGCATCGCTTTCCGGCGCAGAAATAACCTCCGAGGCCATTCTGTTGATCTTGCTGGCAATGGTTTTTGGCTGTTCCTGGAATGATGGCCTCGAAACTGTGCTTGCATTGGTTTCAAATGCAGCCAGCTCACGGTTACGGTCTTCGGTATTTTGTAATCCTTCGAAGAGTTTATTCCAATTAGTAAGGTTCGATCTGGACTGTCCGCTTTCGCCTTTTTTAGATTGCGCTGCCCAGTCAGGCATTACTGTTCTTGGAATTAAATTATGGTTTTGATCTGATGATGTTGGGTTCAGAAAATTAATGTTATCATCAAAATCAATGGATTGAGATAAATTATAAACGCCCACAGCTTTCTTCACGGCGGCCATTACAATGGCATACACCGACTTTTCATCATCAAATTTGATCTCCGTTTTCGTCGGATGAATGTTTATATCAATGTGTGAAGGATCAATTTCAATGAAGAGGACGTAAAATGGATGGCTCCCTTCTGGTATAGTCCCGTCAAATGCACTGATAACCGCATGGTGCATGTAACTATGCTTCACATAGCGGTCGTTTACAAAAAAGAACTGCTCGCCGCGTGTTTTTCTGGCAAATTCAGGCTTGCCAATGTATCCCCGAACGCTGATGTAGGACGTATCTTCCTGACAAAAAGCAAGTTGCTCTCGATAACTCTTCCCGTAAATGTCAACAATTCTCTTAACCAGCTTGCCCGATTGCAGGTTGAAAACCTCCGTATCATTATGATGTAATGTAAAGGCAACCTGCGGGTGTGCGAGCGCGACGCGCTGAAATTCATCCAGGACATGACGCATTTCAACCGAATTGGATTTCAGGAAATTGCGTCGTGCAGGAACGTTGAAAAACAGGTTCTTAACCGAAAGATTGGTGCCTTTCAGACAAGCAACTGCTTCCTGCGCCTTAATCTCCGAACCGTCGATCCGGATCATTGTGCCCAGCTCATCAAATTCCTGACGTGTCCTGAGCTCGACCTGTGCAATAGCGGCAATGGAAGCAAGCGCCTCGCCCCGGAAGCCCATTGTTCGGATCCTGAACAAATCTTCCGACTGCCGTATCTTCGAAGTAGCATGCCGCTCAAAGCTCATACGGGCATCTGTTTCAGACATTCCGGAGCCGTCGTCGATGATCTGGATCAATGTTCTGCCAGCTTCTTTCAAAATAACCTGTACATGGCTCGCCTTCGCATCAATTGCATTTTCCATAAGCTCCTTCACCACCGATGCAGGTCGCTGAACAACCTCGCCGGCGGCAATTTGATTGGCTATGGAATCTGGTAATAATTGTATGATGTCGGAAGACGGCATGTCTGAATTTTGATTTATTTAACTATAACAAATAAACAAAAATTTTTTAAGAGCGGGTTCAATTTCGGCGGGTAGCAACCTTGTAGCACTTGCTTTTAGTAGAATCTACAATAGAATAATTACATTGTTTATAAAAATTTTCTACATTTTTCGAACGTTTTTGGAGAATTACTTTGTTGGCAATAAATAAAAACGCTAACTTGGGATATCAAACTCCTATGTTAATAACCTGAACCTGATATGAAAACGCCAATTTCAAAACGATTTAACTTTACGATGGCATTGCAGTGGCTCATATTTTTGCCAATTATTCTGCCGCTCTGCATAATCTTCGGCGCCATCGAAGGCGTTGTGAAAATGGTCGAAAAAATGGCCCAGCGAATGTGGATGGATATGGAATTATAAATGCAAAAAGATATATAAAGTAAAAGCCCGGTGTTCTCACATCGGGCTTTTACTTTATATATTAAAATCTTAGAATTTCCACCTCACAAAAGCTTCCATCGCCTCGTATTCCGCTAAGCCAAGCTCATCATACAAGTGTGCGGTAGCGCGGTTACGCTCTTCCGCCCGCTGCCAGAATTCCCTCGAATCTTCGCCCTGGAACACAACGCCGTCTTTTTGCGACTGGTGTTTGAAAATTCCCTGACGTTTTTTCAAAACCTGATCCGGGCTCATTGGAACAGCCATTTCGATTTCATAAATATCCCATTCAGCCCATGCGCCGCGGTACAACCATACCCAGCAATCCTTCATGAAATTTTTATGTTTCGAGCGCTGTAATGCAGCTTCAATAGCGTCCCAGCATACTTTATGCGTTCCGTGCGGATCGGCGAAGTCACCGGCTGCATAAATTTGGTGCGGCTTAATTTCTTCGATCAGGTTTTCAATGATCTTAATGTCCTCTTCACCGATCGGTTTTTTCTGAACTGTCCCTGTTTCGTAAAAAGGCATGTTGAGGAAGTGCGCCTGGCTTGTAGGGATGCCAACAAAACGGCAAGTTGCCTTGGCTTCACCCTGACGAAGCAATCCTTTCACCTTCCTGATCTCAGGCGTGTCAATTTCGCTGTCTTTTGTATGTTTCAAAAACTCCTTCGCATCCAGGAACATCTGATTCGCTTGCGGGCTGTCGATTCCGAATCCTTTATTGAAGTCAACTACGAAATCGATAAATCGCAATGCTTCATCATCGGCCACGGCAATGTTACCGGAAGTTTGATAAGCCACATGCACCTCATGTCCCTGATCCACCAATCGCTGGAATGTTCCACCCATGGAGATAATGTCGTCATCCGGGTGCGGACTGAAAATCAATACGCGTTTTTTAGATGGCTGCGCTCTTTCAGGACGGTGCGTGTCGTCTGCATTTGGCTTACCGCCCGGCCATCCGGTAATAGTATGTTGTAATTGATTAAATACATTGATATTGATCTCATAGCCGGAACCATATTGCGCCAGCAAATCGCTCATACCATTATCATTGTAATCTTTATCTGTCAGTTTAAGAATCGGCTTGTTCAGCGAGCTGGATAAATGCGTGATCGCCTTTTTGATCATTTTATTATCCCAAACCACCGAATCAACTGCCCAAGGCGTTTTAATGCGGGTAAGTTCAGAAGCAGCACTTTCATCCACAACGAAAGAAACGTCCGGATGCGCCTGCAAATACGAAGCCGGATTTAGCTCTGTAACAGGTCCTTCCACCGCTCCGCGGATCACCGAAGCTTTTCTCTCACCCCAGGCCAGCAGCACAATGCGGCGCGCGTTCAAAATCGGCGCAACACCCAATGTGATCGCTTTACGGGGAACATTATGCAGCCCGCCAAATTCCATCCCGGCCGCCACACGCGTAGAATGATCGAGTGTGATCAGCCTTGTACGTGAATTAATCAGCGATCCTGGTTCGTTGAAACCAATGTGACCATTTCCCCCGATCCCCAAAAGCTGGAAATCCAGGCCGCCTACGGCATTTATTTTATTTTCATAAGATGTGCAGTAATCACGTAGCAATGCAGGAGGAACGGTGCCGTCCGGAAGGAAATAGTTTTCTTTCGGAATATCGACATGATCAAACAGTTGCTCTTTCATGAACCGGTGGTAACTGTAAATCGATTCCGGTTCCATTTGGTAATATTCATCCAGGTTGAATGAGATTACGTTTTTAAAACTCAAACCCTCTTCCCGGTGCATGCGCACGAGAATTGCATAAACCGTTTTCGGTGATGATCCAGTCGCTAAGCCCAAAACACATTTCTTACCCTCTTTCTGCTTCTGGCGGATCAAGTCTGCAATTTCCTTTGCCACTGCATTGGAAGCCTCTTTGGAATCGGCGAAAATTTGAGTCGGTATTTTTTCGTAGGTGATTGGCTGTCCGATCGTTCCGGGCGTTCCCTTCCCGTTATTGGAAGCTTGCATCAAAATTGTTTGTGAATTCACCGATTGCTGGCTCATATTATGCTTGAATTTATTTATAAGAGTTTATGAATAGACAGGGTAGGAAATGGAGAGCAAAAATACAACTCAAAACGAATATTATTAAAATAATTTAAAAAATAAACGCATCCAGAAATATTCTTATTTTTGCACCCAAATCTACGAAATCATCACACCATTTTCCCAATACAACCCATGTCTACACTCACAAGCGTTGAACGTGACACCACCATTTTTGATCTTATTAATAGAGAAAAACATCGTCAGGAATCTGGCATCGAGCTCATCGCCTCTGAGAACTTCACGTCCAGGCAGGTTATGGAAGCAGCTGGAAGCGTGTTGACAAACAAATATGCAGAAGGATTGCCAGGTAAGCGTTACTATGGTGGCTGTGAGGTTGTTGATGAGATAGAACAAATTGCAATTGACCGTTTGAAGGAGCTTTTTGGAGCAACCTGGGCAAACGTTCAGCCGCATTCAGGCGCACAGGCGAATACAGCTGTGTTTCTTGCATGCCTGAATCCCGGCGATAAAATCATGGGTTTTAACCTTTCGCATGGTGGTCACTTAACGCACGGCTCGCCGGTTAACATTTCAGGTAAATATTTTCAGCCTATATTTTACGGTGTAGAAGCCGAAACAGGATTAATAGATTGGGATAAAGTAGAGGAAACGGCTGTAAGAGAGCGTCCAAAACTTTTGATCTGCGGAGCTTCCGCATATAGCCGCGACTGGGATTACGCACGTTTGCGCTCAATCGCAGATCAGATTGGTGCATTATTGATGGCGGATATTGCTCACCCTGCCGGCTTGATCGCCAAAGGTTTATTGAATGATCCGTTTGATCATTGCCACATTGTAACAACCACAACGCACAAAACACTTCGCGGCCCTCGCGGTGGTGTGATCATGATGCGTAATGATTTTGAAAACCCATTTGGTATCAAAACGCCAAAAGGCCAGCTGCGCACAATGTCTTCGCTTTTGGATTCCGGTGTATTTCCTGGAACACAGGGTGGACCTTTGGAGCATATCATTGCTGCTAAGGCGATTGCATTCGGGGAAGCATTGAGCGAAGGTTACTATAACTACGCAGTTCAGGTGAAAAAGAATGCTCAGGCAATGGCCAAAGCATTTGTAGATAAAGGTTACGGCATTATCTCCGGCGGAACAGATAACCATTTGATGCTGATCGACCTTCGGACGAAAAATGGTCAGAACCCAGGCTTAACAGGTAAACTGGCAGAAAATACATTGATCAAGGCAGACATTACCATTAATAAGAACATGGTGCCTTTTGACGATAAATCACCGATGATCACATCAGGTATCCGTGTTGGAACTGCTGCGGTAACTACGCGCGGAATGGTCGAAACTGATATGGAA
Organism: Dyadobacter chenhuakuii; assembly: GCF_023821985.2. NCBI lineage: Bacteria > Pseudomonadati > Bacteroidota > Cytophagia > Cytophagales > Spirosomataceae > Dyadobacter > Dyadobacter chenhuakuii. The sequence continues at coordinate 4,441,443 of NZ_CP098805.1, read as the reverse complement.
CGCATTGTGGATTTCATTGATACTGTGCTGGTTAATCACGATCAGGATGCTAAGATCGCTGCTGTGAAAGGTGAGATCAATAACTGGATGAAACAATTTCCTTTGTATATCTGATATTTAGCTTTTCAAATAGCGACAGCGCATCGGTTATCCGATGTGCTGTTTTTTTTGTTTATTCCGATGTTTTTTAGCAATAAAATTTCGTTTAGTTTTCATAACTTTGCACTCCAAAATCGAATTAATTGATATGAGCAAGAAAAACACGGACGAATCCGGGCTTGAAATTATTGAAACTCCGGAAGCATTAGCTGGCCAGATCAATAAGGCGGAGGTTTTTTTTATTAAAAATCGCAAGATAGTTTTAGGGATAGCAGGGGCAGTTGTGCTAGCAGTTGTCGCTTTTGCCGGATATCGTTTTTACATCGATGGTCAGGAAGGCACGGCCCAGGATGCACTTGCAAATGTCGTTTACGATTTTGAAGCTGACTCATTACAAAAAGCATTAAACGGAAGCGGTGGCAATGAAGGACTTTTGTCTATCGCTGATTCTTATAAAGGAACTGACGCTAGTAACCTGGCGAATTTCTATGCCGGAGTTGCATTATTAAAGCAAGGAAAATATGATGATGCGATCAAGCATCTTCAATCATTCAGCTCATCTGATCTTTTGGTCCACGCGCGTGCACAATCATTGATCGGCGACGCATATCTTGAAAAAAATCAACCTGCTGAGGCTATTTCTTTTTACAAAAAGGCTGCCGACTATGAGAAAAACGAATATTTCACGCCGGTTTATTTAATGAAATTAGCTATCGCACAAGAAAAAGCCAACCAGCCTGCTGACGCGGTGTCCACATATAAACGTGTTATCGACGAGTTTCCTCTTTCCTCGGAAGTGGTAAACGCGAAGAAATACATGGGAGTATTAGAGGGACAGGTCGGCAAATAATGGTTAACCATTACTGTTTCTGAAAAGGATAAAGCCGACAAAGGTTTTATCCTTTTTTTATTTGCCCAATCAATCATTTACATCCAATAATCTGCTGATTCATTATGTCGAGTGCTGATAAGAATTTAAGTGTTTTCAAAACGGAAGGCCTGCCTGACATTAGCTCAAAAAAGTTTGGAATTCTCGTTGCCGAATGGAATACCGAGGTGACCGAGAAGCTTTTTGAAGGAGCTTACCAAACATTGATCAATAACGGAGCTTCTCCGGAGAACATTGAAAGAGGCAATGTGCCGGGCAGTTTTGAACTCACATTAGGTGCACAATGGTTCGCAGAACGCAGGGACATTGACGCAGTGATCGCATTAGGCGTAGTGATCCAGGGTGAAACCAAGCACAACGATTATATTAATCACGCTGTGGCACAAGGAATTACCAATGTAAGTCTGAAATCAGGCAAGCCCATTATCTTCGGAGTCCTGACGCCCAATAATATGGAACAAGCCCTGGACCGCGCAGGCGGCGTCCACGGAAACAAAGGCGACGAAGCCGCAATCACAGCGATTAAAATGCTGGGCTTATACAATCAGATCGCCACGGCGGGCGCTTACTAAGGGATTATAGATCGTTAGATCATTAAGTTTTTAAATCATTCACTCATTCTCTCATTCAATCATTAAATATGCAAGTCTGGAAATTTGGCGGGACTTCGGTAGGAAAGCCGGAACGCATGCATTCAATCCGCGAACTTCTTAACAGCGATCCAAATCGTAAAATCGTTGTTTTGTCCGCATTATCGGGTTCTACCAATGCGCTTATCGCCATCGGTGAGGCTGCAAAAGCTTATGATGATGCCAAGGCAAACTCACTTATGGATGATTTGAAAGCACATTACCAGCTTTTTATCAAAGAGTTGTACGCCACAGAGCAGGGTTTGGAAGAGGGAACGAACATTGTGGAGACGGAATTCGGCTTTATCAAGTCGCTCATCGGCATCAAGCCTTTCACCATTAAGCAGGAAAAGGAACTGGTTGCAGAAGGCGAAATCCTGAGCACCAAAATGTTCCAGGCTTATTTGGAAGAAAAAGGAGAAAACTCAGTATTGCTGCCTGCGCTTGATTTTATGCGCATCGATGCAGACGGCGAGCCGGAACTGGCAACTATTGAAGATAAGTTGGTAACGATTTTAAATCAATATACAGACAAGCAGACCATCATTACCCAGGGTTTCATTTGCCGGAACCCGCGAGAAGAAGTGGATAACCTGAAAAGGGGAGGCTCCGATTACACAGCTTCTCTTATTGGTGGCGCGATCCGTGCCGATGAAATCCAGATCTGGACCGACATTGACGGAATGCATAATAATGATCCGCGCATTGTAAAAAGAACTTTCCCGATTCGCGAGCTGACATTTGAAGAAGCGGCAGAACTGGCTTATTTCGGAGCGAAGATTTTGCACCCAAGCACGATCACGCCAGCGAAGCTTCGTGGTGTTCCGGTTAGGTTGAAAAACACCATGCAGCCCGAAGCGCCCGGCACATTGATCGCAAACCAGACTTCGGACCGCGACATTAAGGCAATTGCGGCAAAAGATAACATTACCGCGATTTACATTCATTCGACCCGTATGCTGAATGCCTACGGCTTCCTTCGTAGGGTGTTTGAAATTTTTGAAAAATACAAAACACCTGTCGACATGATCACCACTTCCGAAGTCTCGGTTTCAGTGACGATCGACAATTCTGAAAACCTGGAACAGATCACTGCGGAGCTTCGCGAATTTGCTGATTTGGAGGAACATGATCGCGATCAGAATATCATTTGTATTGTAGGAAATTTCAGTGCAGACAAGGAAGGAATTGCTTTAAAAGTGCTGGATGCGATGAAAAACATTCCTATACGAATGATTTCGTATGGTGCATCAGAACATAACTTATCGCTGCTCATCCATTCCAAATACAAGGCAGAAGCATTGAATGTGCTTAATGAGCGACTGTTTTACTACGAAGATGCAATGAAGGACATTTTTACAGCACCCTGATATGTTACAAACGAATTTCATCCGCGAAAACCGTGACTTCACAATCGCCGGATTAACAAAAAAGCATTTCAAAGACGCAGCAGAAGCTGTGGACCTGATTATAGAATTGGATAAAAAGCGCAGAGGTCTACAGCAGGACCTGGACGAGACATTGGCCCAGTCCAATGCAAAAGCCAAGGAAATCGGTGGACTCATGAAAGCCGGAGCAACAGCCGAAGCGGAAGCTGCAAAAGCTGAAACTGCAGTATTGAAAGAGCGTTCCAGGTCATTGGACGAATCGCATAAGGAAGTTGAGGCCAGGTTGCTTCAAGAGCTCGTTAAGCTGCCTAATTTGCCGCATGAGAGCGTGCCGGAAGGAAGAACGGCCGAAGACAATGTGAATGTGCTTGAAGCAGGTGAAAAGCCCGTTTTGCCACAAGGCGCATTGCCCCATTGGGAGCTGATTGAAAAGCTTGGAAAAAACCAGGCGCCGATTATTGATTTTAAATTAGGAAACAAAATTTCAGGTGCCGGATTTCCAGTTTATAAAGGAAAAGCAGCCAGGCTCCAAAGAGCAATGATCGCTTTTTTCCTGGACGAAGCCGGAAAGGCGGGTTACACAGAAGTGCAGCCGCCAATTGTAGTCAATGCAGATTCGGGTTTTGCTACGGGCCAGTTGCCGGATAAGGAAGGCCAGATGTATCACGATGCGCAGGACGACCTTTACCTGATTCCAACAGCAGAAGTGCCGGTTACCAACCTGTATCGCGACGTGATCGTTGCGGAAAACGAGCTTCCGGTGAAGAATGTTGCTTATACACCCTGTTTCCGCAGGGAAGCGGGCAGTTGGGGCGCACACGTGCGGGGCTTGAACCGTTTGCACCAGTTTGATAAAGTCGAAATTGTGCAGATTAATAAGCCAGAAGACTCTTATAAAGCACTGGATGAAATGGTGGAGCATGTGAAAGGTCTTTTGACCAAGCTGGAATTGCCTTACCGCATTCTGCGGCTTTGCGGAGGGGATATGGGCTTTACATCGGCTCTTACGTACGACTTTGAAGTCTGGTCCGCCGGGCAGGAGCGCTGGCTGGAATGCAGTTCTGTTTCCAATTTCGAAACTTACCAGGCCAACCGGTTGAAATTGAGATATAAAACTGCCGACAAGAAAACGCAGCTGCTGCACACATTAAACGGCTCTGCACTCGCATTGCCGCGCATTGTAGCCGCATTGCTGGAAAACAATCAGCAAGCCGACGGAACAGTTAAAATCCCCGCCGCGCTGGTACCCTATTGCGGTTTTGATACGATAGAATAGCATTACTATTCTTTCCAATGCAAAAAGCCTTCGTTCATAGTGAAGGCTTTTTTGTAATGTATAAGAAGCTTATGATTTTGAATGATACAATGCCGCCTCTCTCTTGGGGAATGCTAGCCATATAAAATAACCTGTCAGCAACACAATGCAAACCTGCATAGCGTAATCGACAAACAGTTCCAACGACGCAAATGTATCAAACGGCGTCATATAGCAAGGCATACCAAGCCGCCACCAATACGAAGGATGCACCACGCACAGCACATTGAAAATGAGCAATAATGTAACCTGCATCGGGCTTTTCCAATCAATTACATAAAAAACCAGCGGGATCAGAAACAGGAAAATGTAGTTGCTGTAAGCGCTTTGCTGGACGATCATCATGGTTGCATAAAGCACAATCCAGACGCGGGATAACATGACCCGAAAATCAGCTTTTTGAAGCCTTAATGCTGCCAGACAAGCCAATCCAACCGAAATCACAAGCCCGATCCAGTTCCAGAACTTCTCGCCGACACCAATGTGATTGAAAAACCAGGGGTTAATGATGGCCGGAATGTTTGGCGCCCGCAAGGTTTTGGCTTCGTCCAGCGGTTGGGTAAACTCCCAGCCCACCAGCGGATAAAGAATAGCAAGCGAAATCACGCCCACAATGGCCATAGGAATAACCAGCCTTAATTTATGTTTTTCCAAAATAAACAACGGCACCAGAATGAGCACAAAAATGGCCTTCGTCATCAGCAATCCCAATGCTAAGACCAATGCATACCATTCAACCCGCAATGTCCGCTCGCGCACGAGATAAGCCAGGATCACAAACAGCCACATCCAAACATCTTCCTGAGCACCGATAATGCAAAGCACCAGCCCGCCCGGTAAAAGATAATAAAGCAGCGATTTGAAAAGGAAAATGCCGCGCGATTGAAACGGACGGAAAAAATGGTAAGAAGCCCACAACGCAACGCCATCCATGATCGCCATGGTTAACACGATCATTTTGGGATGATACCAGATTTTCAGGAATGCGCCCAAAAAGTAGGGATAAAGAGGCGAGTAGGGCGACCAGAAATCGCGGTAAACGATTTGCCCTAATGATGCTTTGCTGCCTTCGTCCCAAAAGCCATTGACGTCGGAAGTAGGTTCGAGGCCGGCAATAAGATAGATTAATATGAAAGGTGCAAGCCGGAAAAGAGCCCAGCCAGCGGCTAACATTACATTAACAGACTTATTTTCCAGCCATTTTGTAAGTGCATCCTTTTTGAAAAGAACAATCCCAACCAGTAAGATACAAATCAGGCTGATGCCTAGTTTTGCCAGGACGATGCTCATGCAGTTGTCAGTTTTTCAGAAACCACTTTGCGGTAAGTTTCTCGCAGGATCCAGAAAAAGCACAGCACATTGAGGATTTGCAGGCAATATTCGAATAAGTAGGAAACGTTGCTGAACATGCCCAGAGACGTGTAGGCAGGCTGTTTGATATAAACCCAAACAAACGGCTGCACCACCGTAAGCCAGTTCACTGCCAGTAAAACCACGACGTGGAATGTTTTCCGGACATCAATGATCTCAAAAAGAACGGCCATCAGGTAAGCGATCAGATAAGCACCCATGGCACTTGCCTGGAAAATCATCATACACACAAAACAGGCAATGAAAATGCCGGGAAGCACTTCATTAATATGCCGATGCCGCGCTTTATAAGCCATAAATGCAGGAACGAAAACCGTGAACAACAGCCCAATCCAGTTGATCATGGTTGATTTTTTCTCGTCAACCGTATAAAACAGCTCAACAAATGGTCTTGTTATTGAAAACAGATTAGGCGTCATTAGCTGCTCCGTATGCTGAATAGGCATTAAAAACAGATCACCGATCTGCCAGTAAAGAAATCCAACGGCCGGCAGCCCAACCGCTGCCATTACCAAAAGCATTTTGATTGGTTTTTTGACAACCAGCAAAAGTGCAGGCAATAAGAAAATAAAGGTTACCTTGATCGTCAGTAGCGCCAAAGCATACAGCAGCCCGATGCCGACTTCGTAATTAACGGGTTTTTTAATGGTAAAGCGCCAGATAATCAATGCAGCGCCCCAAAACCAAACCTCTTCCTGTCCATCCACGAGAATGTACATAAACCCGGCAGGAAGCATATAATAAATGACAGCCAGTTGTAAAGCATTGTTAATCCGGCTTTTATAGGTGCTGTAAGTAAGCCAGAGTATAAAGCTTTCCATAAGGACCATAAATAGCACAATGGCACGGGAATTATGCCAGATCCAGACTGGTATGCTTATAATGTAAGCATACAGCGGCGCATGGTAAGACCAGAAATCGCGATACACGAAGCCGCCTGCCTTTGCAGCTTCCGCTTTGTAAAAAAAGAAAGGAATGTCACCTCTCGGATCTTCATTAACGATCAGGAAAATGCCTATCCAGGGAATGAGTCTAAGCAAAACAAAAGCAATCCCTAAAACCACTTTTTCGTTCTCTTTTTGCCATTTAGCGAAGAGCCCCGACTTGCTGATCGTCCAGATTATTCCAAACGTGAGCAGAAGGTTAAGAAGGAGTTTTGTATAAAAAACGGTAAGAACAGGCATTTTTTGCAGCAAAATTTGAGCAAACTTAACATAAATAATCACGTCATGCCATATCATGCACAGTTATTTGGAATGGATTTCAACCTCAGTGAAGAGCATGTCGCCGTTCAGGAAGCAGCCCGCGATTTTGCTGTAAATCATTTATTCCCCGGCGTCATTGAGCGGGATGATGAGCAAAAATTTGACAAAGTTCTCCTCCGGCAAATGGGCGAGCTGGGGTTTCTGGGCATGATGGTTTCGCCGGAATATGGCGGCGGAGGCATGGACACGCTTTCCTATGTGATCGCTATGGAGGAAATTTCCAAGGTGGATGCGTCCGCAGGCGTGATTATGTCGGTCAACAATTCGCTGGTTTGCTGGGGACTGCAAATGTTTGGATCGCCTGAACAGAAAGCGAAATATCTCACCAAGCTTGCCACGGGCGAAATGATCGGTGCATTCTGCTTGTCGGAGCCGGAAGCGGGATCCGATGCCACTTCCCAGCACACGACCGCCGTGGATATGGACGACTATTATTTATTGAACGGCACTAAAAACTGGATCACGAGCGGCGCCACTTCGGACATTTGCCTCGTTATGGCGCAAACCGATCCTGAAAAGGGACATAAGGGAATCAATGTGCTGATTGTAGAGAAGGGACTGGAAGGTTTTGTGGTTGGTAAAAAAGAAAACAAAATGGGCATCAGGGCATCCGACACCACGTCGTTGCTTTTTACAGACGTGAAAGTGCCTAAGGAAAACAGAATTGGAGAAGATGGGTTCGGCTTCAAGTTTGCCATGAGCACATTGAATGGTGGCCGGATCGGCATTGCGGCGCAGGCACTTGGCATTGCGGCAGGCGCGTTTGAGTTATCACTTCAATATTCCAAACAAAGAAAGACTTTCGGCAAACCGATCAGCGAGCACCAGGCCATTCAATTCAAATTGTCGGAAATGGCGACCAGGCTCGAAGCAGCACGCTTACTTGTTTATAAAGCAGCCCGGCTCAAAGACGAAGGCAAAGATTACATTCAAGCCTCGGCAATGGCGAAACTATATGCCTCTGAAACCGCCATGTGGCTGACTACGGAAGCGGTCCAGATTCATGGCGGTTATGGTTATGTGAAAGAATATCATGTTGAGCGCCTGATGCGCGACGCAAAAATCACCCAAATTTATGAGGGTACCTCTGAAATCCAAAAACTTATAATCGCCCGTGAGCTCCTGAAATAATTTGATTTAGGGCATCCTGGCCGATTTATTCGAAATCTTGGATTTAAATGATACAGAAATATCACTTTTTTTTAGTTTTTTGTCAATATATACTTGTATTAGTTTTGTACAATTTATTAGATTTGTACAAAATTTGAAACAACGGTCAAAAGGGCCCTTAATTATAAACAAGTATGGAAGACTATAATAAGATTATTGAGTCGCTGGGGGTAAAGTTTGTGAAAGCGCGTCACATCAGAATTTTGCAACCGATAACCATCAAAAACTTTTACGACGTCCAGAATTCGTTAACAATTTTATACGACGGGGAGGTTTCTTTTGGTTCTGAAGAGTCGCAAAGAGTTGAGGAGGGCGATATGCTTTTCATTCCGGGTGGTAAGCATGCCACGGTGACATATGGCAATGGGCAAACTGCCAAGACCGTTTCGAATGAGGAGTTCATGACCAACCGTGATAATTACATTGAGGCGGGCCACGATCCGGCATTGATCGGAAAATTGCCTAACTCATTTGGTTTGATATCTTTTGAAGCCAAGGTTTTTGATACAGTAAACTTTTTCACTTCTCTGGACGTTCCGCCGTTTTTGATCAAAAGAGACGATCAGATCGCGATCACAATTAACCAGATCCTGACAGAAGATATGCTTGATACACCGGGAAAAGGCCGTATCATCAAAATCAAGACGGAAGAGGTTGTGATCGAGATCATTCGCTACATCTTGAAAAACAAATTGTTTGTTGAGCAACTTGTAACAAACAGCACGTATTTCAAAGATCCTCGTTTGATCGATATTTTCGCTTACATCAAGGATAATCTGGGTGGCGATCTTTCTAATAAGGTTTTGGCTAATGTTGCGAACGTGTCCGAAGATTACGTAGGACAATATTTCAAAATGCTTACCGGAATCAACCCACAGGATTATATCGAATATCAGCGCATGGAAAAAGCCGTTGATTTGCTGCGTACATCCAAGAAAAGCATTCGTGCGATCGGCTCGGATGTGGGTTACAAAGACACCGCTTATTTCTGTCGTCGCTTTAAAATGATGTTCGGGATTCCAGCCGGCAAAATGCGCCGCCGTGAATCATTGATGAACGTATAGTAATCAGAGATTTGATAAAATGAGAAAGAGAACCACACCGGTTCTCTTTCTTGTTTGCTATTAAGTCACTGAACCGGCGTAAACTGCACAGCAACCACTTTCCAGCGCCCGCCGGACTTCACACAAACCGACATATAGGAAAGCGTTCCCTGGAACCCATTGTTTTCAATGCGTGCGCGCACATCCCACATTCCGTTCACGAGCGTTACATCCCCGTATGTACGTGTGCGTGCACCGGAAAGCATGCCCGACTCCACGACGATCATGCCTTGGGAAACTGCCTGTACCAACGCGCGGCCTTCAATAGGCTGTCCCTGCAAACCCACCACGCTGAAATCATTTGAGACGAGGCTTTCCAATGCTTTGGCATCTTCGTCCAGCAATGCCTGGAAAAACAGATTGGAGCAGTCCATTCCGTCCCGGGGCTGCACAGGGGTTGTCTGGGCTTTTAATAGGAAGGGAAAAGCGAATCCCAGGATGATGAGTGCAAATGTTTTCATGCAGCGACGTGTATGGTGTATCGCTAAAAGTATCAAAACAAATTCACCTCCTGAAATTATATGATTAGATTCGTCCTTGTTTTGGAATAAAATCAGGATAGTGTAATGAATAAGTTGATTTCCAGGTATTTGATGTTTGCAATGCTTTTGGGCTTTGCTGCCTGCTCTTCACCACCCGATAAGCTCGGAAGCCTGGACCTTGTAAAATGGCGCGGCGACAGAGGCGGCTGCAATGATGTGCGCGCAGGACTGGAAAAGGATTTCAAAACCATTGAACCGCAGCTAAAAGGGAAATTTGCTGACGATATAGGCGATTTACTGGGCCGTCCGGACATTCACCAACTTGGCGAAAGAAACCAGAAGTTCTACGTTTATTTTCTTTCCAAAGGCGAGCAATGCGATGACATTAAGGCAAAATCAAATGCGCCAAAAGTGATCCTGAAATTCAATGCAGTGGGATTGTTGAGCGAGATTACTTACCAATCGCGTCCTTTGTGATCAGAGATAGAATTTTTTGATCTTAATAAGCTGTTCCACAGGCTCCGGAACGAGATAACGAATAGATCTGCCATTTTGTAAACTGGCGCGAATGTAGGTGGCAGATATGTCCAGCAAAGGCGCTTCGACGAATTTTACAGCCGGATGATTGTTAAATACATGCGATTTTGAATTCGGGCGTGGATATACGTAAAGGCCGGTATATTCCAATATTTTATCGTGGTTTTTCCAGTTTGGAAATTGCGCCAGATTGTCTTCTCCCATGATCAGCCTGAATTCATGCTGCGGAAATTTTTCCTGCAAACGGATCAATGTGTCAATGGTGAAACTGGGCCTGGGCATGTGAAATTCCACATCTGTGGCCCGGAATGCAGCATTATCGGAAATGGCGCGCTGAACAAGATCGTAACGGTCAAATTCGTGCAATAAGCTGCTGTTTTTCTTGAATGGGTTTTGCGGGCTTACTACAAACCAAACCTGCTCCAGATCGGTGGATGTTGCCATGGTGTTGGCAATGATCAGGTGGCCGACATGTATAGGATTAAATGATCCGAAAAAGAGTCCGATTTTCATTGAATAAAATCCAGAACCAGTGCTTCCGCTTTTTTGAGTGTTTCGTCAAGATCATCATTCACGAGCACAACATCAAACTTATCTTCGAAGCTCAGCTCGTAGCGGACTTTTCCAAGGCGGGTTTCCAGTGATTTTTCGGTTTCTGTGCCGCGTTCGCTGAGACGGCGGATGATTTCGGCTTCGGAAGAGACTTTTACAAAAACGGCCAATGCATTGTGGCGGTAAATTTCTTTCAATTTGAGACCGCCCTTTACATCTACATCAAACAAAACCTGTTTGCCCTCATTCCAAAGCCGCTCAATTTCCGTTTTGAATGTGCCGTAATAATTTCCCGCATAAACCTCTTCCCACTCCGCAAACTCGTTGTTGGCAATGCGCTCCCGAAATTCCTTTTTCGGGATGAAATAATAATCTTTTCCGTTCACCTCATGGTCGCGCTGTTCCCTTGTAGATGCAGAGACAGAGAAAGCCAGAAGGTCGGGATATTTTTTAAGAAGATGCCTTACTATTGTAGTCTTTCCGGAACCGGACGGAGCGGAAAATATGATAAGCTTACCTTTCACACGAACAGCATTAACTGTTTATTTTTGAAATAATTGTCTTTAGAATGCTCTCGGGGCAAGGCTTCTTTTCGATCTTAAAATTAAGGGATTCTTTGATGCATTTTTCAAGTCTGTAAGACTCGATGCAAGGCAAGCATTTATCCATGTTTTCACGAAAATGATCTTTCTCGGCCTCGGTTGCTTCATCGTCAAGAATAGCCTGAATTACCTTCATGCATTCAAGATGATGCTCGCATTTCTGCTTCATGGGTTGTTTTTGCGCTTCTTCACTAATTGAAGGCGTGGTAGGGGATGCATTCATTATTAAAATGAAAAATAAGGAATAATGGAATATATGTACAGTTGTACCCTATAACCGAAGAGGTTACAAAAAAAGTTTCACAACCTATGAATCATATCCCATCGAGCTCGCGTAACTCTTTAATTTTTCTTTCAATAAGTTACGCGCGCGGTGCAGTCTGGACCTTACAGTACCGATCGGAATGTCCAGGATCTTGGCCATTTCTTCGTATGTAAACCCTTCAATATCACATAAAATGATCACCGTCCGGAAGTCCACCGGCAGTGCATTTAGTGCATTTGCAACCTCATCACCTATTAATTCCTGAACTGCATCCGCCCGAAGATCGACCGTGTAAGTTGTATCAGAAGCTTCCTCAGAGTTGTAAGTAGTTTCGACTTCCTGATAATCTACTTTGGAAGGCTCCTTACTTTTCTTGCGGTAATCATTTATAAAACTATTCTTGAGAATCCGGAAAAGCCATGCTTTTGCATTGGTGCCTTGTTCAAAAGAAGAAATAAAACGGAAAGCCTTTAAATATGTGTCCTGAACCAGGTCATTTGCATCGTCTTCGTCCATAGTAAGGCGAAAGGCGAAATTATACATTGAGTCAATGTGTGGCATGAACTCACGGTTAAAAACTTCATAACGAAGGTCATCCGTGTATTCATTAGTCGTGAGCGTTTCTGACATGGCAACTAACATAGGAATGCTGAATTTACAAAGATTAACAACAGCTCCAAATCGTACAAATTAAAATTTGATGAATGGCTTATTGAAGCTACTTAACAGCCATCTTTTCACGATAAAAAATAAATCAACTGGGAACCGCATCCTAAAATATTCCAAATTGAATTGCCTCCTGCCGTATTTAATGTATCAACATCAAATTTCGAGCCACGAAGGTTTCGTGTCAAAATGTCATATTAACGTTTGGAAAAAAGTTCCAGGAGTATGATTAGAAGGGTAGTAAACAGCACACTGGCGCCTATGCGGATCAGTGTGTAAAGGATCATTCCAAAATGATTGATCTCCATTAAAAAGAGCATGGAATGATGTAGCAGGATGAGTGGTAAGACATAACCAAGAAATGCACCCAGACCTTGCGCCCTTATTCCCACCTCTGCACGTTCCGCGCCGCGGGATTTCATCTGGTAATGGATAAGGAAAGGTCTCAGGTAAGCGATCAAAACGGTGGCCGAAGCATGCATCCCGAATGTGTTGGAAAACACGTCTACGGTAAAGCCAATGCCGAAAGCAATCAGCAAAAGATACATTCTGTCTACATCAGCAGGAAGCAGCAATACGCCGGCAATGTATATAAAACAGAACGCGTAGTTGAACAACACGACATTCCGCATGAAGAAGATCTGCAGGAACAGATACAACAGGATCATCAGGGAATATTGTATTGCCTCTCGTAAACTCATTTGGTATTTATCGTACGTAATTTAAGACTATCCTGCTCCCCAAGTTGTTGATTTTGTACCACATAAACATAAGAGAGGTTCCTGAAATCGGTTGCCAGCCGCAATACAATGTTGTAAAAGGTCTGATTGGGATGCACACTTACCGTTTCCACCCTGCCCACCATAATGCCGGGAGGAAAAACAGAATTTTGATCCGAAGTAACCGCCGAGTCCCCCTTGAAGATCTTCGTATACTTTGATACATCGATCATATCAATGAAATTAGGATCCTTTCCTGGCCATTTGGCATAACCAATTTCCTTGCTCCTGACAAGCTTCGACGACACCATGAACTGCGAATGCAGGATGGAAGTAACCACAGAAAAGTTCTCTGAACAAAACCTGACCTTCCCAACTACGCCGGTTGCTGAAATAACGCCCATCCCGGGTTTGATCCCGTCAGAGCTCCCCTTATCGATCGTCAGCACATTATTGGTCTGGTTGGTCTCATTATCAACCACTTTCGCTACGGTAAATGTGAAGCGTGATGCAAATGATGAGTCCGGAACGTAGCCAGCCGGAGAATCGATGGGTTTTGTCTGCGTTAATGCCGTAACAGTGGCACGAAGCCGCGCATTTTCATTCGCTAATGCGGCGTTCACCTCGTCCAGTTTCGTGTATTCCTTTGCTGAATTAGAAAAAGCCAATGTTTTGGCGACATAATAATTCGAAGTGTTGAAATAAGTTGCGCCCCAGTAAGTGTTACTGCGCACGATTAACCATACACTGAGAACTTCCAGCAAAATAAATACCAAAAAGAAACGATTCCGGACAACGAAATCAACGAGTTGGAGCATGGGCTAAAGTGTTCACATCGTGAACGATCCAATACTACGAAATCAGTACCGGCTTGTACAATTCAAGATTTTTAAGGACTTCGCCTGTTCCTTTCACTACGGCTTTTAAAGGATCATCCGCAATGTGAACGGGAAGCTTGGTTTTCTGAGCAATGCGTCGGTCAAGGCCATGGATAAGCGCCCCGCCGCCTGTCAGATAAATACCATTCTTGAAAATATCCGCAGAAAGTTCAGGAGGAGAAATTTCAAGTGCCTTCATGACACCTTCCTCAATTTTAGAGATTGATTTATCGAGAGAATAAGCGATTTCACTATACGTAACACGGATTTCCTTTGGAATCCCGGTCATTAAGTCACGGCCGCGGATCTGATAATCGTCCAATGGAATTTCGAGTTCAGGAGAAGCGGATCCGATGGCCATTTTAATCAATTCCGCAGAGCGCTCACCGATCAAAAGATTGTGCTCGCGGCGCATATAATCAACAATGTCTCTCGTAAATACATCACCTGCAATGCGAACAGATTGCTCGCAAACAATCCCTGACAACGCTATAACCGCGATTTCCGTAGTTCCACCGCCAATGTCAACGATCATCACACCATTCGGCTGAGTAATGTCAATGCCGATCCCGATAGCAGCTGCGATCGGCTCGTGCACCATATATACTTCTTTCGCGCCTGCATGCTCGCATGAGTCTTTTACGGCACGTTTTTCAACTTCTGTAATCCCGGAAGGAATGCAAACCACCATGCGGTGGGAAGGTGTAAAAAAACGGCTGCCGGTATCGATCATTTTGATCATACCACGGATCATCATTTCGGCAGCAGTAAAGTCAGCAATTACACCATCTTTAAGTGGGCGGATCGTTTTAATATTCTCGTTGGTCTTCTCATGCATTTGCATAGCTGTGTGTCCGATGGCTAAAACTTTGCCTGTGGTTTTGTCCATGGCAATGATAGAAGGCTCGTCAACAACTACTGTATCTTTATGGATGATCAGGGTATTTGCAGTCCCCAAATCGATCGCTATATCGCTCGTCAAAAAATCAAACAATCCCATATATTTTTTTAAAATTTTCGCTCACTTTGATTTCAGGATGGCAAAATTACAGATAAATAACCACAAACAAAGGCATTTAAAAAATTTCGGCTAATGGCCGT
This sequence comes from Dyadobacter chenhuakuii, assembly GCF_023821985.2. Classification (NCBI taxonomy): domain Bacteria; kingdom Pseudomonadati; phylum Bacteroidota; class Cytophagia; order Cytophagales; family Spirosomataceae; genus Dyadobacter; species Dyadobacter chenhuakuii. The sequence goes on along the minus strand of NZ_CP098805.1, from coordinate 4,426,412 downwards.
TTTGGCCTCAGAAAAGCCTGTTAGGCGGCCTTGTAGAATAGAATTTACAAAACCTGTGTACCTTTGTTTTTACTATGGGAATCAGAGCACTATTGAGTGAGCCGCTGGCTCGATACATTGTACAGCAGCAACAGGATTGGATCTCGCGGAGCGTCGAAGTGCAGGAAAAATGGAGGGGTAATCTGGTCCGGAAAGCGCTTCATACGGAGTTTGGAAAAGATCATTTTTTTAAGGACATCCACAGCTATTCCGACTTCAAAGAAGCGGTCCCCGTCCACGATTATGAAGACCTTCACAAGTATATTGATAAGGTAAAGAACGGGGACGAAGACATTCTCTGGCCCGGCAAGCCCTTATATTTTGCCAAAACGTCAGGCACAACATCCGGAACCAAGTACATTCCGATTTCCCGCGACTCGATTTCCAACCACATTGATTCTGCCCGCAATGCCATTTTGACGTATATAGCAGAAACCAAAAAAGCCCAATTTCTTGATAATAAGCTCATTTTCTTATCCGGAAGCCCAGTCCTGACGGAAACAGGCGGTGTACTGACAGGCCGCTTGTCAGGTATTTCCAATCACCACGTTCCGGGTTACCTCAGATCCAACCAGATGCCGAGCTACGAAACGAACTGCATTGAAGATTGGGAAACGAAGCTGGACAAGATCATCGACGAAACGCTCGACCAGCGCATGTCGCTGATATCAGGCATTCCGCCGTGGGTACAAATGTATTTTGACAAGATTATCGAAAGGACCGGGAAAAAGATCAAAGACGTCTTTCCGGACTTTTCGCTGTTCATATATGGCGGCGTCAATTTCGAGCCTTACCGCGCCAAACTCTTTGAATCTATCGGAAAGAAGATCGATTCGATTGAGCTATATCCCGCTTCGGAAGGCTTTTTCGCCTACCAGGATTCTCAAAAAGACGACGGTTTGCTGCTGCTTTTGGACACGGGCATCTTCTATGAGTTCATCCCCGTTGAAAACTACTTCGACGAAAATCCCCGGCGATTATCCATCGGAGAAGTGCAGGTTGGGCAGAATTATGCAGTGATCGTGAATAATAATGCGGGGTTATGGGGCTATTCTTTGGGTGATACGGTGCGGTTTGTCTCTGTAAACCCGTACAAGATCCTGGTAACGGGCCGGATCAAGCATTTTATATCCGCATTCGGCGAACACGTGATCGGGGAGGAGATAGAAAAAGCATTGCGTTATGCCATGGAACGACATCCCGAGGTTGAAGTTGTCGAGTTTACGGTTGCGCCAATGGTAAATTCCGAAAATGGCGGACTTCCTTATCATGAATGGTTGGTGGAATTTGCCGTCGAGCCTAACAATAAGGAACAATTCGTGGCCGACGTCGACAGAAAGCTTACCGAACTCAACATCTATTACAAAGATCTGATCAAAGGCAGCATTTTGAAAACACTGGAACTGGTGCCATTGCGCAAAAACTCGTTTATCGATTACATGCGCGCGAATGGCAAACTAGGGGGCCAGAACAAAGTGCCCCGATTGTCCAACGACCGGAAAATCGCGGATGAACTGATCAAAATCAACCGGCAGTAAATATAACCTCAGCATCAGAATGAAAAAAAATATAGCAATTCTTGGATCAACAGGTTCGATCGGGACGCAGGCGCTGGAAGTGATCGAGGCAAATCCCGAGATTTTTTCGGTAGCCGTTCTTACTGCGCAGGATAATGCAGATCTGCTGATCGAGCAGGCAGCGAAATTTCTGCCCAAAGAAGTCGTTATCGGAAATGAAAAGCATTTTGATAAGGTTAAATCAGCTCTTTCCTCATTCAATATAAAAGTTTACAGCGGCATCGAAGCACTGGTTTCCGTCGTTGAATCGGAAGAAATTGACACAGTGCTTACGGCGATGGTGGGTTATGCCGGACTTTTGCCTACTATTCACGCCATTAAGGCTGGAAAGGACATTGCATTAGCAAACAAAGAAACGCTGGTTGTTGCCGGCGAGCTTATTACCGGACTAGCCAAACAATACGGCGTAAAGATTTACCCGGTCGATTCCGAGCATTCTGCCATTTTTCAATGTCTGGTTGGAGAAGAGGAAAACACGATCGAAAAGATCATACTAACGGCTTCGGGCGGTCCTTTCCGCGGCAAGGATCGGGCGTTTTTGGCTAATGTTACCAAGGCACAAGCATTAAAGCATCCTAATTGGAGCATGGGTGCCAAGATCACGATTGATTCGGCCACGCTCATGAACAAAGGCCTGGAAGTGATCGAGGCCAAATGGTTATTTGATTTGGAAGCTTCACAAATAGACGTCATCGTTCACCCGCAAAGTATTGTGCATTCGCTTGTGCAATTTGAGGATGGCAGCATTAAGGCACAAATGGGCTTGCCCGATATGAAACTGCCAATTCAGTATGCATTGCGTTATCCGGCGCGTCTGAAATCGACTTTTCCGAGGTTTAATTTTATGGATTACCCTTCCTTAACCTTTGAAAAGCCCGATATGGACACTTTCAGGAACCTCTCCATTGCTTATGAAGTTTTGGAAAAAGGCGGAAATGCGGCTTGTATTGTCAATGCAGCCAATGAAATTGCGGTAGAAGCGTTTCTTCAGGATAAGATCGGATTTCTGGATATTTCGGACCTGATCATTGAAAGCCTTGCCAAAATGTCCTACATTTCCGCCCCGACGTATGATGACTACGTTCAAACCAATGAGGCGACAAGGCGTTTTGCTTCAGAACTGATACAGGTAAAAGTTTAAATGAAAACCACCCTACTAAAATATTTATCAGTTGCTCTTGCCAGTACGCTCAAATTTTTCGGAGGGCCCATTGCAGGAGTCGTCCTGAAACTAACGTGGCTTGAAACTGCTATTTGCTCGGCTATCGGCATGATGTTCAGCGTGTTCGTACTTACATATGTAGGCGGCGCGATTCAGGATTTTATCAAAAAACGCAGAAAAACACCGCCGAAAAAATTCAGCCGGACCAATCGCATTGCGGTTAATATCTGGAAACGTTTTGGGATCATCGGCATCGCATTTCTGACGCCACCATTATTTACGCCGCTTTTCGGTCCCATCCTCGCCGTCGCCTTCAAAGTGCCGCGCCCGGCGATTTTCCTATGGATGTCTGCAAGCGCGATCATCTGGGGACTCGCCATTTCCTACATTGCCCACAAAATGACATTCGTCCAGGAATGGATTAAGTAAATGTTCAAGAAAATGATGCTGACGGCCGGCGGATTAAGGTAACTCCCTGTCAATTGGCAATAAATGATACTATTAGCGGCTGACTTCCTTTTTAGGCGCAGTAGATTTCTTCATAAAATCGCCTTGCGAGAAGTATTTTTCGATGAGGCAATACATTAAGATAAAGAAATAGCGGCTTCCCATTTCCTTAATTTTCAGCTTCGATTCGCCGTATTTACGGTTTGTCCAGCTATTTGGGACAACGGCATAATTATAACCGCGCACCATTGCTTTTAAGGGAAGTTCAATGGTAAGGTTAAAATGTGGAGCTAAAAATGGCTTAATGCCTTCAATAGTTTCTCTTTTATAAAGCTTAAATGCGTTGGTCGTATCATTGTATTTGATCCCCATCACCACTTTTACAATAAAATTGGCAACGCGGTTGATGACTTTTTTCAATGCAGGATAATCAATGACCTTTCCACCCTTCTCCCAACGCGATCCGAAAACGCAGTCATAATCGCCTTCGAGCATTTTGTAATAATATTTTACCAAATCCTCAGGATCGTCAGACATATCGGCCATGAAAACGGCCACACAATCTCCTTTAAAGCGCTCTAAACCATATCTTACCGCATATCCAAAGCCATTCGGGCCGGGATTTGTGTAGTAAACCAATGTTGGGATTTGAAGTGAAAGCTCGTCCAGCACACGAAGTGTTCCATCTTTGGAATTATCGTTTGTGACGCATATTTCGTGAGGAATATTGTATTTATTTAATGTTTGGTGCAGCGATGTAAGAGTGTGTGTAATTGATTCCTCCTCATTATATGCTGGTATTACGACGCTTAGCTTCATGGATTGCAGATGTTGAAAACAGTACAAATTAAAGATTATTAATTCTAACTGCCAATTTTTTCAAATAAGGATAGCTGCTCATCGTAGCGCGCCAATGTCTTTGCGATCACCTCATCATATCTGTTGCCCAGCCATTTACCAACATTTTCAAACATATCCCGCCGGTTCTGCCAAAACTTTTGATTCGTGTTCGCGTGAACGTTACTCAGCCCCGCGCTATGCTTGTGATAAACGCCCATAGGCTCAGGAAAATAGCCAATCTTGCCCTGTGCAGCCAGTTGAATGATCACCGCCCAATCGCCGGCAGCGGCTTTTGCATGCCAGTCGGCGAAGTCGTTTTGGAGAAAATGATTTCTGTAAACCCAGCTAGCGGTGGCCATAAACCATTTATCTTCCAGAATATCCTCAATGCTGGAAACGGCTTTTTGATCAGGCGTATTAAAAAAATGTTCTGGCGACCCGTCTTCGTAGGTCACCAGAACGTTATGGTGGGATATAGCAAAATCCGGATTCGCATCCAGGAAATCGACTTGCTTCTGTAATTTCAGCGGATCAGTCCAATAGTCATCCCCCTCGCACATCGCCACATATTCGCCTTTACAAGCTTTCAGCAATTGCAGCACATTATTCCGCCCTGCAAATTCCCTCGGCTCCTTGGGACCCTGATTTTCCGAATGTAAATACGCCCGAATCCGTCCAGGATTTTTTTCCTGATATTCGCGAATGATCGCAGGCGTAGCATCCGTAGAAGCATCATCTCCAATCACAATCTCAAATTCAAAATCCGTCACCTGCATCAAGGCCCCATCAAGCATCTGCCCAATGTATCGCTCATGATTATATGTAGGAACGCAAACGGAAAGTTTCAAAGGAAATGGAAAGAATTAGATATTAACGAGTTGTTTAACAGAACCTTGGCTGATCTGCTGGAAGGATAACCCATGCACATTCGTCATATGCTGCGCATGTTCGATAGTCAGTGAAACAGGATTGCCGTTCGCATCCAAATCGACGAGCATGTTCTCATTTACATCATCAGTCGACACGATCTCATTCTGATTAAAAACCAGTAAAAGCGTGTCCGTGTCCTGAAAATACCTGATATCCATAACTAGCTTTCGGTTTTAAATGAGCGGTCGAAAAAGGCGTTGTGCACGGTTTCGCCGTCGTCGAGCAGAACAATACGTAAATATTTTTGGTTCTCCTCGATTTTTGCCCAGCGTCTTATCCGACCGTCTGACTGAATTTCCTCTTTTTCCGGAAAATGAAAGACTTGCTCAATCCATTCATCTTTTATTCCCAGGCGATCGCTTCGCTCTCTTGTGAACAAGAAATACTGTGTGTGTTTCATGAAGATTCTAGCTAAAATTTCAGCTAAAAACCTCTTTCAATTGCTCCACGCTAGGAAAATTAGGTGTTACCAATTCCGTCTCCGGCTTGTAAATGTATGCCATTGGATAGCCTCTTTCGATGAATGTTGGCTCGTCCAGGTTGTTGTAGCGGAGTTGTACGGACCAGCGGATGTTGTTGGTAATGTTGTTGCCGGATTGGTGGATCAGGAATGCGGAGAAGACGAGAATGTCGCCGACTTTGAATTCGGTTTGAACAAAATCTTCTTCTTTCAACGTGGTGGTAATCCCGCCTTGGTAACCCGATGTATTTGATTCCTGCAAACCGATTTTGTGACTGCCTGGAATCACCTGCAAAGCACCAATATCAGCGCCTGCATCAACCATTGGGAACCAGATTACGGTGCTGTCCAATGAGCCCTGGCCTGTGCGCCAATCCTGATGTGCGTCCAGTTTCCAGTGCTTACTGCCATCTTTTGACAAGAAGCGGCTGTTGAACTGCATCGCAGCACGTGCGCCGATGATCGGACTGGAAAGACCAACTTGTTTCAGAATGTCTTCGATCTTCGGATCAAGGCCAAGTCTGTGCAGCGAGAATGTATGCTGAACAGTTTTACCCGTGTTGACGAATGCATTGAAGTCTTTTTCAAAAAACTCAAACATTGCATTTTCAAACTCATCGCGGTTGTCGATATCCGGCGTTTTGCCAGTGACATGCTTGATTTGGGTTGCGAATATTTTTCTGGCGTCCGTATAAATGTTATTGACAACGTCTTTGTCCAAAAAATCTCTTAAAAGGACATAGCCGTCATTGTTGAATTGCTCCTGAAGTGTGCTCATTGTATGACACTTTATGTGGTTTGAAAAAAATTGAGAACCTAATCAGTCTGATAATGTAACCGGCTCTGAATAAGTTCTCAAATTTATGTTTCTGTTGAAATCGAATAAATGACTTTTGTTGCCTTTTAATAAGATCTTAGTCCTCCCAGACCGCGTAAGCAAATCCGGCAGCGCCAAAGCCATTGCCATTATAAAGCAGATATTTCTTGCCGTTATGCTGGTAAAAGTTAGCATAATCGATCATTTGGTAATCAAAATCCTCCGGATTCTCAGATTTAGCAATTCCTACCAAATTATCCTTCCGCTCCCAGTTCGTGCCATCCACTGATTCCGCATAACCTAATCTGTAACTCTGGTTGCGATCCGTGCGGTAGTCACGCGTGTGGCGGTAAGAATAGTACATTTTATAAATCCCATCCTCTTTAAAAACGCTCGGACGGCCTACTGCATGCAGAAAATCGTCAAAATCCAGTGCTGGAATGTCACTGATATCCCAGTGGATCCCGTCCTTACTCGTGGCAGACTGACCTCTATAATAAGGCTCAGGATAATCGTGAATGTATTCGCATTTGTGGCCGGAAATATACCACATCCGCCAGGTGCCGTCTTCATCAATCATCACCGAAGGCTGCGCGGCCCAAAGCGGGTTTTGAATGCTGCGATCCATGATCGGGCCTACGAACATTTTCTTGAATGATATGCCGCCGTCTGTGCTCACAGCCAGTCCCATGGAAAGTCGGTAAGAATTCCAGGTGCGGTTCCAGCCTGTGTAATAAAGCCAGATGTCGCCATTCGGACGGTTTACAAACCAGGAAGGCATGGCACCGGTTTCGTCATATTCACCCGGTCCGCCAAGTTCTAAAATCGGCTTATCGTGGATGTAGAGGATCTTTTTGGGATCGTCGTAATCTACATCGATGAACGTCGGGCGCGATTGGCCGTCTTTGTCTCTGGACGAAAAATATATGCGTAAAAAATCTTCGTGCTTATATGCGAATGGAACCTGTGCGTGCGACAAACTGTGCGGCAATGTTCTGTCCGGCTTATATATAACTCCTTTTTTAACCCACATGAAATGATAATGTTATTGATTAATCAACCGCCTTTTCAGCGCGCAAACGCCAGTTATCCACGAAATCTTTGCCCGGGATCGGCAGGTCAATGTCCACTTCCGGAGCCTTCGCAGTAACTCTGTATTCCATCACATAAAAAGCATTTCCAAACACATAATGCAGCTTGAAATTCTCAATGTTGGCAGGAACGTCTTCCAGAGGCACCTCGGCACGGAAAAGCGGATTGGCTTTTAACAATGTAGCGTAAGTAGGCGTGTTCCGTAACCAAGGCGCAATGCTCTCGTCACCCACAACCACTTTTCCACCCGGACGAACTACGCGGGTAAGCTCGGCAAATGCACGTTTTCTTTCAGAGAATGTATTAATGCCACCAAAATGGAACACAGCGTCAAAAGTATCGTCAGGGAATGGCAGGTAAGAACCGTTTCCAAGGAAATAATGCACATTAACCTCTTCTGTCGAGAGTTTTTCTTGTGCCAGTTTCAACATATTAGGAGAAAGATCGGACAAAACTGCTGTTCCGCCTGGTCTTACGCGGTCTAAAATCAATGATGAATCATTACCGGTTCCAGCGCCTACTTCGAGTGCTTTCATGCCCGGTTTCAATTCCATCAGGTCAATAAAGAATTGTCTGGTCGAAGCTTCGTCTGAATGGTTTAATGTTTCAAAAACCCAGGAAACACCTTTGTCGTAGCGAAGGAAAGCCTGATCGTATAAATATTGCTCGCGGGCATCTTCTGGCAGTAACTCTTTGGGATAAAGCATGTTAACAATGCCCGTATCGCCTACTTCATATATTGTTCCGTCTTCACTTTTCAGTGATTTTCCGTCTTCTGCGATTGTTAGTGCGGTTCCTGTAAGCGGACAAACCAACGATTCTAAAAACTCCTTTTGATTCATTTGTGCTCGGCTGATTGATATATATCTGGTCAAAATTACTTTTTTCTTTTGAACAACATTCAATATCAACCCGCTTATTACCAAAAGGGCTGCACAATATTTATTGTTACCTTTGAATGATTTGTATTGATATCAGTCTCTCAGAATAGATTTTAATTGAATTATGTCTCAGCTGCAAGAAAAAATAAAAGCCCTCGCCAAAGATCAATCCGCCGATATTATCGCACATCGCCGCCATTTGCACAGCAATCCTGAGTTGTCTTTTGAAGAATATAAAACAGCAAAATATGTTGCGGCTGAATTAACAGCAATCGGCTTGCAACCCGAAGAAGGCGTTGCCGGAACTGGCGTTGTCGCGATCATTGAAGGCAGAAATCCTGAAAAACGTGTGGTTGGCTTGCGCGCAGATATGGACGCGCTACCGATTTTGGAGGCCAATGATGTTCCTTACAAATCAACCGTTCCGGGCGTCATGCACGCTTGCGGGCACGATGTGCATACTTCTTCTTTGCTGGGAACGGCGAGGATTTTGAATCAATTAAAAGAAGAGTTTGAAGGAACGATCAAGCTGGTTTTTCAGCCTGCTGAGGAAAAAGCGCCGGGAGGAGCTTCGTTAATGATAAAAGAAGGTGTTTTGGAAAACCCAAAACCGGCGAGCATGGTCGGCCAGCACGTTGCACCGAACATTCCGGTTGGTAAAATCGGTTTTCGCGAAGGCATGTACATGGCAAGCACCGACGAGCTTTACTTAACTGTAAAAGGAAAAGGCGGCCACGCAGCGGCTCCGCATCAGTTGGTGGATCCGGTTTTAATGGCCTCGCATATCATTGTTGCGTTGCAGCAAATCATCAGCCGAAATAGAAATCCCGCCAATCCAGCCGTGCTTTCGTTCGGAAGGTTCATTGCAGATGGCGTAACAAATGTTATTCCAAACGAAGTGACCATTCAGGGAACGTGGCGTTGTATGGATGAAGAATGGCGGGCAGATGGTTTGAAAAGAATGAAAAAAATGGCAGAAGGCATCGCTGAAGCCATGGGCGGAAGCTGTGAATTTGACATTGTACACGGTTACCCGTTCCTTAAAAACCATCCCGAGCTTACCAGACGTGTCAGAAGTTCAGCCACGGATTATATGGGAGCAGAAAACGTCATTGACCTCGATCTTTGGATGGCTGGCGAAGATTTTGCGTTTTACTCACAGGTTGTAGATTCTTGTTTTTACAGACTAGGAACCCGCAATGAAGAACGCGGTATCATTTCCGGCGTGCACACGCCTACATTTGACATTGACGAAAGCGCATTGGAAATCTCAACCGGATTAATGAGCTGGCTGGCTATTTCTGAGCTTGGCCATGCGGGATATAGCGCTTAAAAAAGCTGTTGACTTTCAATGTTATCACGCCAAGGATCGCTTCCTTGAAGATTCCTTTTGACATTTTGGAAGCGCCTTTGGTCCTGTCTGTGAAAATGATCGGCACTTCCACAATGTCGAAACCGTATTTCCAGGAATTGAATTTCATTTCAATTTGAAAAGCATAACCGATGAAACGAATGTTGTCCAGGTTAATGGTTTTCAAAACTTTGCTCGTATAGCAAATAAATCCGGCAGTCGGGTCCATGATCTGCATTCCTGTGATCATTCGCACATAATATCCTGCAAAATAAGACATTAAAACCCTGTTAATGGGCCAGTTAACAACATTAACCCCCGTAATGTAACGCGAGCCGATGGCCACATCGTGACCTTCAACAGCGCATGCATGGTGCAGGCGGATCAAATCTTCGGGCGGATGGGAGAAGTCCGCATCCATTTCAAAAATATATTCATAACCACGCTCCATGGCCCATTTGAAGCCGTGAATGTAGGCAGTTCCCAATCCTAATTTCCCCTTTCTTTCAACCAGGTGAAGTTGGCCTTCATACGTTCTCATAAGCTCTTTCACCACAGCCGCCGTGCCGTCGGGCGAGCCGTCGTCAATGATAAGGACGTGAAATGGCTGACTTAAGCTAAATACTTTTCGTATGATTGCCTCGACATTTTCAATCTCGTTGTAGGTAGGGATTACTACAATACTATTATTCACAACTGGTGATAGGGTTAAATTAAATGTGTGATTTTCAGAGCTTAATATTATTTGTTTTCTCCCGGATCTCCACATTCTTGTTCACTTTTTCATAGATCCGCGTCATCGTTTCCGGACGGGTCATGTAATAATCGTAGCTTTTGCGGTAAGCCACAGTGTCCACTTTGTGTTTTTTCCAAATGTCGCTTTTGAGCTTGCCAAAGATCATCAGCGACGAATCGAGCGATCTTAATTGCATGCGGTTCACCCGCGACTCGGCCAAATGTATATCCGTCAGGATCGTCGCCATTTTTTCCTCGCTCATTGTATCCTTAGGCGGCTTTTCATCGCTGACACAACTTGAAAAAAGCAGCATAGCGAGTAAAAAGTGGATCAACCCGTTCGGGAAATTAACTGTCGGACACCTCATAAAACGCAAAATGTATATCTTTGTTTAGATACGCCGGGTAGCAAAGGTGATAATTTTTTCGCAAAACTAATGTTTGAACAGTTTCTTGGAAAGCTAAGAAAGTATGAAATCCGCATGCGGAAAGCGGTGACCAGCGAGCGTTACGGCAATTTTCACTCCGTTTTCAAAGGTTCAGGTCTGGAATTCGACGACCTGCGGCTTTACCAATATGGCGACGACGTGCGCGCCATCGACTGGAACACTTCTGCCAAAGGACACGGAACATTCGTCAAAATTTTCAAAGAGGATAAAGAGCAAACCGCCTTTTTCATGCTCGATGTAAGCGCGTCGCAGCAAGTAGGAGAGCTGAAAAGACTTAAAATTGACATTGCAAAGGAGATTTGTGGTGTTTTAACATTATCCGCGATTCAGGAAGCCTCGCGGGTTGGTCTGCTTTGTTTTTCTGATAAAAATGAGCGCTATATCCGGCCGTCGGACGGCATGAAGCACGGTTATGGCGTAATTTCAGAACTCTACAAGCTTGTTCCGGAATCAACAAAGACAAACATTGCCGAGGCGATTTTGGTAACGTTAAATGTTGTTAAAAGAAGGAGTCTCATCTTTTTGATCTCCGATTTCATAGACAATAATTATCAGCATAACCTGAAAGCGTTAGCCCGCAAGCATGATCTGATCGTCATTCATTTGTACGATTCAAGGGAAGTGAACCTGCCGGGCTTGGGCATTATTCCGCTTTACGACGCAGAAAAGCAGAGCACGGTTTGGGTTAACACATCTTCCAAACAATACAAGGAAGAAATGGCAAGTCGTTTCAGCAAACGAAGCTCAGAGCTTGAAAGACTTTGCCATCAAAACCGCGCGGACTACATTTCGATCAATACACAAGAGGATTATGTGCCCGCGCTGATCCATTTGTTTAAAGTGAGACGTTATACTAAAAGTAGTGCATCGTCGTAAAATGGTCAGATCCGTCACCGTGCTTTTCACATTGTTTTTGCTCAATGTCCTTTTTCAAACAGAGGGTTTTGGTCAAAAAATAAAGCCATTAGGCCTTTTCCTGACGGACAGCATTGAAGTCGGTAAACCCGTTTACTTCTCGCTCAGCGTTCGCCACAATCCAAAAACGGAGATCTTTTTTCCGGATACATTGTACGATTTTTCACCTTTTGAAATCATTTCAAAAAGAGCATTCACATCCAGCACAGACGATCGCGGAAGTCTGGACAGTGCGGTTTACCACTTGATTTCCTTTGACGTTTCGCATGTGCAGTCACTGAAAATGCCTGTTTATATTTTTAATAAAAAAGATTGCACAGCCGTTTTCACGAAACCAGATTCTGTTTTTCTGATCAAAAGTAATGTTGTTGAAGAAGCGAAAGCGGTGAAACTGGAACCAGAAACTTCTCTTTTGCCGCTGAGCAGCCAGTTCAATTTCTCCATTCTGCTCGGAAGCATTGCCTTGATTATTGGTGTGGTCGGCAGTATTTACTGGGTTTTTGGACAAGATATTTACAAACAATGGCAGCTGATCAAATTGCAGCGAAGACATTTGGAATACGTGCGCTCATTCAACCGGCTAATGCGTAACGCAAGGGAAAAAAACAACATTAAGGACGCAGAGAAGGCGATTATAGTCTGGAAAAATTATTTGGAACGACTTGAAAACAAGCCTTTTGCAACCTACACAACGCGCGAAATCGTTGACAACATGCCCGACGACGCCCTTGCCGAAGCATTGAAAAATATGGACAGCATTATTTACGGACAGGTAATTTCCAAAAACATGGCCGAATCGCTCGAAGTCCTGAAAAGCGGTGCAACGCGGATTTACCGCAATAAAAGAAGATTCATCCTCGACAGGCCCGTCGCTTAATCTGACTTATGGAAAAGTGGTTTTCATTCAAATGGTTTGGTTATGAGGTCTTTCGGTCTTACAAATGGGTGTATCCGTACTTTTTGTATTTGCTGCCATTCGTCCCGCTTCTTTTCTGGCTGCGAAATGCGTTGCACAGGAAGCATAAGCAGCGCCTGGTGATCACTTATAGTCCGGTTCGCGGCGCTCGCGACTGGCAAAAATTGCTTCGTTTTGTCCAGCCAGTTTCAGTAGGACTTGGCATTTGTCTGATTCTCGTTGCACTGGCGCGTCCCCAGGTCATTTCGGAAAGAACAGATCAATATTCGGAAGGCATTGACATTATGCTTTTACTAGACATTTCCGATTCCATGATGGAAAAAGACCTTAGCCCAAACCGTTTGGAAGCGGCAAAACTGGTTGCCAGGGAGTTTATCAGAGGTCGTTTGCAGGACCGGATCGGGTTGATTGTTTTTGCAGGAGAAGCCGTTTCGCTCTGCCCGTTGACGACAGATTATGAGCTCCTTTATGGGTTTTTGAATGAGATAAGTCCTGCTATGGTGCCCACGGCGGGAACGGCAATTGGAAGCGCACTTGCTGTGGCCGTAAACCGCATGCGCGAAACACCGGGTGAAAGTAAAGTGGCGATTTTGATCAGCGATGGTGATAACACTTCCGGGAATTTAGGGCCGGCGACATCGGCGCAACTGGCGCATGCATTTGGGGTGAAGGTTTACACGATTTCGGTGGGTAAGCAAAAAAAATCGACACGCACAGACAGTGCGGCGGTGTCGAATGCGTTAGTAGATGAGACGGAGCTGAAAAATATTGCAGGTTTGGGAAATGGGAAATATTTTCGTGCGTCCGATAATAGTGCGCTAGCGGGTGTCTTCAAGCAAATTGACCAGATCGAAAAAGTGAAATCCAGGGATGTTGTGTCCCGTGATGTGACGGATTTTTACCGGGTTTATCTATATTGGGCAGTGTTGTTCCTGCTGATTGCGATTGGAACAAAAAGTACATTTATGGCAAACATTCTTGAAGATTAATGCTGAAAGCATATTACAATTTCGACGCGGTTGAGGCTGGACTGGACGAGGTGGGCAGAGGTTGTCTGGCGGGCCCTGTGGTAGCCGCAGCGGTAATTTTACCAAGAGATTTTACCCATTCCTATCTTACCGATTCCAAGCAACTGACCAAAATTCAAAGGCTGGAACTCGAAAAAGACATCATCCGCGAAGCCATTTGCTGGGCCGTGGCAGAAGTCGATAATCTGGAAATTGACAGGATCAACATATTGAAAGCCAGCTTTCTGGCCATGCATCGTGCCGTTGACAAGCTGCGCATGAAGCCGGAACATTTACTCGTGGACGGCAACCGCTTCACGCCTTACCCCATGATCCCGCATACGTGCATCATAAAAGGCGACGCACATTATTTCTCAATCGCAGCGGCTTCCGTCTTAGCCAAAAATTATCGGGACGAATTAATGTCCAGACTTTCCGGCCAGTTCCCGCATTATGGATGGGAAACGAATGTCGGTTACCCGACCATTCACCATCGAAAAGCCATTGGCTTGCACGGTCCGTGCCCCTATCACCGCATGACATTCAAATTATTGAAGCCCGAATGCGATCAGGCGATGGAAGAAGAAATGGAAGATTTAGGCTTTTTATAAAGCGGAACCGTGCTGCAAGGCTCACCAAACATTAGGCTCTGAACGATTGGTTTGAGCAATCGGCTAATTTCAACATAAGCAGAAATCGGAACATTCACCTTGCTGCATCCTTTCACAACCACTCTTTTGCCTTCGTATTCGCTAATGTTAAGCTTGCTAATCGCATCTGCGAACAATTTGTCCTCTAAAGCATTCAGATCACCAAAAACAATCGCATTTGCATAAGGCTCCAACTGAACCGCCAGCAACATATAAGCCCAGGTTGGTACAATGGCGTCTTCTGAGCAAGTGACCGCAACATTCTTACCCTCATATTGAGTCCAGTCATGCGCCTTCAGGAATTCACGGAAATCCTCTTCTTTCAGGATCATTCCCTGCCACAAATTGTCTTTGATATCGTATAAAACACGCTCACCGGGATGATACAATTCTTCCAAATCCAGCGAGACAATGCCGCTAACCGCAACCCGGTTTACAATTTCTTCAGTTTCCATCTTAATCTTGCTTTACTTGAATTGCTAACACGAAAAAAGCGCAGTTTGTTTATTTCACCAAACAGAAATCAACTTCACTAAGCAGGCAAGCTGGATTTTTTCGAAGGTGGCGACATAAAATCCTTCAAATAATACGGCTCAAAACCAGCCACATCTTCAAACTGCGCATTCTCAAAAGCCTTTACCGCCAATTCACCGATCGTTACTGCAGAAGGTCGAATTTCTTTGGTTGGAAAAACAGCATTAGGATGATCTCCCAGCAACGCTTCACATTTTGCAGCTCCATCACCGAAGAAAACAACTTTATGCTCACTAAGCAGATCCTGGAATGAATTTTCATCCATGATAATGGCCTGAGTTTCTTGTACGAAACTATTCGTCGAGTCAAAAACAGCCGCATAAACTTCCATTCGCCGCGCATCGATCATGGGGCAAAGCAAGTGTTCGGGATAGAATGCACTCAACTGCAAAGCCATCGCTTCCAGCGTGTTAATAGCAATCATCGGCTTATCCAAGGCATAACACAGCCCTTTTGCAGAGGAGACGCCCACGCGCAAGCCGGTATAAGAGCCGGGGCCTTTGGCAACAGCAATAGCGTCGAGATCATTTAATGTAAAACCTGCATGAGTCACGGCACTTTCCATGAGCGTGGTAAGCATGGAAGAGGATGAACGATCTGTATGCAGGTCGGCGCTGGCGAGTAAAACGGAATTCTCGTGAACTGCCACGGAGCAGCCGCGAATGGAGGTGTCGATACTAAGTAGGAGCATAATATTAAAGAAAGGCAGGAGCAGAAATGCTAACAATTCCTGTCACCCTGAGCGGAGTCGAAGGGGGCGTTACACCTAGGTAGTAGCGCCCCCTTCGGCTCCGCTCAGGGTGACAGGGTAAGTAGCTTTGCTGATTATTATTACAGGGCAAGCAACTTACTTTTTCTTCAAAAGATCATTGTAACGAGCCGGTTCTTTAAACAGCGCCAGCGCCGCCTTCACTTCCGGATCTTCTTTGAATGAGGCTTCTCTTAAACCTTTTTCAAGATAATAATGCTTGATGATTTCTTCTTCCAGGATCTTTTTAATTTCTGGTTTGAAGATTTGCAAATCATTATCCTTGCTATGTGACAGCTTTGATTTCAATGCTTTAAGCTGATCTTCAATTACTTCCAAAGATTTTTCTTTCTTCGCAGAAGCTTCCAGATCATTCAGATCACGCTCAACCTGCGTGGTGTAATCGTATTCTTTATCACCTAGCCATTTGGTAAATGCAGCATAATCCGCGTCGGAAAGACTGAACTCTTTGGCTGGTTTAATAGTCGGGTGCTCGAAGTGGAATTTTACTGCGTAATCGAAGAAAAGACGATTGCGGCCCAGGGAAGTGGCCAGTGGCGAGTAAGTTTCTTTTTCAGTCAAAATGTCTGGCAAAATCCCGCCGCCGTCGAAAACAGAACGTCCATTTTTGGTCTTAAATTCGGTCATTAGTGAATCTGCAATCTTTCCTACGCTTCCATCGTCATTTCTGTGGCTGTAATCGATCGCTTGAATGCACCGGCCGCTGGGGATGTAATATTTTGCGGTTGTGATCTTCATTTTGGTATTGAAAGAAAGATCACGCGTGGTTTGCACCAACCCTTTTCCATAAGTCCGCTGGCCGATCAACACGCCGCGGTCGTAATCCTGGATCACGCCGGAAACGATCTCTGCGGCCGAAGCGCTACGGTTGTTGGTGAGCACGATGACTGGTATTTCGGTGTCCAGTGCAGGATTATAAGCGGTGTAAGTTTTGTTCCATTCGCTTACTTTTCCTTTTGTGGAAACGATTTCTTCGCCTTTGGCAATGAAAATATTAGAGATTTCAATCGCCATATTCAGCAAACCACCCGGGTTGTCGCGCAAATCCAGCACAACGGATTTCATTCCTTTTCCTTTCAATTCCTGAAATGCATTGCGCACTTCGCGGGAGGCCGTTGCTGTGAAATCTTTCAGGTCAATGTAACCCACATCTTCGCTGATCATGCCGTAATAAGGTACATTGGTCACTTTTACAATATCGCGGTTAAGGGAAACTTCCAGCGGCTTGGTGGCGCCGTAACGCTTCAATGTGAGGGTTACGTTGGACTGCGTTTGTCCTTTCAGCAATTTTCCAGTATCAAAATCCTCACGCGTTGAAAGGTCCACGCCGTTGATTTTTACGATTTCATCACCGAGTTGCAAACCGGCTTTTTGTGCAGGTGTATCTTCATAAACCATCATCACCGTATGCTTGCCTTCCGCCGAACTGATGATCGCGCCGATGCCGTTGTATTTTCCGGTGGTCATCGTCATGTAATCCTCAATGTCGTCCTCGGCGTAATACACTGTGTACGGATCCAGTGAGCGGAGCATATTGTCTATGCTGGTCTTAATGAGCTGGTTGGGATTGATTTCGTCCACATAATAAGCATTCAATTCCTTGAACAATGTGGCGTAAATGTCCAGGTTGCGCGCGATTTCGAATAAGCGGTCGTCTTTTTTAAACGAAAAAAAGGCAATCCCTGCCACCACCGGAATGGCCAGCAAGAAGGAGCGAAAATACTTTTTCATGTATGTTCAGGAATTTTGATTTTTTTGAACGGGCCGGGGCAACTTTTCGAGTCTTTTGAGCGATTGCTTCATGGCCGTTTCAATAACGTCGTAAGATGTTATTTCTTTTGCAAGATACAAAAAAGCAATGTAGGAAGGTCTTGATTCCGTGGATAATGCGAGGAGCGACGCCTTGTTCAGGCGGTAAGCCTCACGGCAGCGGCGACGGATGAGATTCCGGTCGACCGCCCGTTTGAATGACTTTTTGGAAACAGAAAATAAAACCTGCGGAAGGGGGGTAGGCGCCTCTTTTTCAATAATATAAAGCACCCTAAAAGGAAAAAGGTAGAACGTGTTGACTTCCGTGCTACCTCTTTGAAACAGCCGTCCGATTACCCGGGGGCTACATAAGCGTTCATTTTTACCAAATGTATTTTTCAAGTTCTCGAACCTGAATTATTGCTTATGACGTTTTTCGTCTGATACTGTCAGTTTCCAACGGCCTTTCTTGCGGCGGCCAGCTACTACTTTACGCCCATTTGCAGTGGACATTCTTTCACGGAAACCGTGTTTGTTTCTCCTCTTGCGATTCGATGGTTGAAAGGTACGTTTCATCTCATTATCAAATTATTGCGCTATAAATCTCTGTCTACCCCTAATTTGGGCTTGCAAAGGTAAGACAAAAAAATTATATTAGTAAACATTTCATCAAAAACTAAAATTAATGGTTAAGAAAAGGGCACTTTTCCTTCCCGTTTCGATTCTAATAGTGACTTAGGAATGTCCGTTGCAGCATTTAAATAAACTTTTTTTCAAATTTGGTGCGTTTATTTGTGCTGATACTGTGTACATTGCGTATATTCAATATGATTTTAATAACCTCACATTCACTATGTATTCGTCTGTTTTAATAGCCGGGCAATTTGTTAACCTTGGCGTAAAGGAAAATAATCCTGTGACGCAGATGAAGTTGCAGAAAATGGTCTTTTTCGCGCATGGGCTGCATTTGGCATTGAATAATGGAGATCCGCTGATCCGGGAGAAATTTCTGGCGTGGAAATTCGGGCCGGTTGTGCCGACGATCTATCAGCTTTACAAAAAATGGGGCAATTCGCCTATAATAGAGAAAACTTCGATTACTGTTAACTCGCAGCCACTGGCCAATTTTTCTGAACTGTCGCCCTCGGCCATTGAAGCGATTAACAACACCTGGGAAATTACAAAAGACGTTGATGCCATCACGTTATCAAACTGGTCCCACGCGACGAATTCGCCCTGGGATGTTACTTATAAGAAGGTTGGAGAGAATGGTGTAATTGACGATAACCTGATTAGAAATTATTTTGAGCAGCAAATCAAATCCCCAATCCCGGCTGTCTGAGTCAAAGCTGTCGGTCGACAGAAATACGTTACGCAACTGGGTAACCGCTGCATCGCCGGAATCAACAGAACAAGATATTAGTGAAAAAACCTTCCTTACGCTGCTTCAACAGGTAAGTCTGGAAGGCTTGTCCCAGAATATCCGGGAGCGGAAAAAATACGCCGAATATATTTTCTGGATGGTTTCCGTGTGGCTGGTGATGGTGATTCTAATCGTGTGGTTAAATGGCCTTGGTGAAGTGTATTGCTACAATTTCCTTGACCCCATCCTGCGCACCGGAGTTAAATACATTAGTTTCAACTTCCAGCTTTCCGATGCTGTCCTTATTGCGTTGATCACGACAGCGACCGTCAACATTACCACATTCTTCCTGGTCGTAACGAAATATCTTTTCCCGAACACCCCCGAAAAAGAAAGCCCGCCCGTGGAGTAACCTTAGATTTCCACGTCCTGTTTCGCCCTGACCTTATAGTCTGATGAATCTTTATCCGACCATTTGTAAACCACCTTTTTGAAGCGAAGGTCCTGGATAATTGGTTTAATATTATCTAAAAACGCGTCCTTGCTTTTTTCCGAGCCAAACAATGCACCGTTGAAAATCAATGTATCGTTCTTCGGGCCGGACGTTGCAATGTTAATCTGCTGGGTTCCGAGCACTTCTTTTTTGGAATCGGCATAAGCTTTTCGCATCGACGGAAATTCCTTAGTCTGGATCTGAATGATCTTTGTTTCCAATGTATCCACCTTGGGCTTAATGACTTTATCCTTACTACCTTTTACCTCGTTATAAAGCGAAGTGTTCGATTTATGCCAAGAAAGTCGGGTCGCGATGTCTGCCTTCGACAAGTCGCTTTTCATGTTCCGGTCAATGTCAATAATTTGATTATCAATAAACAAAACCATGTTCTTCCCTTCCGCAACCGTCAGTTTTTTTGGCGTCAAAAAGTATATACCAAAACCCACCACAGCAGCAGCGATCAAGGCATAAGCGATATATCTGAATATATTTCCTTTACGAGGGTTCTCTTCCATTTTTGTGTTCATCAAGTTTCAAGACAAAGCTAAAAACCCTGTTCCAGGCATTAATAAGCATTACAAGTTACTGCTCGTGCACCTATTTCCCCAGACTGTATACGTTGTGTTTGTGGGAGTTTAGGACAAATAATATCCATTCGGGTCAAATCCCGCAGGATGAAATACCGGCGGCCGTTCCGCGGCGGCAGAGTATTAATTAGCAAACGTTAGAATTCCGGAGGGATGAAATATCGGTAGACAACCATCCATCAACGCACATTAAAAATCCCGGAGGGATGTAACGATGTGCATGTCGTTGCATCCCTCCGGGATTTTGATGTCTTTAATAATTTCTCCTGCTACCGATATTATATCCCTCCGGGATTTGCTTAGTAACCTTGGATTTGCTTAATAACCTGGATTTTGCGGCCCTAAGTTGGGGTTCACCTGCAACTCGACCCTTGGGATCGGCATCAGATAATCCCTTGCTGGGTTGAAGCTCGTATGCGGTTCCAACGATTTTGACCCTGAAAACACCGTTTCGCCCATATTACGGCGCTTAATGTCGAACCAGCGCTTGTATTCAAATGCCAGCTCGATGCGCCTTTCTTCCATGATGAGATCGATGAGGGCGGCTTTGGATAGACCTGCTGTGACATTAGCTGGGAAGGCGGTTTGTTTGCCGGCCCAGTTTCTGGCTCTTGCGCGGATTTCGTTGATGTAGGTCAGCGCTTCTGCGTTAGGGCCGTTTACTTCTACGGACGCTTCGGCGGCGATTAGCAGAATTTCGGCGTAGCGCATGGCGGCGTAGTTGTGGTCGGAATAGCGGCCTTCGGAATTGGATGTTCCGGCAAAACGCGCGTATTTGGCAATGTGTGGCCTTTTTGTATTTGGGAATTCGGTGTATGGGACAAGCTTGCCGCCGATGAGGAGTGAATCGTCGAAGCTAACTTCTTTGCGATAATCGCGGTTGTCCCAGGTGTTGAACACATTCATGGAAGGCACAAGTACGCTCCATCCGCTGCGTGGCGCGTCACCGCCGCGCACGCCCGTCATAGGTGCCATAATGTCGTCATTGGCTCCGCCTTCCCCATTTTTTAGACCGAGGAAATCAATGTCGAAAATGTGCTCTTTCATGTTAGGTGCTTGCGGCGCAACGAACAATGTCTGGAAATCGGCTTCCAGGGCATAGCCGAATTTGTCCTTATTATCAATCACATATTTAGCTTCTGCGTACGCTTTGGCATAATCCGCCAAAGTCAGATGCACCGAGGCCAGATACGAAGCGGCAGTTCCCTTCGAAGCGCGGCTTCGTACTTCCGAAGGCTGTTTTTCGGGCAGCCATTGTTTGGCAAATTCCAGATCTGCAATAATGCTTGCGTAAACCGTCGCTGCCGGTGTTCTGGAAATTTCCTTTACGGCTTCGGGATTGCTGATAAAATAATCAATGTAAGGAACGTCGCCAAAAACCTGCACCAGATTGAAATATGCAAATGCACGCACGAAACGCGCTTCCGCAATCAGCGGATTGATCTCCGCCTCAGGCAACCCAAGCTGTGCGCCACCCGAAATGGCAGCATTAGCAGCACTGATTGTCTGATACCAATTTGGCCAAAACTGGTTGACCATGTTGTTGTTATCATCCATATTGAAATCATTTACCTGCTGCCG
Organism: Dyadobacter chenhuakuii; assembly: GCF_023821985.2. Lineage (NCBI taxonomy): Bacteria > Pseudomonadati > Bacteroidota > Cytophagia > Cytophagales > Spirosomataceae > Dyadobacter > Dyadobacter chenhuakuii. The sequence goes on along the minus strand of NZ_CP098805.1, from coordinate 4,405,065 downwards.
CTCGGCAGGCGTTCCGCGGTCGCCAATGTCGACCATATCACTGCGCAACATCAATGCGGAAACAAACTGCCGCCCATAAAGCCGCTCTGTTGCAATCCAGCCATAGGCACCAAAAACCGCCGTTTCTACGTCCTTGGCAGTGCGAAACAAGGATTCAGGCGCGAGCAGGCCCACCGGTTTTTCGTCCAGGTCGGCGCAGCCCAGCGAGAAGCTTGCGGTAAGGATAAAAAGGAATAATTTATTTGTTAAATGCTTCATTTTAAATCGAATTAAGAGTCAGGAATTAAAAACCAACATTCAAGCCAATCGTGTAAGACTTGGCATTTGGATAACTGCCATAATCCAGTCCCAGGTTACGGTTACTGTCCGTATTTCCATCCGACGAGTAGTTCACCTCCGGATCAAAACCTTTGTATTTTGTGAAAGTCAGTATATTTTGTGCACTCGCATAAATGCGCAACTTGCTGATATGCAGCTTGTCCGTAACCGATTTTGGAATGTTGTAGCCCAATGCAATGTTTTTCAAACGGACAAAACTTCCATCTTCTACCCAGCGCGTTGACACACGTCTTGTGCGGCCTGCCATGGCTTTTGGAACATTGGTATTTGTGTTTGTAGGTGTCCAGCGGTTCAATGCTTCTGTCGTCGCATTATTAATCCCTGACAAGAGATTCAGCTCCATCAGCGTATAATTAAGCATATCATTGCCCTGCGATGCCTGGAAGAATATGTTAAGATCGATGCCTTTCCAGCTGAAATCGTTGCTTAGTCCCCACGTATATTTCGGATGCGGGTTACCAATGATCGTGCGGTCGTCGCTGTTCAGCGTGCCATCGGGCTGGCCGGTCAGCTGGCCATCTTTCTTGCCATCAATATCCCTGAATTTTTCACCACCCGCAGCCGTTTCAAAACCACCACCCGGAACAAAGCTGTCGCCTTCCTGATACACGCCGTCATAAATCCATCCATAAAAAGCGCCCACCGGCTGGCCTTCACGCAGGATTTGTGTTTGACCTAATCCCACCAAATGCCCCGGGCCCGACGCATACAGAATGTCCGTTCCGTTTGGTAAGGACAAAACTTTGTTGCGGTTCAGGGAGAAGTTAATGTCCGTATTCCACTTGAACTCGCCCACCAGATTTCGCGTGTTCACAGTAAGTTCAAATCCTTTGTTTTCCACCGATCCAATGTTCTGCAATTGGTTGCTGTAACCAGAATATTGTGGCAGCTGCACACTGAAAAGCAGATCCTTGGTTACGCGGCGATAGTAATCTGCGGTAATGTTCAGTCGGTTGTTCAGCATGCTGAAATCAGTTCCGATGTCGAACTGGTGTGTAGTTTCCCAGGTCAGGTCGTCGTTAGCAACGGTGGTAGGACGCACGGCATTGACCGGCACGCCATTGATAATGGTATACACATTCGAGAACCGAGACATGGTTTGATAAGGCTCAATAGCCTGATTACCAGTCAACCCATAACTCACACGCCATTTCCACTGACTGATTGCCGTTACATTCTGCATAAACGGCTCGCTGGAAATTTTCCACGCAAATGCACCTGAGGGGAATGTTGCCCATTTATGGTTTTTACTAAAATTCGAAGAGCCGTCCTGACGAATGTTGGCCGTGAAAAGATAACGGTCCAGCAAACCATAAGTCAACCGCGCATAATAGGAAGCCAGCTGCCATTCGGTAAGGCTGGAAACCGGACTCTGCCACACCGAAGCGCCGCCCAGGTTCCAGTAAGAAACCGCATCCGTAATGAATGACTGGCCCGTTCCGCCCCATCTTTCGCTCGAAGACGTTTGATAGGAATATCCGAGCATGGCCGAAAGGTCATGGTTAGTGCCGATTTTTTTGGTGTAGGTCAAATAGTTTTCGTTCAGCAGCAATGTGCTTTTTGTGCCGATAACAGATGCCGACCCGCCTACATTACGACCGTCGTTCAATGTTGTAGGGGTGAATTCTCCTGCTCTGCCACTGTTTGTAGTCGCGCCTAATGTGATGCGGAATTTCAAATCGTCCCAAAAGCTGTATTCTGCATAAAGGTTGCCCTGCACGCGGTCACTGAGTGATTCGTTCTGCAATTGCGTGGCGATGGCGTAAGGGTTATCGATCGGGTCATTTAAGCGAGCCACCGTAAAACGGCCGTTAGCACCCATGATCGGCTGATCGGGTTCAAATTTGAATGCAGAGGAAGTTACTCCCGGCGTAAGTCCGCTCGAACCTTCCTGCGTACGCGACTGATTGCGTGAAACACGTTGTGCAAACAGGTTAAGTCCCAGTTTCAAGCGCTTGGCAGCCTGAATGTCAATGTTACTCGTGATCGAAAACCGGTTGTAATCCGAATTCAGAATGACGCCTTTCTGATCATAATAGGCCCCAGATACATAATATTTCACAGCCTCGCTTCCGCCAGCCACCGAAAGCTGGTGGTTTTGGATCCCGCCGCGACGGAAAACTTCATCCTGCCAATCCGTGTCCGCACCCTGGTCAACCACATTCGGCCGCACTTCTTTTACGTAATCCAGAAACTGGCTCGCATTGAGCAGGTCCAGCCTGTTGATTTCTTTTTGCGTAGAAAATGAAGTGTTAAACTCAATCTTTGGCTTACCCGACTGACCTTTTTTAGTCGTAACCATAATCACCCCATTCGCTCCCCTCGAACCGTAAATAGCTGTGGCAGAAGCATCTTTTAATATTTCAATCGATTCAATGTCTTCCGGAGGCGGAATAGCACCGCCCACAAAGCCGTCCACCACATAAATAGGATCGCTGCTGGCATTAATAGAAGTCCCGCCCCTGATCCGCACTTTGAAATTGGACCCCGGCTCACCATTATTTGACTGGATCTGAACCCCGGCCGCACGTCCCTGCAATGCCTGAACCGTTCCTAATGCGGGATATGCCGTCAATTCCTGGGATTTTACAGAAGAAACAGAACCTGTAACGTCACTTTTCTTTACCGTTCCATAACCCACAACAAGCACTTCTTCGAGTGATTTCTGATCCGTTTTCAACATAATGTCGATCTCCGTGCGGCTGCCAACTTTCACTTCCTGCGGCTCGTAACCCACAAAGCTTAGCACTAAAACTGTGTTGGCATCCGGCACAGACAATGTATAACTTCCCGTAGCGTCGGTGGACGTGCCCGATTGCGTGCCCTTGATCAGAATGTTTACACCAGGCAAAGGTTCCTTCGTTTCCGAATCGGTGATTTTTCCCTTAATGGTGATCTCGGCAGGTTTTGAAAATTCCGGTTTCAGCGAGGCTTCCGCATTATCCGTCGCCGGTTTTGGCGTTTCCGATGGCCGGATCACAATATTTTTACCCGAAACTTCATAAGTAAGCCCAAGCGGAACCAGGAAATCATTCAGCACTTTGGAAAGCTCCTGGTTTGATTGCTGAACCGTCACTTTCCTGCTTGACTGGATCACTTTTGAGCTGAAAATAAACCGCACGCCAGCCTGCTTTTCGATGAGGCTGAGCACTTTTTTTACATCCTGCTCCTGCGCTTGCAAACTGATTTTTTTGGTCAGCAGCTCCTGGGCGCGCACGTCCACAGCCGTGGCCGTTCCGATGAACCACAGTGAAATCACGAGCTGAACCAAACTTATCCGCATAAGAAACAACAGTTTACGATTGAACTGTACTGGTATTTTCATAGTTTTGAACAGTTTTGTTAATTGATTATTGGCAAAAACTTTCCCCCGCATCTTTCCAAGGATGACAGTCGGCAAAACTTCGGGGGTTACTTACACAGCCGGTAATGTTCCACCATTACCGGCCATTTTTTAATGATCCTTACAACCTTCTCCTTCAATGATAATGCGGCCGTCGATGAGCTCGTAACGCGCGCCAACTGCCTTGCATACAAGGTCTAATTTTTCGTATAATGTCATTTCCGTAAGCCGCGCCGTGATAGGGCAGCCGTTCATGACGTTTTTGTCAAAAATGATTTCAATGCCATAAGCCTTCTGCAATTCCGCGAAGACATTGGAAACGGGTGTTTCATCAAATTCAAAATTGTGGGGGCTAACATTGCTATCCACCAATTCCGGGCTGGGAATGAGGCTTTTGGTGATTTTTACTGACTCACGTACCACCACAATTTGCTGATTAGGCTCGATCACCACGCCCGTCAGTTCCCTGGAATCCTTTTTTTCATTGATTTCCGGATCTTTCCGCGTGAAAACGGCAACGCGCCCGGTTTTCACTGCTACCGAAACTTCCTTTTCGTTAGCATAGGACCGCACAGTAAAGCTAGTGCCCAAAACTTTGGTAATCACCTCATTAGCATATACAAAAAATGGCCGGGATGGATCTTTAGCAATGTCAAAAAACGCTTTTCCGGAGAGGTAAACTTCTCTTTTTCCGGTTTTAAAATCTGCGGGATAGCTCACTTTGCTGCCCGGATCAAGTTGCAGGCTGCTACCGTCTGCAAGTGAGATCGACAAAGGCTTTTGGGTCTGATTTGTCTTTTCAATGAGCGGCGCGGCGGCGGAGGAAACTAGCTCGTCGTAATTGATTTGTTGCTTGTGGCTGTAAGTCCAGAAAGTGTAACTCATACCGGCTACGACAATCAGCACGGCGGCTATGCTCATTAAGGGCTGGAATAGGCGTATTTTCCGTGAAGTCTCAACAAATTCGTCTTCACTTTTGATATTTCCAATGATCTGGCGAACTGCATTTTCCTTTTCAAAATTTGACAGAAGAGCCGAAGTTGGTGCAATTGCAAGCACCAGATCGCGAGCGCTGCGGACCATTTCCATTTTGTTGGGATGGGCTGCCAACCAGTTTTGCCAGTTTTCCTCATCTTCTCTGGTCGGTTTCAGCACCCAGTTCCGAAAAGCCGGGTCCCAAAGAAAGTCCTCCAAAGTAAAATTATGGTATTGATCCATGTCAAAATGTTGTCATTTAAATAGCATTAGACAACACACAGGATCTGATACTGTATTTTTTTATCTTTTTTTAAAAATTTATTGGGAAGGCGAAAGCTTGGGTTTGATTAATCGATAAACCGAAGCAGAAGAAATAGCGATACAACGGACCGCCATTGTGTTTTGAGGAATTTAAAGGCAGTTTGCAGCAGGTTAGATACCGACTGCGGGTGAATTTCCATAATGGCCGCGATCTCATCCCGGTCCATATCTTCAAAAAATTTCAGGTAAACCGCCTCTTTTTGCCTTTTGGGCAATCCGTTAAGCATATGCGTGATTTGGGAAGCAAGCTGCTGGTCTTGCTCGGACTCTATAAATGAATGTTCTGCATGAAAACCAATGTCGAAACCTTCGTCTGGCAGCAAATGATCAAGAAACAGCATCCGGTTTTTCTGAACCATCCGGTGCAGCCGCCGCCTTAATGAGGCCAGCAGATAGGCTTTGGGTGGAATGTCAGGATTAAGACTGCTTTTTTTCTCCCAAATTTCCAGAAACACATCCTGAATGCAATCCTTAATCAGCTCCCTATCCCGGCAGAATTTATTTCCATATTGAAACAAAAGATCATAGGTAACATCGATCAGCATTTCAAAAGCCGCAACATTCCCAGCCAGCATCTCATGCCACAAAGCAATCTCTTTCTGCTCTTTTTGAATATTGCTGGCAACGAACCTCATTGAAAACACCTATTGAAACGTGTACGAAAACGGATCAACCCTCAGGAAATCCGACTTTATCATGGCGTAATGATAAAAGACACGGACAAGCGTTTTCTGCTTATTTGCCTGGTAATGTTTTGATTTAAATTTTGGGAGGTTGGTCTGGGTTACCAGCCTGCTGATTGCTTTGCAATAGGTAATGTTCAGGATGAGCCATTGACCTCAATGTCGCCAGCTGTGTTAATGCAGTCTTTCGCAGCTCTTCAAATCTGGTTTCCTCTGGTATATTATTGCTGTTTAATATAGCATTGTAACTTTCAAGGTTTGATAGTACAGTCAATTGATGCAAATCTGCAATATCTCTTATATTAAGGCCGTTTGAAGCCAGCTGAACATTCTTTTGCTTCCATTCTTTCGACGTGATGCCGAACAACGCAACATTTAAGAGTTCCGCTTCATTTATATACACAAATTTCTCGTTCTCTTTTGATGTGTTCAGAAAAGGAATCAAGTTGTGTTTGATGGAGTCGGTGTGAATTCTGTAATTGACTTTGCTTAGCATTCTTTTAAGGTTCCACTCGTGGTTGTTAGTTGCTGCCTCCTGTTCTTTTAATCGTTGAAATTCTCGGATCAAAAGAAATTTAAACTCAGGACTTAGCCACGCACAAAATTCCAATACGATATCCTTGTGAGCAAAAGTGCCGCCATATCGTCCGGCATTCGCAGAGATTCCAATTGCATGTGTTTTGTTAATCCATTGTTTGGCAGACATCATGAAACGATTAGTCCCGGCTTCACTTTTAATTCCCTCGAATTCGGGGGAATTAAAATCAGGATTATTAATAGTTTCCCATATTCCCAGGAATTCAATAGTATTCTTATTTCTTATCCATTGTTCTATCAAAGCAGTTCCGCCATCAAAACCTTTGGCCACATCGGAAAGTGAGATAAAGTCGTCGCCATTATCGGCAATGTCTAATGTGATAGAAATTCCCTTTACGTTAAGTTTTCTTTTTTGAGATGGTGCCGTGGTCATATCTGCTGATTTGGTAAAAATCAAATCTATGAAACCATTGCGGAGCTTGGTTTAGGGAAAAAATATGCGGTTAGCCTCATTTATTAAGCGGGTTAGCATCGACTAGGGCAAGGTAGCATAACAGAAAGATAGCTTGGTAGGGAAATCCAAATAAGCCCAAAAACGCAAAAAGGCCGCGAACTTTCGTTTGCGACCTTTTTCTTGTAGCGGGAGCTGGACTCAACATGTTCAAATCTCGCTTTTTGGTTAACGATCTTAAAACTATCAAAAATGCCCTCATTTGATGTGAAAACGGCTCTTTTGATAGGTGAAGAAGTTAAATTAGATTTGAGTGAATTAAAGTAAATTAAATAATTCCGTCCAATATTCCGTCCAATCCGTTGGACGGATTAAATAGAATAAGTACTTTTGACCGTGTTCAAATTCTTAATCTATGGCAAGGAAAACTACCTCTCAAATTACTTACATCCTGCATGATCCAAAGGCAAAAGCAGAAACCCCTATCTATGGCATTATAAGATTCAACAACGACAGAATAAAAGTGTCAACTGGTTTTAAGGTTCTTCCCGAGCATTGGGACGGTGCTAAGTACGACAAGGCAGGCAAACTTGTAAGTCAGGGACGGCAGCGAGTGAAAAACGTGTTGTCTGCGTCTAATAAAGATCAGGTGAACAAATACCTGTCTGATATGGAGCATGAGGTTTCTAGGCTCTTAAATGAGATGAAGTCTGAGCGGGTGGCAGTCACGAAGGAGGCTGTCAAGCAAGCAATAGACGATTGGAAAAACCCGAAAGAGGTCGAGACAGATACCGTTCCAAAGCTTTATAGGTTTATTCAGGAGTTTATTGACAAATCGCCTGAACGAACGAACTCAAAGGGTACTAAGATTACCCATAGGACGATACAAAAGTATAACACGGTTTTTTCAGTACTGAAAGAATTCGCGAGCGGCTATGACCGGGTTGTTGATTTTAGCACGATTGATATTGTCTTTTATACCGACTTCAAGCAGTATTTGGAGCAAAAGGAGTTTTCAGTAAATAACATAGGGAAATACATTCAGACCTTAAAAGTCTGGTTGAATGATGCGTTAACCTATGGTAAAAGTGACAATAAAGCGCACCAGAGCCTTAAATTTAAGGTAACTAATGAGGAGTCAGATTCTATTTACCTCTCTGAAAAGGAGTTGCAAGACATAGCAAAAATCGACTTGTCTAACAATAAAAGGTTAGAGCAAGTGCGGGACTTGTTTTTGGTAGGATGTTATACCGGCTTGCGATTTTCAGACTTAACTACTTTGAAATCAAGCCAAATAAAGAATGGCTTCATTCGAATAGAACAAAACAAGACGTTAGGAAAGGTTGTTATTCCTTGCTTCCCGATCGTCGAAGAAATGTTTAAGAAATATGACGGTAATTTACCCTGTGCCATCTCCAACCAAAAAATGAATGATTATATAAAGGAGGTCTGCAAGCTTGCAAAATGGGAAACACTAGAAAGTATTTCCATTACAAAAGGAGGCAAGAGAATTACCAAAACTGTTCCGAAATGGGAACTTGTTAAAACGCATACTGCCCGACGGTCATTTGCTACTAACATGTATTTGAGAGGAATACCGGCAAAAACAATTATGGCGGTAACTGGGCATGCAACTGAAAAATCTTTCAACAAATACATAAAAGTGACGCAAGAAGAGCATGCAATTTTGATGAAAAAACAATTTGATAGAGGGGTGTTTAGGGAAGCTATGTAGCCAATTAATTGAATGATAGATAATTAACTAGTAACAGATTGTAATAAACCAAATGACAAGTGACGAACGACTACAAATAGCATTAGAGTTATTAGGGCTTAAAGATCAAGTTGTAAAAATTGGCTCAACTGTTAAGGGGCCGCCCCACCTCTTTCAAATGCTAGGTGTTGACGGGCCTTATACGGAATATAATAGAGAGCATGACGGGCCTAACGTCGGCTACAAAGAGAACCCCGTTTTTCATTACCTGCCTGCTGTTTTAGATAAATACGGTCTTTCTCCGGCGGAGGCTAAAAACATACTGCTTTTGATGCAAGGGGCTTTTGGTCAAAATGACAACACGAAATTGCTCGGCCCGGTTTGTGAGATTTTAGACGGAACTCCACCACAACATGGTAGTGAAGATAACAAATTGAAATCTTCTAGAAATGGTCACTCCATTGATCCATCACCGGATAAATCCGCTGTTAGGAAAGTTAAAAGGATAAAGCCTCAGAAATTCGAGGATTTATTTAACGACCAATATACTGAAATAGCTAATAAGTGCCTTCTAGACTGTCGAATAGCGGATAAGAACGGAATATACATCGATAGGTCAAGCTTGCCAAAATATAGACTCCATGCTTTTTGCGTCGCCTTGAATGATGAGCTTTTAAAAAGCGAAAGGTCACTAATCGAGATAAGCGAGTTACTTCAAAAAAAGTTGAATATTCCATATACAAAACTCAAAGAGTCCACAAAACATGATGAATACCTAGCGCAATATGTTAAGATTTTAAAAGGCTATAAATCAAATGTTTGAAGTAAGGAAACGGACTGCAATTGACGAAATTTATTAAGGAATGGAGATGAAGTATTGATATGCTGTTGACCATCAGTGAATTATATTAAAAATCGGACTATTTAAGGCAAGGATATTTAGTTGTCCGTCGGAGTCCGTACCTTTTTTTTGAAACCAGCGACCTTTGTCATGTTCATTAAAATAAAGTAAATAAAACATGATCATGGAAAGACAAATTTTGCAAGTAGAGGGTTTGACAGCTCAAACACTATTAGAGCTGTTCGGTAGCGTAAATAAGCGACTGGATGAATTAGGAGCAAGAGTTAGCCCACCCGACCAAACGGTATTTTTGACGCGTGAGGAAGTGGGAAAGTTTCTTAAAATATCACTTCCAACCGTTTGGGCTTGGTCTAAGCAGGGTATTTTAAAACCTCATCGCTTAGGTAACCAAGTGAGGTATATTGAGTCAGAGGTTTTGCAGGCAGCGAAAGCTACGGGAAAAGGAGGGGTCTCAAAATGAGCATTAACTCAATCCCTCCTATCATTGAACGTAAAAAGTCGTTTATTATGGCCGCACTTGATTTGTTGCCGGAGGTCAAGCCACCTTTTACTATCATAGACAATTATCCCTACTCAATAATGATGTTGGTAAATAGTTTAGAGGGTTATCCATTCGGCGTTTGTCTCCTTCCTAATGAGATTAAAACCGCAATCCATTGCGCCGATTCACTTATCTCGGCATTCTTAGCTGTCTTATGGCAAGGTGAAGTAGAGACGGCTGACATTGAGACGATTGAGAATCTTTTAGAGAGTGCATTGGATAGTATTTGTTCCACAGTAGACAGTATACAGTATGAAAGACACATGTAAAAAGGGTAAGAAGGTGCCTTATTTGATAGAAGAAAAGACGGCGGTGTTTTTCGAGTCGATGACTTATACGCAGCATGCTCATAATTTACTAAAAAAAGGAAAGGTAAAGGGTGTATATACCTGTGAGCGGGCAGTCAGAAAAGCATTAGGAGCGTATCCAATAGGATTGCCTATTACGGCTCCTGTTTCAACCGATTGCGCAAGTATCATGTTTGCTGACAACCTAGTTGCCGGTGCTTGGTTTCTCCTACATCCAAGTAGAACGAGAGATATTGCAGTATGGAAAACAATAGGTGAATACTTGCATAAAGCATGCGAGGCTCTAACTAACGTATACGACTTGGAGTTAGATAGATTTGGAACACCAAAGAGAAGAGATTTCGCAAAAGAGAACAACATTAACAAACTTGCCTTGACACAAGTGGAACTGTTCCGCTTACGTCAAGTATATAAGCGATAAGATGTAATTAGTTGACTGAAAGACCTCCATCCTAGAACCATGATTGCTTTGATAAGGAGTAATACACCTTGGAAGAAGGTCACTAATGCATCGTTACACACATTATAACCAATAACTACTAAATCATGGCAATTGATGGCGTTAACCTGCGGGTTTTCGGCGTAGACCCTTCTTTGTGGCTTAACTGCGAAGATTTGGCCGGACGGTTTGCTGTTAAGGTTAATCCCAAGACAGGCAAGCCAATAAATGAAGTAAAAAAGGCACTATACAAAGGCCTGCGATTTGAAATAAAGCCTTATCCTGATGGAACGACCGGAATGACTATTCGAGGATCGCTTCACAAGTATTTTAACAACGGTAATCATAATTGCAATCAGTTCACTTTTAATGATTTGGTTGACGTAGTGCATGATTTGGAAATGCGCTTTGCAGTGTGTCCGGCTAATACCCACATTGAGAATATGGAGATTGGGGTTAATGTGTACGTGCCGTTTGAGGTGAAGAAAATACTTACCTCTCTGATCTCATACTCGGATAAAAGCTTTGAAGTGATCAATGCCCGTAGGCCCCTCCTAGGCAGACTATGCCCTTCATTCGACTTTGATATAAAACTCTATGATAAGGCATTGCAGGCCGCTACGGATGTTCATATACAAAAGTTCCAGGAGGTCAGCAACCTGCTAAGGTTTGAGATAGCGACCAACCGAATGAGGTGGTTAAGAAGTTGTAATATAAAGACTTTGGCCGATCTGACGGTGCGGGAAAAGGTGTCTCCCTTGTTGGATTTGATGGCGACTGTACTTGACAAAATGATCTTTGTGGACATTGACGCCGATGTTTCGCTATTGTCAGATTCTGATCATGCGCTTTACGGCTTGCTGCGTGACCGGGATAAGTGGCGGCGGTTTGACAAGCGGAAGCGGTACAATATGCGGAAACGGCTACCGAGTCTCTTACAAAAGTGTAACGCTTTCAACTATGCAGGGATGCTACAAACGCTATTGACGGATACTTGGACTGCGTTGTTCGAGGAAGCTGAAAAGGAGGGACTATTGCAACAATTATCGGATTTTAAGAAAACAAGTGAAGCAACCAAAGAATGGACTATTGCACAACTTGAATGCAATAGTGCAATAGTCCCTAGTCAAGAGAAGGAACAAAGGAAGATAGATAAAAATCTGTCGAAAACTGAAACTTCAAAAATATGTCGGTGCTGTGGAAAAGACATATCAGAGCAAAAGCGGGGTAGCAGGTTTTGTTCGGAGAAATACAAAGGGCAAGGAGCAAAAAAATGTCGGAACTCAGAAAGTAATAATCGAAGAGATAAAAAACGGCTCATAATGAAAGCAAAAGAGGCAAATCGATTTCTAATAATCAATTACATGTTCAAAGGGGTGCTTTATTCTGACATATTGCATGCATCGGAGATCAACCCGTGCCGGGAATGGCTAGACTTGGTTATCTCAGTAGAAAGTATCCCACGGATTGCGGATGGAATAAAGTCAAAGCTCCTGGTTTACAGTGAGGCTCGAGAATACTTGCAAAAATTGGTTGATTTTAATGAGGTTACTCCTTTAAACAGCATTTAAACACCCTTCGAGGTCATGCAACAGACTTGCTGTAGGAAGTTAGCTCGACAATGGAGCAAAAATTAAAGTTCGATAATGGTTTTTCAGCACATTGGTATGGTCTTTCCAAAAGCGGTACAAAAAGTACGCTTACCTCATCATTCAACGGGAATTTTGAGGTCGGAAAGATCTAAATCATCCGAAAGTTCGACGATTTTGGTCGAAAAGAGCCATAGAACAGTATACGTAACCGACTTTTCTGGTACCAGGGGTATCGATCTTCTGATACAAAAAACATCTAAAAAATACGCAATCGTGCAAAAGCAGGGTACGCAGGGAGCAATTTTAATTATTTGAAATTTAAGTTTAACTGATAGCAATACACACCAAAATTTACGCAGTTATGGCAAAGAAAACACTCACAATAAAGGAAAGGGCTTTTAACTACCATGTAAAGGGATTGACATTTTCAGAAATAGGCAAGTTATTGGATTTGTCGCCAAGGACGGTGGAGAGGTACAGTCAAGTGGATGAGTGGAAAGCGAGGGCCAACCAAGTAGTCCTTCCTCAACGGGCAAAGGAATTACGAGGAAGGGGTTTTTCGTGCACTACAATTGCGCAAATGATTGGAGTAAGTAAAAGTACAGTTTCCAATTATTTAAGGCGTGCAGAGGTAAAAAATAAGGCTAAATAGGGATGTGCCAGTAATCTTGGATGAAAGAACGTGCTAGAGTTCTATTGCTTGCGAAATAGGTTCTTATTCACCTAGCTATTGAACATGTCGATTAACATCTTATATCTCTATTTGAGTATATAATTGGCAATTCGTATTTTGTAGAGAAACATAAGCTGTGGACAATTCGTCTATGCTGTAATAAACAATTAACAAATCTTTATACGGTGAGCAAATTACACGTTAATCATCTCAAAGCGAAACTAACTGAGCTTTATTCTGACAAGATCGACATTTCAGATGCTAGGAGTGAAGACGACAAAGAGAATTTTTTTTTGACAAGAGCTTATGCCTCGTACACACTACAAATATTAGCGCAAATTGACGCGATAACAGCATCCTCCGCAATTGTTGATGGATTTGATGATAACGGTATTGATGCTATCTATTTTGACAGACGAAACAAAGAGCTATGGTTGGTGCAGTCCAAATGGATAAAAAGCGGAAGCGGGGAACCTGATACGGGAGAAACTTCTCGATTTAAGAATGGTGTGACTGACTTAATAGATTTAAGGTTCGACAGATTTAACGCGAAAGTCAAAGGCAAAGAAGCAGAAGTGATTGAGGCACTGGAAGATCCACTTGTGAAGATAAAAATTGTACTAACATACACCGGACAAGACACATTTTCGGAACATAATAGACGCGTAATTGATGATTTACTAGCTGAACTTAATGATCCTTCTGAACTAGCTATTTTTAACAGATTTTCGCTCAAACAAGCACATAAATCTCTTGTCGGAATACTTGATGGCCAACCAATAAAAGCGGATTTAGCTCTTTCAAATTGGGGTAAAGTAGAGGAGCCTTATAGTGCTATTTACGGGACAATAAATGGAAATGACTTGGCGCAACTGTGGAGCGAAAACCGTGGACGACTTTTTTCAGATAATATTCGAGACTTCATTGGATTTAGCGAGGTAAATGAGGACATAAGAGAAACTGCACTGAACGAGCCAGAAAACTTTTATTTCTATAACAATGGAATCACTGCATTATGTCAGAGTCTACATAAAAAACCAGTCGGTGGTGGGGATAGGGCTGTGGGTATTTTCGTAGCTAACGATTTGAAAATCGTAAACGGCGCACAAACTGTTGGCAGTATTGGAAATGCCTATGAGATAAATCCTGAACAGATTGGAAAGCTAAATGTCTTTATAAAAATAATTTCGCTTGAAAACTGTCCGCCAGAATTCGGATTAAACGTAACAAAAAAAACGAATACGCAAAATCGAATAGACAAGAAAGACTTTGTTTCACTTGATCCCGAGCAAGATAGACTTAAGACAGAATTAGCACTTGAAAGAATTGTGTATCATTTGAAACGATCAGATGGCGTGATTAAACAGGATGAATCCAACTGCTATGTCGAAGAGGTAATAACAGCTTTAGCATGCGCAAAACCTGACATCAATTTAGCGGTTCAGGCGAAACGTGAAGTTGGAAAGTTATGGGAGGACATATCAAAGCAGCCTTACACTGATATTATCAATACGGCTGTTACTGCTACACAAGCTTGGCGTGCTGTTAAAATTATGAGAGAAGTTACGAACAAGCTGAAACTGAAAGAGCAAGCAGCATCAGGTCGTGAAAAAAGTTGTTATATTCATTGTAACAGATTTGTGTTAAATATTGTGTTTTCAAATATTGGACAACAGGTTTTACGTGATCCAAACTTTGACTTTGATGCATACTTTGATTCAACCTTGCCTACCATAATTGATCAAGTTACAGAACAAACAAAAACCAAAATGGAAGAATTGTTTCCTACTTCACTGGTACATCAGGTGTTTCGAAATTTTACGAAATGTAGAACATTGAAAGGATTACTAAATTAGCAAATGCCGCTACTGCAAGGGATTTCCAATTGTTGCTTGCATGTTTAACATATGGTATAGTCAACCCAACTTAGATATTTTTATCTATTGTGTTATTTATCAAAAATCATATAAAGAATGAAGAATCCTTTCGCCGCACAACCCGGCGAACCATTACCGGGCAAATTAGATGAATTTATTGAATGGCAAAAAGAGCAGCTTGCCCTTGCATATTTAGAGCAGTTAGAAATAGATGGTACCATTGATGAGGAAATAGAGGAAAGTTTACATGCAAAGCGATCAATTCGTAGACGCTGGCAATCTGAGTCAGGGTATGTGAGTATTCGTCACGAAATAACCCATTTGGTAACATTTATTGAAGAGAACTTAAATCCCTACTCCAAGCCGTCTGGAAGACCAAAAGATGGCTTGCAAAAGGAATGGTTAGCAGTGAACTTGGCGAAATGGGAGGAACGGTTAAAAGGACAGCGTAAAGATGACCAAGAAATTAAATCGATGGAGCAAGAAGTATTTGAAAGGTGGTATTACATCGCGAGCGTTGGTACTGGTAACCAACAAATTCATTAATTAGGCACATGAAGGAGCATTTTAAATATAGGTTTAGTGATTTATTCAATCCGACGTTAACTGCACTTCACGTCCTTGGAGGTTCTGGATCTGTTGATGAAATTGAAGATCAGGTTGCAACAATTCTAAAATTAACTGACGAGCAGGTCAATGAAATCCATAGAGGTAATACAACGAAGCTCACTTATCGCTTAGCCTGGGCGAGAAATTATCTTAAACACTACGGCCTCTTGGAAAACTCTTCCAGAGGCGTATGGGCATTGACTGAACAAGGCCTAAAGACAAAATCTATAGATAAGGATGTTGTTAATAAAAAGGTAGCGGCAGAAAGTAAAAAAGGCCGCCTTTCAAAGGAAACACCCAAAGAAGTTGAACCAATTGACGAGGCCGAAAACGAGGAAATCGAAAGACTTTCTTGGCAAGAGCAGATAATTGAGGAATTGCAAAATATATCACCAAGCTCATTTGAAAGGCTATGCCAGCGGCTGTTGAGAGAATTAGGATTTCAAAACGTTGAGGTAACTGGAAGAGTAAATGACGGAGGTATTGACGGCAAGGGCCTACTGCGGCTTGGAGGTGTTCTTTCATTTCATGTAATATTCCAGGCAAAACGGTACAAAGGGAGTGTCTCACCATCCATCATTCGTGATTTTAGAGGAGCAATGGTAGGTAGGGCAGATAAAGGCTTGATTATTACAACAGGGACGTTTACAAGGGAGGCAAAAAAGGAGGCCCAACGAGATGGTGCTCCTCCGATTGACCTCATGGATGGAAGTGACCTGGCGGAAAAATTGAAAGAATTGAGACTTGGAGTTGATATTGAACTGATCGAGAAGGTTAATATCAAAAAAGAATGGTTCAAGACTCTTTAGCAAAGTAGTTGTAATCCTCAACCTTTAGGCTGCCTTAATGACGAGCAGTAATCTTACCCCTTACTTGACAAGATGATATATAAAGCCCGCGGTCTGCGGGCTTTATATAAGTCGTACACTTCTCGGCTACCATGTAACGTAATTTATACAGGCTAATTCTGGTGTGCTGCGAACCTCGTCAAGACGTAGGTAATGTTCTTTACCGGCCCTCTTCAACGGACGTTCTACTCTAAAGGAATAATATCTGCCATCGACTTCGATAATTGTCACTGGAATAGCTTTTCTTCCCTCCCAGGAAATCCATGCCTTATCTCCGACGGCAAACTTTTCTACCGTTCTCTTTGAAGAGTGAAGTGGCGTAACATTGGACACATATGTAATCTTCCGGAGATCGTGATTTTTAGGCTTTTGCTTGACAATACGAGGAAGGCTTGATTTGGGCGAATTCTTTCTATGCAGATAAGCTTTGTAGGATTTCCATGCCCTTTTGACAGTTTCCACCACTACTCGAGGTGCGTTTCTAAAGCTCATGTAGTCGAGGTATTTGTCCAAGGCTTCATACAGCGGCCAAGTATTATCTGTCAGCATATCTGAGGCCAAGTCACCCAAAGGGGAATCTCTGTTTTTGTGCTTTTTCAGCCAGTCAGTGAAACTCAGGTGATATACTTCACTCGTCACTTCTAGGTTAGGGATGGATTGCTGCCCTATGCTTTGCAAAAAATGTTTCCAGTTGTGATATCCCAGCTCTATGGAAATTGTATTCAGAGCTTTCATGTGGCTTATGCCGCTTTCCTTTTTTAGATTTTTCGCCTTGCGCTTTACAAAAGCAGGCGTATGTTTTTGCTGTTTCATTTGTGAAATACCTTTAATCTCACAAGAAAATGTCACCCATCAACCATTCTCCTGAATGAGAAAAAGTTAACACAAATGTTATAGAAGACAGTGCTGATACAGCTTTGCAATGATGGGCGGCAGGCTCCTGAATGAGCCACACCCAAAGTTAAAGAACTTTTTTACAACGCCAACGGAATTGAGAGTTTTTAATAACTATGCTTTCGAGTGTGTAGCGATCAAGCAATTGTCAACCTTTGCTCACCGACTAACAGAGTTCCCCGCAATACTAAACAACTAGGGCTTAATGTAGCCGCTACAGAGCATACAACATAGATTCAAAGCAAAGTTAGTTAGTGTAATCGTCTGTTAACTTTTTAGAAATGCCCAAAAAGGTAAAGATTTTTAATATCCGTCCAATAATCCGTCCAACGTGTAAAACGAAGAAAGCCTAATCAGTTAATAAATAACTAATTAGGCTTTTTCTGTGTAGCGGGAGCTGGACTCGAACCAGCGACCTTTGGGTTATGAGCCCAACGAGCTACCAACTGCTCCATCCCGCGGTGTTGTTGAATTGGAGTGCAAACATACGACTATACTGGATATGACGCAACTTTTGACCGATAAATAATTGAAGTTTTTTTGTAATTACCCTCCTTCACAACCTTTTATAGCAATTTCATGGGCGGAAAACCGTACTTTTGTGTGATTTTTAAGTAACACATGGAAGAAAAGACAGAAATAGCAGTTCCTTTCCGCAACCACCGCGCGGGTTTCGTCAGCATTATTGGTAAGCCAAATGTTGGTAAATCCACATTAATGAACGTTCTGGTGGGCGAAAGGATGTCGATAATTACCTCGAAAGCCCAGACTACGCGGCATCGCATCATGGGCATTCTGAATGGGAAGCATGAAGATATCCCGTTTCAGCTGGTCTACTCGGATACGCCGGGTGTCATCAAGCCGGCTTATAAGCTGCACGATTCGATGATGACTTTTGTAAAAGGTTCATTGGAGGATGCAGACGTGGTTTTGTTCGTGGCGGAAATAGGAGAGAAGGTGGCGGATCATGAAGTTTTGCCTTTGCTGAAACGCGCCGATGCGCCGGTGGTGCTGGTTTTGAATAAAATTGACCTTTCTGATCAGGAGCATGTGGATGCGAAAATGGCGGAGTGGGAAGCGGCGATCCAACCGGATGCCATTGTGCCGATCTCTGCATTGCATCAAGCGAACATTGCAACCCTGTTTGACGCCGTAATCACCAGATTACCATTTCACCCGCCGTATTTTGGCGAAGATGAACTAACCGATAAGCCGGAGCGTTTCTTTGCTTCTGAAATGATCCGCGAAAAGATCTTCCTTAATTATCGCCAGGAAATTCCATACAGCTCCGAAGTTTTAATTACAGAATTTAAAGAACGGGACGACATGATCGTTATCCGCGCGGAAATCCTTGTGGAACGCAAAAGCCAGAAAGGAATCATTATAGGAGAAAAAGGCGAAATGCTGAAAAAAATCGGGACGCAGGCGAGGATTGATATGGAAGCGTTTTTTGGTAAAAAAGTGTTTCTGGAACAACATGTGCGGGTTGAGCCGGATTGGAGAAGCAAGGAAAACAAACTCAGGCAGTTTGGCTACGACGAATAATTTATAATAAAAGAAAGAAGGACGGTTGATTGCGAACCGTTTGGACCACATTAATTAATACAAAATGGCAAATATTATTTCAATTGTTGGGCGTCCGAATGTGGGCAAATCCACATTATTTAACCGCCTTACGGAGAGTCGTAAGGCAATTATGGACAACCAGAGCGGCGTTACCCGTGACCGCCATTATGGTTACGGTGAATGGACCGATCAATATTTTACGGTAATTGACACCGGCGGTTATGTCGTTGGTTCAGAAGATATTTTTGAAGGCGCAATTCGTGAGCAGGTTGAGCTTGCATTGGAAGAATCCACGGTGGTTTTGTTCATGGTGGACACGATGACGGGACTTACGGATCTGGACAAAGATTTCGCAAATGTGCTTAGGCGGGTTAAGAAGCCGGTTTATTTGGTTGCTAACAAAGCGGAAACGCAGGAACGTTACCAGTCTGCCGCTGAATTTTACGAGTTAGGGCTTGGTGATCAGATATTTGCTATTTCTGCACAAACAGGCTTTGGAACGGGTGAGTTGTTGGATCAGGTGATCACACATTTTGAGACACCGGGCGTTGAAGATCCCGAGGCTGGAATCCCGCGTATTGCGATCATGGGGAGACCGAATGTGGGTAAATCTTCGTTCCTGAATGTGCTTACAGGAACAGACAGAAGCATTGTGACGGACATTGCAGGCACAACGCGCGACGCCATTCACACGCATTACAATGCATTCGGAATGGAGTTCATCTTAACGGATACTGCCGGACTTCGCCGCAAATCACGCGTTAACGAAGACATTGAATATTATTCCACATTGCGTTCGGTGAAAGCGATGGAGGAATCGGATGTTTGTATCATTCTTTTGGATGCGACACTAGGTCTGGAAGGTCAGGATATGAACATTATCGGTCAGGCAGATAAGGCGAAGAAGGGCATTGTGATCATGGTCAACAAGTGGGACTTGGTTGAAAAGGATTCCAAAACGGCTGATACATTTAAAAAAGCGCTTTTGGAAAGACTTGCTCCAATGAACTACATGCCGATCATTTTCGCTTCCGTGGTTGAAAAACAACGCATTCACCAGGTGATGGAAAAGGCGATGGAGGTTTATAAAAACAAAACCAAGAAAATCACGACTTCGAAGTTGAATGAAGTGATGCAGGCTGAGATCGAAAGATATCCGCCGCCGGCTGATAGAGGAAAGTATATCAACATTAAGTATATGATCCAGCTGCCCACGCCGTCGCCGACGTTCGTGTTTTTCAGCAGCAATCCGAAGCACGTGAAGGAGCCTTACCTGCGTTACCTGGAAAACAGGATGCGCGAGAACTTCGATTTTTCAGGGGTTCCTATTACAATCTTTTTCAGAGAGAAGTAAGAGAATCAGAATGTTATATGAAAAACGCCGGGCCTTCGAGTCCGGCGTTTTGTTTTATCGGGTAACTACTACATTTCAGCCGGTAAAATACGCGTTTCGTCTTTTTTTGGTCAGCCGCTGCAACCTTTTGAATTACCTTTACATCTGTTAATACGAAGGATCTGCCGTTCAACATTTTTAGTCTGCAAAAAATATTTGCTAAAAATTGTTAAAAACAAGGTACTATGTATTGCAAGATACCTAGGAAAACATATATATTTGTACAGTCAATTAGTTACATCGAAATCGCATCCTGATTTTTCTTCTGAACGACCGAAACATAGCCATGAAAACACTTAAAATAGTAACACTCCTAGTTTTGTTCAGCTTGCAAGCTGGCGCAACCGGCTACTCGCACAATATGTTTGTAGCCCACAAAAAGTTACAGGCAGGCAAAGAATGCGTGCAGCCAAGCGAACGCATTATTGCGAAAAAAGCAAAACCAGCAAATGTTGTGAAGCACCACGCAAGTGTGAAGCGCGTTACGGCAATTACTGCTCAGTTTACAAGCAATTCTGAGCCGATGACATTGAATGAAAGAATCCTGGAAGCAGGTCCTTCTTCGTTCTTTTCAAGTGAGCAAAACAGTGATGCCGATGATTCAATCGTTACCAAACTGATCTCATTCGTTCGCTGCACGATTTACGCATTCATCGGATTGCCAAGCTGATCCGACCTAATATTCACCATGAATTAAAAAGCTGCAACTGGTAAGGTTGCAGCTTTTCTCGTTTTCAGCCGACCACATTGGTCAATGTGCCGATGGGCTCGATGGAAATGTGAATGATATCGCCTTGTTGTAATGTGAAATCGGATGGGGGGATGATGCCGGTGCCGGTCATAAGGTAAGCGCCGTGCGGGAAAGCCATTTCGAGGAAAAGATAACGGAGTAGTTCGTCGGGCTTGCGTTTCATCTGGGATAATGTCACTTCGCCGCTGAAAACTTCTTCGCCTGAGCGGACAATGGCAATGTCGATCACCGTATTCTCGCCAAGCGGAAATTCCGGCACATACAGGCACGGACCAATGGCTGCGCTTCCCGTATAAGACTTAGCCTGAGGTAGATACAAAGGATTTTCACCTTCAATGCTTCTGGAACTCATATCATTTCCAATGGTGTAACCCACCAATGTTCCGGATGAGGAGGCAAATAATGTGAGTTCGGGCTCGGGCACATCCCAGGTAGAATCCCGGCGGATGCGGACGGTTCCGTGGTTGCCTATAACCCGCCAGGCGGTCGATTTGAAGAAAAGCTCGGGTCTTTCGGCTTCATACACGCGGTCATAAAAACTGCCGCCGCCTGCTTTTTCAGATTCCTCCATGCGGGCCGTGCGGCTTCTGAAATAAGTCACTCCGGACGCCCAAACTTCCTGAGAACCAATCGGCGCGAGGATTTCCGGCATTGGAATATCGTCTGTGAATGTGATCGGAATGAGGCTTTCAATTTGTATTTCGAGCCAATCGTACAGATCATCCCGGTTCACAGCAACGTCCCAGTCGGTTTCATGCAAACGATAAAAAAGATCGTCGCTTTCCAGCAGGATGCCGTTTTCTGTTTTATATAACTTCATAAGAATCGCATTTTGGTTTCGGTTCAATAAGGCTTTTCCCTATTGTCTTTACTGCATAATCTACGATTCTTCGCTGTAATCAGGCTATTTGATCAGATTTTGTCTTTCAGGAATGTGGCTGTGTAATTGTCGTCGATCTTGGCCATTTCCTCAGGCGTTCCGGCAAATGTAAGGTAACCGCCGCCATCGCCGCCTTCGGGACCGAGATCCAGGATCCAGTCGGCGCTTTTGATCACTTCCATATTATGCTCAATAATGATCACGCTATCACCCTGGTCTACCAATGCATTAATGGCTTTCAGAAGCTTCTTAATGTCATGAAAATGCAGACCGGTTGTGGGCTCGTCAAAGATAAAAAGGGTTTTTCCTTTGTTGGAAGAGCCTTTTCCCAGGAACGACGCCAGCTTTACACGCTGCGCTTCCCCACCCGACAATGTGTTCGAAGATTGGCCTAAGCCTACATAACCAAGCCCCACTTCCTGCAAAGGCATCAGCTTTTCAACCAGCTTTGGTTCAGTGGGCTTGAAAAACTCAATGGCTTCATCCACGGTCATATCCAGGATTTCGGCCACGTCTTTATCATGGTAACGCACTTCCTGGATTTCCTGCTTGAATCTTTTGCCATTACAGCCTTCACATTTAAGGTAAATGTCGGCCATAAACTGCATTTCAATCTTCACCTGGCCTTCGCCCTGGCAAATTTCACAGCGCCCGCCATCCACATTAAAAGAGAAATGGGAAGGTTTATAGCTGCGTGCTTTCGACAATGGCAGATCGGCCATCATCTGGCGGATGTAATCGTAAGCTTTAATGTATGTAACGGGGTTAGAACGGGATGACTTTCCAATTGGATTCTGGTCAATCATTTCCACAGCTTCAATGCGGTCAATGCTGCCCGTGAGCTCGTCGAACTTCCCAACTTCCTCGCTGAATTCTCCCTTCATACGCATTAGCGCAGGATAAAGGATTTTACGGATCAATGTTGATTTCCCCGAGCCGCTGACGCCCGTAACGACCGTTAACGTGTTCAGGGGAATGGTAACATCGAGTTCTTTCAGGTTATTTTCCCGTGCGCCTTTGATTTGTAAATGGTGCAGCGACTGACGTCTGATTTTCGGAACCGGAATCGAATCGTTTTCCAGCAGGAAATCCAATGTGTGGGATTGAATGCCGTTTTCGCTGTTTTCGATATAACCATTGTTTTTCAACTCAGAAATATCTTCCCAATTGCCCTGAAAAACAACGTGTCCGCCGCCCGTTCCGGCTTCCGGGCCAATGTCAATGATCTGATCGGCGGCGTGCATAACCTCTTCCTCATGCTCCACAACGATCACGGTATTACCAAGATCGCGCAAAGATTCGAGCACGCCAACCAAACGTTGCGTGTCTCTCGGATGCAAGCCAATGCTCGGCTCATCCAGAATGTACATGGAACCCACCAATGCGCTTCCAAGTGAAGTCGCCAGTTTAATCCGCTGGAATTCACCGCCGGATAATGTGCTCGTAAGCCGGTTTAATGTCAGATAACCCAAGCCTACGCGGATCATATAATCGAGACGCGTTTCAATTTCGGTCAAAACCCGCCTTGCAATCTGCCGGTCATGGTCGCTGATTTCCAGGTTTTTGAAGAAGGCAGAAACATCCTTGATCGGCATTAAAACCAGATCCGTGATCGAAGCGCCACCCAGTTTTACAAATGATGCATCTTTCCGCAAACGCGATCCGCGGCAATCCGGGCAGGTTGTGCGTCCGCGGAAACGCGAAAGCATGACCCGATATTGAATTTTATAGGTCTGCGTTTCCAGTTCAGCGACGAAGTCATTCAGTCCCTGAAAATATTGGTTACCAGTCCAAAGCAGGTCTTTTTGCTCGTTTGAAAGGTCTTTGTAAGGCCTGTGAATGGGGAAATCAAACTTAGCGGCATTGCGGACAAGCGGCGTAAGCCATTCGCCCATTTTTTCGGTCCGCCAGGGAGCAATCGCCCCTTCATATATAGATAAGCCTTTATCGGGAATGACCAGATCTGGATCAATGCCTAATATTTTACCAAAACCCTCACACCTTTTGCAGGCTCCGTAAGGGTTATTGAAACTAAAAAGATTGACCGTAGGCTCTTCAAACGACATGCCGTCCAGCTCAAACTTATCCGAAAAAACCCGGTGCTCGCCATTCAGCACCTGCACAATGCAAATTCCTTCTCCTTCGAAAAAAGCCGTTTGAACAGAATCCGAAAGCCGATATTGCGTGTCTTCATCGTCGTGCTTTATGCCGGCGCGGTCTATTAAGATAAAAACCTGGTTTCCGGCCTGCGGATAATTGTCCGGGTTTTCGAGAATGTCTTCAATAGAAACGACCTCATCATTGAGATAAATTCTATTATAACCTTTTGATAATAAAATTGTTAGCTCCTCTTCCTGCGTGCGTCCCTCGCGAATGTGCAATGGCGCCAGGATCATGACCCGCGTTCCCTCCTCATGGCCAAGCATGAAATTGACCACATCCGTAACCGAGTCTTTCCGCACCAGTTCGCCCGAAATCGGTGAATAAGTGTGCCCTATGCGCGCAAAAAGCAATTTGAGATAATCATAAATCTCCGTCGAGGTCCCCACCGTAGAGCGTGGATTCCGTGTGTTCACCTTTTGCTCAATGGCAATGGCAGGCGAAATTCCTTTGATATACTCCACTTCCGGCTTCTCCATCCGGCCCAGAAACTGCCGCGCATAACTGCTCAAACTTTCAACATACATGCGCTGCCCTTCGGCAAACAATGTATCAAAAGCCAGCGAAGACTTGCCCGAACCGGAAAGGCCCGTGATCACCACGAGCTTGTTCCGTGGAATGGCAACATCAAGATTTTTAAGATTATTAACTCGGGCACCTTTGATCAGAATGTATTGTCTCGGATCCAGATCATCGAATTGGGCAGCTTCAATCCGCGGCACAGGTAATTGCATCATAGGAGAAATCAATGGGATAGCCGGCGCATGTTTGGTCACACACCGATCTTTATATTAACCAAAAGTACATTTATTTAGTTTGGCATTTCAGGGCGGAATCTTCCGATGCGGCCCTGTTACAGCTGGACTGCGTTTGCCTTCAAAAAAGTCATTCCCTTTTGCGCCGCTTCCTCATAAATGGGGTCGGCGACATCTTCGAAATTGGTCACGTTGGACATGCAATCCGTCAGAATGGTCACCTTAGGGGCCAATTCAGGGGAATACTTTAAAATTTGATTGATGCTCGTCGCCACACAATGTGAACGCGCTTCGCCCGCTACGAGAATTTGATCAAATGCGGCAAGCTCGTCCAAAAATGCCTGATCCAGTTCTGTTTCGGGCGCATTAGCAACCGGAACCTGTGCACGAAAGACGCCGAAATGCTCAGTTAAGGGGTTTGTTCCTTTGATAGCCGCCTTATAATCCCGCCCCGTCCGGTGTGTCCAGGCGAGCAATGCGTCCATGATCGTATCGTCCAGTGCAGCGCCTTTGGAGCCGATCAGGCAATGTTCCGCCCAGATGAAATGCATGAATTCTCCTTCGGCTTCCAGCGTTTCCAGATATTGAATCACATAATCGCGTTCGTAGCGCGGCGTCCACTTTCCGGCTTTCACATTGGCAGCCGTAATCCGGGTGAAAGGCGCCACCGTATTTCCATTCGCATCTTCCCAAAACAGCGGATGCGCAATGTCCAGGACTTTATGCGTGTCCAACGTAGCGAAAATGGCGTCGATCTTTTCTCCTTCCAATGCGATCAGTTTTGCGATCCTTTCCACGTCCTGCTCGGCACCGGGCACAAATAGTGCACCTTTTGGATCACAAAAATCAAACTGTGCGTCGATGAGCAATAGTGCTGTCTTTTTCATTTGGGACGATATGGGATTGAGGCCGTTTAATGTTCCAGTTCTTTCGGGATTTCCATCTGGCGCGCATACATTTTGGAACAAAGCGTATAAAGCGAGGCTAGCATGCGATTGGTGTCCTTAATGTAGTCCACGCGATAATCTTCGTCGAGCTTATTATATGCATTCAAAATCACCTGCGCTTTTTTGGCCAGATACAGCGCGCAAGTGTCTGCACGGGAAGAATAGGTTTTCAATATATCCGCATATTGTTCCATGAAAGTGTTCATCAGGAACAAGTTAAGCTCAATGCTCCCGATTTTATCCTTAGTAACCTTCACATGATAAGAAATATCGCCGCTCAGGTTCCGCATATCCATTAAAACCCAGCCGGGCGTATTTTGGTTGGATTTCGAAGTCCTGGTAATGCGGCCGATAATTTCCTCCCGCCGCTCGGGAATGGTGGCGCTGTCTTCGATCAGCTCAAAGTGCAGCCGGTCCGAAAGCATTTTATCCTTCGTGATCAGCCTTAGCAGCAGCTTATCCTTTTCTTTGGCCGGCATTTGGATAATCGCTTTTTTAAGTTGATCGGGTAATGCCATAAAGTAGGTTTAACATACTTAAATTTACAATCCAGGAATACGCGGTTAACTTTATACAACTCAATATTCCTTCGCTTTTTGACAAAAATATCAGATATGCCTAAATATCTTTCTATCAGTTTAAGCATTGCTATCTTTTTGGTCTTCTGTGTGACGCTTTTCTCCAACACGCTCAACATGCCGTCTTTCGACGACTACGACACGACCATCGGATTTATCAAACGCATCTTTTTCGACGATTATACCGCCAAAGGAAAAGTTGAAATCCTGTTTGGAAGACACAATGAGCACCGGATCATCATAACAAGGCTCGCCGCCGCAGCATATTTCAGCGTTTTTCACCAGGTTGATTTTGCCAATCTCGTGTTTTTTCAAAATCTGATGCTGCTTTGCTTTTTCATATTAATGTTGGTGATTATGGACAACAACAGGCTGCTATATGCTGAAAGCATTCTTTTTGCCTCGGTATTTTTGTTCAGTCTGGGGTTTTGGCAGGTTTCCTTTTATTACTGGGCCGGAAGCCAGCATTACGCGGTTTTTCTTTTCTGTTTCCTGAGCCTTTTTTTCCTGAATAAATCACAAAACATTAAAAGCAAGCATTTTTTCCTGGCGGCCCTGCTCGTCATTATCGCGGTTTTTTCTTTTGGAAACGGGTTTCTTGGCTTGCTGCTGGGAGGATTTATGCTGTTGGTTCAAAAGAAATGGCCGCAACTGGTTGCCTGGACGGTCATTTCTGCTGTTTTACTGTGGGTTACATTCGTTCTGGGCGCACAAGTGGTTGTTGAGCGCGACGTTCCTTTCAACTTCAACTGGATGAAAAGCCTGCTCCTGACTTTCCTTGGCAGTTTTGCCTATGTTAACCCGGCCACCAACTCCGATATCAACATTAATTTTTGCATGATCCTGGGTACGACGGTGCTTTTGGTTTGGATATGGTTGTTTTTTAAAGGTTACCCGCGCCGTAATCCGTTGCTATACTGCATGCTTTCCATGCCCATACTCACGGGCTTTGTGATATCCGTTTCAAGGTTTGAGTACCAGGCTTTTGGTGGTGTGGCGCCGCGCTATATGTTTTTCACGGCGACCATTCCGGTGATCCTGATGCTTATTTTTCTTGACCTTAAAATACTGCGCATTCGGCATTTACGGATTCTGGCGTGGGCGGGCGTGCTGCTTTGGGGAGTCGTTTATGTCAATAATAGAAAAGCGCTGAAAGAAATGAACAAGGACCTGGCCCAAAGAGTGATCGCCTGGCAGAGCGATCCCGAAACGCGCCTCATTCATTTCAACGAAGCGAAGCCTTCCTCCGAGGCGCTGCAATGGGCGATCGACAATAATGTGGTGAAGATTCCTGATTTAAATGAATTCCAGGACACAGAAACCGTTCAAAACTGAGGTCGCAGTTGTGGATAGTGTAAATTGACTGCTAACTTGCAGCGTTTTTTAAATTCTTTTGCAGATTTTTTATGATTTCAGTGGCTTTGTGTACTTACAACGGGGCAAAATACTTGTCCGAGCAGTTGAAGAGCATTGCTGATCAGACACTGCCGGTTGATGAGTTGGTTGTTTGTGATGACAGGTCGAAAGATAATACCATTGAAATTATCAAGTCATTTGCCGAAGGAAGCGCTTTTCCGGTTTACATTCATATCAACGAAACGAACCTCGGCTCGACCAAAAATTTCGAGAAATGCCTTTCCCTATGCACGGGTGACATTATTTTCCTTTGCGATCAGGACGACAAATGGCGCCCCGACCGCGTTCAGAAACAGGCGGATTATCTGAATGCACATCCCAATAAAGATGCCGTTTTCTGCGACGCCATGAAAATGGACGACGATTCAAAGCCAGTCGGCAGCACAATCTGGGAGGAAATTGAATTTGATTCAAAAAAACAGAATAAGTGGAAAAATGGCAAAGCGCATGAGATCCTTTTCACAGGTTTTATCGTGACGGGGGCAACATTAGCCATCAGACAATCGTGTCTGGCGCGGTTGATGCCATTTCCAACCAATGTTCCTGACCTCATTCACGACGCCTGGATGGCCATGGTGCTCAGCCTCGAATGTAAAATTGATTTTATTCCCGAAACACTCATTTACTACCGCATTCACGCCAGCCAGCAGGTTGGGTTTGGAAATAAAGTGGACAAAGTTCAGCTCAAAGACCGGCTGAAACGCGACCGCACCAAGAAATTGATCCCATTGAAGGAAAAAGGGGAAAAGTTGCTCGGAATGTACAGGCTTCTGCAGGCCCTCCCTTTTGTGCCGCAGGAAAAACTGGTCAAGCTGGACCTTGCGCAGAAACACTTTTTTAAACGCGCCGCATTGCCTGATAACCGGCTTTTACGCCTGCCCACGGTTGCAAGCCACATCATTCAGGGCCATTATCATTTCAGCAGCAAAGATTGGTGGTTGCCTGCCATGGGCGACTTACTCGAATAAATGATCCGGTTATAGTGAAATCAAGCAAATCAAAATCTTCCGTTGCAGTTGTTATCCCGGTTTATAAATCGGTGATGAATGAGAATGAAAAACTGTCATTGAAGCAATGCATGAAGGTTTTGGGGAATTATCCTGTCAAAATCGTCAAACCGGCAAGCCTGGATTTGAATGCTGTTACAGAGGCATACCCGAACATTGAGCTCGTTAGCTTCGACGACGCATTCTTCAAAGACATTGCAGCCTACAACCGGCTCATGATCTCTATTGATTTTTACAAAACATTTCTTGCCTACGAATACATACTGATCTATCAGCTAGACGCTTACGTTTTCCAGGATTTACTGTTGGCGTGGTGTGCAAAAGGTTTTGATTATGTAGGAGCGCCCTCGCTGCATATGCCTGCGCTTGACGCACTGGGAGCAGGGGCTTACCAGCAATTTGCCGATGCGCTTTCCACGCATCGCGTTGTGTTCAATGGTGGATTATCATTAAGGCGCATTCCGGCTATTATTCGCTATCTGAAAATTTATAATGCAGTTTATCCGGCTTGGGTCGGGAACGAGGATATGCTTTTTTCGCAGGAAGCAACGCGATTAATTCCTATGAAATTGTTTCTTAAACTCCCTTCCTGGCACGAGGCGCTGGGTTTTGCTTTTGAAAAAAGCCCAGCTGCGACATATGAGATCATGCAGCACAAACTGCCTTTCGGATGCCATGCCTGGGAGCGCTATGATCCGCAATTCTGGTCTGCTTTTATCTCTGACAATCAATAAGTTACATTGTTTAACAAATTTTAACAAACTATCAGGAATGTTAGGACGTTCTTGAAGTTAGTTTTAAAAAGTTAAAAATGTAATGTCATGAATTTCAAAGTGCTTTTGGCAGGAGCAGTTGCCATTGTATTTTCATTCAGTCCGGGTTTTGGACAAATCACGAATAACCCCAAGGTTGAGGAGCAGTCTGTGCCATATGTGAAGATCAGGCGTGTAGAACTTACCGATCAGCAGACCATTATCCACTTTCAGTTTGTTGAAAAAAAGGCAGTGCAGGTCCAGCCGCGTAACCTTCCGTTCCCTATTCCCAGGAAACAGCAGCAGCAATTTCAGCAGCCTAATGCCGGCGCCATCTGGCTCGATCCGGAAACCCGCCTTTACAAGCCAGGAGAAATAGATATAAAGTTCAAGTTTATCAAAGCGGACAACATCCCTACTTCGGGATCAAAAGAGATTATGCCCGGCGACACCGTTAATTTCGTGGCTTATTTTGAGCGTCTGGATCCTGGAATTGAGGTTTTTGACTTTTATGAAGGGCGTAGCACGGGTGGAAGCCAGTCGTGGAATTTTTATGGTATCCACATTAAAAACCCGCTGAAAAAGGAAGCGAAAGCCCCGCAGGCAGCCGCAAAAGTAGAAAAGCCAGTTAAAAAGCCCGTTCAGCCCGCACCAAAGCCAAAGGTGGAAGTGAAACAGGAGCCAGCCGAAGAGCCGGTTGCGGTAGAACAGCCAAAAAGTGGTTTGGAAAAAATGAAAGCCGGTAAAATGGCAATAGGCGAGACGATCAGCTTGCCGAATGTATATTTTGAAACATCAAAAGTGGACCTGCTGCCCGAATCATACGAAGAGCTCAACACGCTCGTGGATTTGCTGAAAGAAAGCGAGAGTATGAAGATCCGGGTTGAGGGCCACACGGATAATGTGGGTGACTTTGACAAAAACCTGGACCTGTCCCGAAAAAGAGCAGAATCGGTGCGGAGCTATTTAATTGAAAAAGGCATCGCTGCCGACCGGATCGAGGCGAAAGGCTACGGAGGCACCCGCCCATTGGCAAAAGGCACCTCCGAAGTCGAACGCAGCAAAAACAGACGGGTAGAATTTGTGGTTACCCAAATGTAATGTGCTTATCTCGCCTTGATAATGTTTGTAAACTCCCTGGATTTCAAGGATGCGCCACCTACCAGGCCACCATCGATGTCCGGGGAGCTGAATAATTCGGGAGCGCTTGCTGCTGTAACACTTCCACCGTACAGGATCGAAATTTCTTCCGCAACAGCCTCGCCATATTTAGATGCAATGTGCTGACGCAAAGCCGCGTGCATTTCCTGCGCCTGCTCCGCCGAAGCAGTTAAGCCCGTTCCGATCGCCCAGATCGGCTCGTAAGCGATCACAACTGAAAGCAATTGTTCTTCCGAAAGATGGAAAAGACTTTCTGTGATCTGGTTTTTTACAAATCCGATATAATCTTCATTCTGACGCTGATCCAGCGATTCGCCGCAGCAGAAAATCGGTGAAACGCCATTTTCCAAAGCAGTATTCACTTTGCTGGCCAGAAGCGCATTGTCTTCATTAAAATACTGACGGCGTTCGCTATGTCCGATCAGCACATATTCCACACCGATCGATTGCAGCATTTGTGCCGAAATCTCTCCCGTATATGCACCCGAGACCTTGTCTGAACAGTTTTGTGCAGCCAGGGCAAAATTCGGGGCGCTTTCCAGATATTTTTTGATAGTAGTAAGATAAATGGAAGGAGGGCAAAGGATCACTTTTACATCACCTTGAACCTCATCGTTCGCCATATTAACGAGTTCGGAAGTCAGCGCAACTGCTTCATCCAGAACTTTGTTCATCTTCCAGTTACCTGCAACAATTTTTTTTCGCATGAGAAAATTTTTATTGTGAAAAACGCCTTTTAACGCAACAAAATTACCATAATTTCCTCATTTACATTATTATCCATAAATGTTCTGAAAAATGTCAGAAACTT
Source organism: Dyadobacter chenhuakuii (assembly GCF_023821985.2). Lineage (NCBI taxonomy): Bacteria > Pseudomonadati > Bacteroidota > Cytophagia > Cytophagales > Spirosomataceae > Dyadobacter > Dyadobacter chenhuakuii. The sequence goes on along the minus strand of NZ_CP098805.1, from coordinate 4,373,879 downwards.
TGCACATATAAAGATTTTTTTGTGTTTAATTGAGATAAAATGCATTAATTTTACTTAGATAACCGATCGTGCCGATTTCGGCACTTACTGTTCACCGAGGATAATAAAGACAGAGTTAAGCCATTTATAATCAACGTGTTCTATAATGTTTCTACCGGAGTTCAGAACTTAGCATTTTAAAGAAAGGAGGCCACGATGAAAACGTCTAAGTGGTTATTTGTAGCGATCATACTTTTTACGAGCAGCATAGCATTTGCTAAATCAGAAGATGTGCCCCCCGTTTCCGAGGAGAAGTATGGCTACTTTTTGGATAAAAATCACAAATCCACCCGCATCCCTTTTGAGCTGCATTCAAACCTGATCCTTTTGTATGCAAAGATTAACGACACCGACTCCCTCCGCTTTATTCTGGACACGGGAGTAAGTTCCATCATTATCACAGACCCACACATTCTCAAACCCGACAAGCTGCGCCTGACCAGGAAAGTAAACCTGACCGGCGCCGGCGAAGGCAGCAGCATTTCTGCGCATGTGGCAATCGATAACCGGTTTTCCATGGGCCGCCTTAAAGCCAATCACCAGAACATTGTCGTTTTGGAAGATGATTTTTTAAGACTTTCAGAATATGTCGGCGTGCCGGTTCACGGTATTTTTGGCTACGAAATCTTCAACAACTTTGTGGTTACCATCGACTTTTCGAAGAAAGAACTGATATTAATGCGCCCCGATAAATATCGTTATAAGACAAGAAAAGGCGACAAGCACCCGCTGATCATTGAAGATACCAAGCCATTTACAGATGCGGTAACCCTTTTTGCCGACGGCCGCGAGCACCCGATCCGGGTTTTGATCGATACCGGAGCCGGACACGCATTGTTGCTCAATAACACGCCGAAAGAATCATTCAGGCTACCCGAAAAGGTCATCCGGGCGCAGTTGGGACGTGGTTTGAATGGGGTGATCAATGGCAATCTCGGCAGGATAGACCGGCTGCGGCTGGGCCGTTTTACGATGGACAACATTGTGGCGTCGTTTCCGGACAGCATTGCATTTGGTTCGAAACTGCGCGCCGGGCAGTCGCGCCAGGGTAATATTGGCTGTGAACTGCTGCGCCGTTTCAAGGTAACAATGAATTATTCGCAAAGCTATATGGTGCTCAAACCGGTCAGAAGCCGTTTGCGGGAGAAATTTGAGCATGATATGAGCGGAATGGAGATCCGTGCGGAAGGCATCGACCTGCGTTCATACATTGTCAACCACATTGCCGACGATTCACCGGCTCGTAAAGCGGGGCTTCTGGAAGGCGATCAGCTTTTGTTTATAGATGATCATGCAGCTACGGATTTGAATGTCAGTGAGATTTATAAGCTTTTACAGCGTGGCGACGGGCGGAACATTGATTTGCTGGTAAAACGGAAAGGAGATATTTTCTTTACCCAAATTACCCTCAAAAGAATGATTTAGTTTACTTTTAAGCCAAATTCAATTAAATACGCGGCTTAACTTGGAACGCCTCATCGTAACCGAAGACGGTTCACATTCGCTGTATAGTCCACAGTACAATCAGCAATATCATTCATTACAAGGTGCGCTGGTCGAAGCAGAGCACATTTATGTTAATCTCGGTTTGCGTCCGATCCTTGAACAAGCGGAATCTACGGTTTATGTTTTTGAAATGGGTTTTGGAACAGGGTTAAATGCTTTCCTGACCTGGAAACTGGCCGACTTGCTCAAAAAGAATATTTATTACGTCGCAGTAGAAGCCTTTCCCGTTACGCGGGACGAGGCTTTTTCTTTAAACTATGCCGCATTAACCGGCTACTCCGGCTTTATGGACCTGCACGACTGCGCGTGGTCGGCAGAATGCGCGGTTTCTGAAAACTTTATACTGAGGAAAGAACATTCGCGGCTCGAAAATTTTAAGTCAACCGAGAAATTTGATGTTATTTACTATGATGCATTCGATCCCAGAGCGCAGCCTGAATTGTGGACAGCAGAAATATTTTCACAAATAGCAGCCCAAACCCGGCAAGGCGGCGTATTGGTAACATATTCTTCCAAAGGAATTGTGAAACGTGCGTTAAGGGCAGCGGGTTTTGAAGTGCAGCGACACAGAGGACCGGGACGGAAAACCCACGTTTTGAAAGCGATAAAAATTTAAAAATCTAACATATAAATGGATTACGCCAGCATTATTAGCCAGGAATTAAAAGAAGCACAAGCGATTTTAGACCAATTTTTGAATGACCCCGTCCAAATTGAAAAAATAGAAAAAGCAGCGCGGTTAATGGCCGACGCGATTTTGGCAAACGGAAAGATTATCTCCTGCGGAAACGGCGGCTCACATTGTGACGCCATGCATTTTGCGGAAGAACTAACAGGCCGTTACCGTGATAACCGCCGTTCATTGCCCGCCATAGCCATCTCCGATGTAAGCCATTTGAGTTGCGTAAGCAATGATTATGGCTACGAATACGTGTTTTCAAGGTTTATTGAAGGCCTCGGACAACCTGGCGATGTGCTATTCGGACTCAGCACCAGCGGAAATTCTGCGAACATTATCAAAGCCACCGAAGCAGCGCGTGCGAAGGGCATGAAGGTGATCATTATGTCAGGAAAAGATGGCGGGAAACTGGCCGGAGCCGCCGACATTGAAATCCGCGTCCCACACTTTGGCTATGCAGATCGTATTCAGGAAATCCACATCAAGGTGATCCATATTTTTATGCTTTTGATTGAAAAAATGGTTTTGCAGGAATAATAGGCTATATTATCCTGCACACCAACTCCCAGACCCATGAATGTCCGTCCTTCTGCCATTATTTTACAAGATGAGCGCGTGCTCACTTTACGCTATTGCTATGGCGATCAGGAGGTTTACGCATTGCCCGGCGGCAATCCTGATCCCGGCGAAAGTCTGCAAGCCGCACTTGACCGCGAATTGAATGAGGAATTGGGCGTGATGTCGGACATCAATGAGATGGTGATCTGCGGGGAAGTGATCTGGAAAGAGATCGAAAAAGAAACCCTGCACATGATTTTTCATACCAAAATCACAGGAGATCCCAAGTTGAACCCGGTCCATACAACTGCTGAGGAAATGGTTTGGCTTCCCATCCATGAGCTGGATAAGAAATTAATGTATCCCAATGTCGGAAAGCAGATTCAGGACTTTGTTACGATGTTAACCAAATCGGGCCATATCGGCGTTATCGATCAGCCTTATATCAAATAGCGGAAATTCAGATTTTCCATATATTTTCTCTTCATTTCTATAAAAGAGAAACATACCGTACTTTTGCATTTTAAATGGCAGCAGGGTAAATGGAAAACGAAAAGAAGGAGAAATTATCCAACTTCTTATTAAGACGGACGGAGAAGGATGTATTGTCAAGAGGGCGTTCCATTTATAGCAGCGGGGGATTAAAAGTTTCCAAGCTCGACTACAATGGTCCGGGTAATGCCGAATTTAAGGTCAAGAGCGACTATTCTATTCAATTTTACCAAATATATATCCGGGATTTTCTTACGCCGCAGATCACCACCGAGTGTTCTTGCCCGGATAAAAATGGCCTTTGCAAGCACCGCGTGGCCAGCATTCTATACATTCTCGATAAGATGCCGACCATCAAGCAGGTTGTTCATGAAATGAGCAGCACGGTGATCGAACTGGCAGAGATCAAGGAACTTCAACTAAGAAATCTGGTTCTGGAAGATACCTGGAAAAACAGGGAATCGATCCAGAATGTCATTATTGTTTCGGCCAAAGAAGGTGAAGCTCAATGCATTGTGCGCGAAAATGAACAGGACTTTACGGTTGATTTTCAGCGGATCAAGAGCACCAAGCAGATCCATACTTCCTGCACTTGCAATCAGCAACTGTGGGTCCCCTTGTGTCAGCACAAGCTGGCTGCGTTGCTCAAACTGCGGGAGGAGCTCGGCGATCGCGCATTCGAAGTCATGCGTGATCTTACAGTTGAAAAAAACAATCTCCTGGCGGAATACGGCTATTCGCTGGAAGACGACATTAAGGGGAAGTTTGAATTCAAACTTGATGAAGACGGCGGTTTGTATCTGATCAAAGCCGATCCGGCCTTGCAGAAAGTGGGTCCTTACCAGGATTGGCAAACATTAAGGGACCGCATTTTGCCCGCGCAGAACGTTTCTTTCAGTGTGTCGTCGGATAGTCAGCAGGAGGACGAGGACCGGATCTCTATTTTTGTTTTTTGGCCAAAAGGAAAAAATCATTTGCTGGACATTGGTTTCGGTGTTTTTTCGGTCAAATACAGCTCCAAATCGGAGAAGATTACCAACATTAAGAACATTGCGGGCGGATCGAGCCATTACTATTCCGCGGACGAAATCCCTGTTCTGACGGATGCGGATGCGCGCCTCGTGCGCATTGCGAAGCATTGGGAAGAAGGTTTGCAAAAATTCATACGCAAGCAGGGCTGGTCTTACAATGCATATCTGCATTTTGATGACGTGAGTTCAGAGCAGCGTTATGAAGCCAGGAACTACGTTGGGAAGAACCTGAACAGGATTTTCAACGACCTGGATGCCGAGCGCATTTATCTGGCGGACGGCGATTATGTAACAAGCAACAACCAGCTTACGCAGCTGGAACTGCATCGCGAGCCCGTGAAGCTTTTCTTTGTTCTTACTGAGGATAAGGAGTTTATCACATTAAATCCATACGTTGAACTGAAAGCTGGAAGCCCTTTGGAACTACAAAAAGTGGTTTCCCTGGATAGCTTCTGGCTGGGCATTCATAATGAAAAGACACTTTTCCGCTGGGCTGGCATCAGCGAGGCCGAAATGGTCGCTTACCTGGGTCAGACGGGATATAAAATCAGGGTTAGGAAGGAGTTTTCGGAAGAATTTCTGCGGGACTGGATCATTCCGGTTGCCGAGCAGTTTGACGTTATTTTCCAGACGCGGCACGAAGTGCTTTCCCGCCCTTTAACTTTTAGTAAGCCAAGAATTTATCTGAAAGAGGATGATGCTAACTTGTTGATCGTCCCCAATTTTGTTTATCAGGATGAAAACGAGGAAGGCTCCGAGGTTGTCTTCATGCACGACCAGCGTCGGAGCAAAACCGGCTTCGAAGACAATAAGATTACCATGCTGGAACGTGACCTGCCTGCCGAAAATGCAGTCTGGGAATGGTTGAAATCCTTGAATCCGGCTTTTGCGAACCAAACCGGGCAGCCGTTTTTCTATGTTCCCCTGGACCAGGTAATGAAAGGCGGATGGCTTTTCAGCTTTGTAGAGGCAGTTGGCAAAAAGAAATACGAGCTTTTGGGTTTCAAGGATCTGAAAAAAATGCGCTTCAACCCGAACCGCGGAACCGTAAAAGTGAATGCTTCATCGGGGATCGACTGGTTTGATATGACGGTGGAAATCACATTCGGCGACCAGCGGGTTTCCCTGGCGGATGCTAAAAAAGCATTGTTGAAAAAGCAGAATTACGTTCAGTTACAGGACGGTTCGCTGGGTGTCTTGCCCGACGAATGGATCAGCAAGCTGGAACCATTGCTGCAATTCGGTAGGGTGAATGGAGATAAAATCCATTTGTCGAAAATCCACTTCTCACTTATCGACGAACTCGTTTCGGAAACGGATAATGAAGAGGTGTTCCGGGAGCTTCATGAGAAGAAACAAAAACTCCTCAATTTCAAGCAAATCCCTAATGTAGCATTGCCGGAAAATGTGAATGCGACGTTGCGGCAATATCAGGAAGAGGGTTACAAGTGGATCCATTTCCTGGATGAATTTGGCTGGGGTGGATGCCTTGCGGATGATATGGGTTTAGGAAAAACTTTGCAAATGCTTACGTTCCTCCAACAGCAAAAAAACCTGAATCCGCAAAATACGAACCTTGTCGTAGTTCCTACAACACTGATTTTCAACTGGCAGGCCGAGGCTGCAAAATTTACCCCCGACCTAAGCTTGTATGTGCACCGGGGAATGGCGCGCCGGAAAGACATTGATTTTTTCCGTGAATACGACATTATCCTGACCACATACGGCACCATGCGCAGTGATGTGGAGCTGCTTCGGAAATTCGATTTCAATTACATTGTGCTGGATGAAGCGCAGGCTATCAAAAACCCTGATTCGCTCACCTCAAAAGCTTCCCGACTGCTGCACGCCAAGAATCGCCTGACGATGACGGGAACGCCGGTGGAGAACAATACATTTGACCTTTATTCCCAATTTGAATTCCTGAATCCGGGCATGCTGGGCCACGCGGACTTTTTCCGTAGCGAATATGCGACGCCTATCGACAAATATCAGGATAAAGAGAAAGCTGCTGAACTGCGCAAGCTCGTGTATCCATTCATGCTGAAACGCACGAAGGAGGAAGTTGCGACGGATTTACCGGACAAGACGGAAACCATTCTGTTTTGTGAAATGGGTCAGAAGCAGCGAAAAGTGTACGACACATTCCGCGAGAAATACCGGCTGGAAATTGCCGAGAAACTGGCAACAGAAGGGTTAAACAAAAGCAGTTTCCTGATTCTGGAAGCATTGTTAAAACTGAGGCAAATCTGCGATTCGCCTTCGATCTTGTCGGGTGATGAGGATTTCGGCAATGAATCGGCTAAGCTTGAAGAAATTGTAAGAGAGATCGAAGAGAATGCTTCGAATCATAAGATTTTGATTTTCAGCCAGTTTCTTGGAATGCTGGATCTGATCCGCCAGCATTTGGAAAAAGTGAACATTCCTTACGAATATCTGGATGGGCAAACTGTTGATCGCGCAGGCCGTGTAAACCGTTTCCAGAATGACCAGACTTGCCGGGTGTTCCTGATGAGCTTGAAAGCGGGAGGCGTGGGCCTTAACCTCACGGAAGCGGATTATGTTTATCTCGTTGATCCATGGTGGAACCCAGCGGTAGAAAGGCAAGCCATTGACCGGACGCACCGGATAGGGCAGACGCGCAAAGTGTTTGCCTATAAAATGATTTGCAAGGATACGATTGAAGAGAAAATTCTTTTGCTTCAGCAGCGGAAGCAAGACCTAGCGGAAGACCTGGTTGGCGGAGAATCAGGTTTTATCAAAAAATTAAGTCAGGAAGACATTATGGGCCTTTTTAGTTAAGCGCCCATAGTGTCTTTAATTATTAAGCAATTTCGTTCCCGACGAAATGTTAAGCAGGCTGTTGTTCATCAATTTTACCGAACTCACCGACTGCGAAGAACTATCTAAGGAAGTAAAATCAAACAAATCGGATTTTGACAAAATAGTCACCTCTTGCGCTTGGCGTGAGTTGGATAATTCCTGGTTTGCCAATTCACCACTTCTGTCTATTGAGGGAATATTGTACATTTTTTCCACATTCCCACCCGTCATTGCTTTGTAACGTGCCTCTTTTTGTATTACACAAAGTCCTAGTAAAAAGGTGGCTATGAGCAACGTATGTTTATTTTTCATATTTAAGATGTCTATTTTTTAAGGGTCCTTTTCAGACAACTACAACACAAAGAGCAATTTTCGCTCCAGATGGTTGTAACCGTTAAAAAATTATTTTAGTACAAAAAAGTGCCTTATCATTATGTAAAGGCATTTTTTAACTATTTCAATATATTACGACACAATGGCCGTGAACTCGATTTCAATTAAATATTCCGGCGCAACGAGTTTGCTGATCTCGTAAATCCCCGTAGCGGGCTTGATATCCCTGAAAAAAGCGCCGTGTGCTCTTGCTATATCGTCAAACAGGCTGATGTCCGTGGTAAAAATGCGTGTTCTCACAACATCATTTAAACTGGCTCCGGCTTCCTGCAGAACCTTTTCGATTCTTTCAATAATGTTATTCGTTTGAGCAAAAGCATCGTCTGCCTTTACTTTTTCTCCGTCAACGATGGCAACAGTGCCTGCAACTTCTATAATGTTACCGATGCGCACCGCGCGGCAGTATCCCATTTTGTCTTCCCAGGGAGAACCAGATAGTATATTTTGTCTTGACATGGCGTTGATAGTATAATGATGTAAATATAAAACTTAATTCCGTGATTCCTCGAAAAGTGCAAGTGCGAGCCGGATCTGTCCGTAGTCGAATTGCTCATTAAGCAGCTCGAAAAGGGGTTTGAGTGGATCGTTTTTTCCAACCTGAATTTCCTGTGCAGCTTGAATTATCGTATTATATGCCTGATTATCAATAAGTCCTCGTAAATCAATGTTGTGGCCATCTTCTTTCAGCTTAATTAAATGTGAAATAATGGTGACTGTACTGAGATCACGTTTTTCTGCAATTATTTTTAAAGAGTAACCTTCCTGATACAAATCGAGTGTTTCTACATAGGTCATTCCCTTTACCACACGTGTTCCGGGCTTCGTATTTTCCCTAGCAAAGGCCAGAATTTCGTTAATGAATGTTTCGCCATAACGACGGAATTTCTCTGCACCAATCCCTGAAACGGCTTTCATCTGCGCCTCCGAAATTGGCTTTTTCTGCGCCATCTCTGAAAGCGTTGCATCGCTGAAAACGACATAAGGCGGAACGCCCAGCGCGTCGGCCATTTGCTTTCTTAATATGCGCAGGCGTTCGAACAATGCATCGCGAATGATTTCCTGCTTCGGTTTTTCTTTCGGAACCAGCGCTTCTTCCTTGGCTTTGCGTTCGGAAATCGGAATGAATTTCACGAGCTCTACTTTGCGTTCGCCTTTCAAAACCTGCTTGCTCACCGGATTTAGTTTGAATGAATGTGCTTCGTCGTACGCAATATCCATCACGCCGGAGTTCAGCAGCTGGCCAATGTATTCCGCCCATTCTTCCCCGCGAAGCTCGTTACCGACGCCAAAGGTGGGAAGCCGGTCGTAGCCGTGTTGCAGAATGTTGCGGTTACGGCTGCCCCGCAAAATATCGATCAGCATCCCCATCGCTATTTTCTGGTCGGTGCGCGCAATGCCGGAAAGGGCTTTCTGGGCGATAACGGTGGCATCGAACCGCGTTCTTGGGTTTCTGCACACATCGCAGTTTCCGCAGTCGTAATCCACGGCTTCATTGAAATAGCTGAGTAAGATGCGCCTCCGGCAAATGTCCGCTTCCGCATATTGCTTCATCCGGTTCAGTTTGGCGTGCAAAAGCTCTTTCTGCTCGGCAGATTGATCCGAATTGTTGATCATATCCTGCCTGGTAATGATATCCAGGAAGCTGTAAAAAAGCACGGTGTCCGAAGGGGAACCATCACGCCCTGCCCGCCCGATTTCCTGGTAAAAGCTTTCTACATTTGAAGGCAAGTTGTAGTGAATAACCCAGCGCACATTGGATTTGTCAATCCCCATTCCGAAGGCAATGGTGGCTACAATCACCTGAATGTCATCTTTCAGAAATTGCTCTTGTACGCGAGAGCGTTTATCCGGCGCCAGACCTGCGTGATAATATTCGGCTTTGAAACCGGCATTTTTCAGGCTCGCCGCCACCGTTTCGGTTCCTTTACGGCTCAGACAGTAAATGATGCCGGCCTGTCCCTCGTGTTTTTTCAGAAACTCCTGGATTTGCTGCATGCGTTTTCTACCCGGAAGCACGCTCAGGTTGAGGTTGGGCCGGTCGAAACTAGCGATGAATGTTTCGGCAGATTCAATGTTCAGCTGTTTCAGAATGTCCCGGCGTGTCACGCGGTCGGCGGTTGCTGTTAATGCAATGACCGGAATGTCAGGAAAGCGCATTTTTAAAGTGTTCAGCTGGCGATATTCCGGGCGGAAATCGTGGCCCCAGGACGAAATACAGTGCGATTCGTCCACAGCAAACAACTTTACATTCCACTCGCGTAAAAAATCAAATGTATTTCCCGAAAAAAGGCGTTCGGGTGCAATGTATAGCAATTTCAATTCGCCTGTTTTTGCTTGCCACATCACGCTATCCTGCTCAGCGCCAGAAAGGGATGAATTCAAAAACGCCGCATTCACCCCGTTCCCCCGCAATGCTTCCACCTGATCCTTCATCAACGCGATTAAGGGTGAGATAACAACGGTCAGGCCGTCTTTGAGTATGGCGGGAATCTGGAAACAGACTGACTTTCCGCCGCCGGTCGGCATGAGGACGAGGCAATCTTTGCCTGCCATGACGGTGTCGATGATTTCGGCTTGCTGCGGTCGGAAGGAGTCGTAACCAAAATATTTTTTAAGTGCTTCTAGTTTGTTGTCTTGCATCGGATCTTGAAAAAGAGGTCAAATTTTGGGATTAATTACGGGCAATCAAAAACATTTAATCAAAACTGATACATTACCTGGGCCTTTAACTCGCTGCGTTTGGCACCCTGAATTTCATTCAGGCCGGAGCTGATTTTGTCCAGATTTGCATAGCGCGTTTGTGACCACCTGAGCCACAGCTTCATATTTTTGGAAACGGCATAACGCGCCATGAGATAATGCCGGGTGCCGGCGTCGTAATATGCGGGAATGGAGAAGGCGTAAAGCATATCTTTTTCATACACATATTGTCTGCTGTCATAATCATCCGTTTTGAAATAGGCCAGGCGGGCACTCAGTTCCAGCCTTGGAAATTGCCAGCTTACGTCTTGTAAAAGGGTGAAACCATTTGATTTTGAAATCTTTATATAGGCCAGATTGCCGCTTTGCAAACGGGTTTTGAGCGAGAAGCGAAGTGGTTTCTCATATTCGACGTTGATCGTTGCCGTTTTGCGGATTGTGGAAACGAGCCCATCTTCGTTCCCGCTATCTGACGGCGCATTGCGCTGTTTTTTCTTCTGGTGATATAAAGCGTAAGCATTAAATCGCTTGTTAGGCTTCCAGAGAATGTGGACATAATAATCGTAACCTTTCGAAGGCGCGTCTACCAGATATTTCAGCCACGGAAATTTGAAATAATCATAATATGCACTCAGCTTCCAACGCCGGTTCGGTGCGTAACGAAAACCCGCATAACCGCCCGTTTCATTAATCGGTCGCGTGGCTTCTGCAATGGCATTTCCGTAGAATGTTTGAAAATCGCAGTCGTAATGACGGCCTAACATGCTGAGATCAAACTTTTTGCCCAATGCTGCTATTAAGCCTGCAATGGCTCCGTAACCTCCGCTTTTCGAGCGTGCCGCTTCTCCGAAAAAATGAAAGTTTTGCCATCGGTAATCACCATGCAGGCCAACAACAAGATTGTGTTTTCCGGAAAATTCATAGCGGTTGTAAGCCGTATTCCGCTTCTGTAATTTGATGTCATAACCCGTATTCAGCCATGTGAAGCCAAGCTGGCCAGCTTTGGAAGGCAGCTTAAAGAGCAAATGCATCCCGATATTTTGTTCCAAAAGATTATTATGCTTGTCCCGCTCGCCGGCTGTCCGATGGTAACCGGTGACGGGTAAGGAGCTGGCTATGTGCTCACGATCGTCTTTCGCGTCATTAACAGTTGCATCTCTTTTGGTATAAGAGTAAAATGTTGTTAGCTCAAAATGCTTTGACAATGAAAACGTCGCTGCGGCTCCCCGAAAAAAGTTGGATTCCAATGCAGAAGTGTAAGGTTTTAAGCCTAATGTGCTTCTGTATGTGGAGCTGATGACCTCTGCACCTTTGCCCAGCGAAAATCCCGCGGCCATTACGAGTCCTTGCCCAGCCTGCATTTGATAATCCCCAATGATCAGGTTTTTGATCTTTCCCTGGTTCATAATCTGTACATGAAATGAGGAAAAATCTGAGCCGAGAATTTGCCGTTTTGCATTCCAGTTCCACCAAACTTCGCCCGCATCTTTCTCCATAGCGAAGCCGTAACTGTAAACTCCCGCGCGGGAATTTCTGTATTTCAAATATCCGTAAACTGGTTTTCCGTTATATCTTGAAGCCGTAGATCCGGAATCAGCAGGAAGGAAGCCTTTTTGTTTTTCCAGTAATTTTCCGGACCGGACGATCAGGAAATGTTGCGAAGGGTTTTTCAGCGACTCAGCCAGGGACAATGTGCGCGAATGGACCGTCACAAAAGGCAGTAACCGATAGATGGCGACCAGATCAAAATCAGGAATGGCTTGTAGTTCGTAAAGGGAAATGAGCGGGCCGAGTTGCTCGCGGTATTTGAAAAAGGAATTTAACTGTTTTTCTGAAAGGAGCATTAAAGCCGCCAATTCGTCACGGGTTGCCTTATTAATGTCTATCGGATCAGCATATAATGCGAAAAGCGATTCGTAGAGTTCGCTGTAATCAGCCTCTTCGGAAGGATCGGCGATCAGGTTTTGGATGAAGGCATCAATGTCAATCTCCCTGCGCGGCGGCTCCTGGGCAAAAAGGTTTTTGGGACTCAATAAAAAAATGAGCGTAAGGACAATGCATGGCAGAACCGCCCGATCCCGGATTTTTGACCTAAAAGCGTATGTTAATGTATTTAGTTTAATCATACGCTTTTGGTTTTAGTGAAAGGTTAAAAGGCTTTTAAACTCAAATCCAGACTCCTTGCCTGGTGTGTTAATGCGCCGCTGGAAATGCCATCAATGCCGGTTTCCGCCACCGCGCGCAATGTTTTTTCCGTAATATTTCCCGATGCTTCCGTTTCGTACCGTCCGCCAATGCGTTTTACGGCCTCGCGCAGGTCATCGAGTGAAAAATTATCCAGCATAATAATGTCGACCATCCCCACACGCAGCACTTCGTCGACTTCTTTGAGATTTCTGGTCTCTATTTCAATTTTCAGGTTTTTACCCAATTTTTGCCTGTAAGCACTCGCGCGCAAAATGGCCGGTTCAATGCCTCCTGCATAATCCACATGGTTGTCTTTCAACATGATCATGTCGTACAAGCCCATCCTGTGATTTACCGCACCGCCGATTTTTACAGCTAATTTTTCGAAAACGCGAAAATTAGGTGTCGTTTTTCTGGTGTCGAGCAGCTTTACGGGCAAGTCTTTGATCAGATCCGACATCTGGCGGGCGTAGGTTGCAATGCCGCTCATGCGCTGCATTGTGTTGAGAACCAGCCGTTCAGCTTTGAGGATCAATCGTGCATTCCCTTCAACGGTAAATACCACATCCTTGCTTTTGACGTAAGTTCCGTCAAGAAGTAACACATTTATTTTTAGGGGGGGGTAATTATAGGCTGCGGCCGTCTCGTCAAAAATGATCTGGGCCACCTCAACGCCCGCCAGAATTCCATCCTGTTTCACAAGTAATTGTGCGCGCTTGGTCGCATTTTCTGGCACGCAGGAGAGGGAAGAATGATCGCCGTCGCCAATATCTTCCAGCAAAGCAAGCCGAATCAGATCGCGAAGTTCATGGGGATTGGTTTCCATATTACTTATGGTTTTTGATAAAGGTTATCGGTGTGAAATAAAGGAAGTCGTTGACTACTAGTAAGTGTGCTGGCGAAATGCCATGTTATAGCGCAGTGCCAGGGACCAAACCGTCGACTTGGCGGCTATTGATTCGTCGGGAGAATTAATTCTTCTTTGGAGAAAACGGCCGTCAATAAATAAATTATGTGCCAGCGAATAGCTTGCCCGCAGGTCCGTGTAAGCAGTGGAGGCTTTAATGCCCTGGCCGATCGTCTGGTTCAGATCGCCGTTCCGGTTATCGTAACTCTTTGTAATATCGCTGCCAAAGTTCGTATTTTCATCGGGGTCTTTTCCCTGGTTGGCCATCATAATGGTTCCGTAAAAAGAAAGCCGGGAAGTGGCTTTATAACGGATTATGCCAAGATACTCACGGAAATTCGCGCCTAACGGATGTGTTAATGATTGTCCGTAATGTACGTAATTGGCACCACCGTCCTTATGCGAATAGGTGTAGGGCCGAACCACGTTGTATTCTGCCTGCAAATCCAGGTTAGGCACGCCAAATGCATCCACATACTTTCCGCCAAGCTGAAAACTATATTTATTCGTCCAGGAACCGCTGCCGTTAAAAAGGAATTTTGTCAAAAATTCATCGAGCACAAACTGGCTGTAAATGGAAGCCTTGTTAGCAACCAGCCAACGGAAATCGAAACCTAAGACGGCATTGTCCTTACTTCCCAGATAAGATTCCACATAACGATAGAAAATGATCGGGTTCAGATAATTCAGATCATAACCGCCGCCTACGGAATCCCTGTTAAAAACCTCTGCCTCAAATACACCAATATTGATTTTGTCCGTTAAGTTGACGCTCAAATGGTGAATTGCCGCAAACTTTTTACGTCTCAGGAGCCCGTCGGTTTGATATGAACGGGTATTCGCATTGATCATGCTGGTGTACAAGTTGGTATAGCGGAATTTACCAAGCTGTGTATCAAGTCGTAAGAATAAATATGGGCTGCTGTTATCCGACAGGATCAATGACCTGAAACCGCTTCCGAACACATTATGATCGTGCCCGAACTTCACATTAATGCTCTTTAACGGTCTGAATGTAATGTAGCCTCTTGCCGTAAGATAGTCGATGCCACGGTTCCGGGTTGCTTTGGCCAGTCCTTCACCCGGGAAACTGTAAATATTTTTGAAATCATCAACATAGCGCGGGAAACGGCCCTGCGTATCTGTTACATATGTATAAAATCCCAGCTTCTCATTGATCATCCCACGAATTTCCACACCTCTGCTGGTTCCCCATAATCGGTTTGGTGTTGAATCCTCATTTCTGCCGAACTTTTTACCGTAGCTGTTATCGCTGCCTATGAAGTTGTTTGTAGTAAAGTTAAAATGCAGGTCGAAATCTTGGTTGTGAATGCTGTAAAGGTCGGCGGGGTGATTGAAAAATCTGCGTTTTTTTCCGGGCGGGGGATCCTTAAAAAGGCCTAATCTGGCCAATTTATCGTATTTCAGGGAATCCGTAGCGATCATTCCATTTGTCCACTCCCAGCTATCCTCCCGCAAATAATCAATGGTTTCCCAGTCGCGGTCCGTCAGATTTATTGTTCCTTCCTTTAATATGGAGTCTGTTAACGCAACAATTGCTTTACGCTCAAAGGGCTTGACATTGGAATGAAAACCTTCTGTGAATTTGCCCCTTTTGATCTCTAAACGATCAATTAAATGGTAATAATCGTCATTGAAAGGAACAAAAGAACTTTGTGCATGTACGTATGACAGGGATATCAGTGATAAAATCAATATTTTGAAAAGCCGGATAATTCCTTGATCCATAGGCAAAAAAAATCTACTGTTCACACCATTCACCGTTTGCGGATGATTTTTCAAATAACTCTTCCAAATTACGTCAATGAATTTGTATTATCTTGCATGGAGTAGTTTAAAAAACTGTCCTTCCTATGTTTTTACTTTCCCAAAAACCTTCCATCGCCGATCATTATCTGGCCGAATTGCGTGACGTAAATTTGCAGAAAGACAGGATGCGATTTCGGCGGAATTTGGAGCGGATAGGAGAGTTGCTGGCCTACGAACTTTCTAAAACGCTCACATTCAAAACGGAAAAAGTAGAGACACCTCTCGGACAAGCATCGTCCCGGTCATTGCTCCAACCCGTGGTCCTGGCCACGATTTTGCGTGCCGGATTGCCTTTGCACGAGGGTTTTTTAAATATGTTTGATAAGGCCGACAATGCATTTATCGGCGCTTACCGGGGTCATCACATCAATGCGGAAGAGGAGTTTGAGGTTGAAATGGACTACATTACCAGCCCGGACCTGACGGGTAAAATATTAATATTAATAGATCCGATGCTTGCCACGGGACGGTCGATGGAAAAAGTATATCACGCTTTGCTCCGCTTCGGCATACCCGCACAAACGCACATTGCATCCGTAATTGCCAGTCCCGAGGGCGTTGAATATCTGCAAAAACGCATTCCGCACTGCCGGTTATGGCTAGGCGCAATCGATCAGAAGCTCAACGAGCACTGGTACATTGTTCCCGGACTCGGCGATGCGGGCGATCTGTCTTACGGCGAAAAGTAAGGCGGTTTCTAATTCAGCAATTCATCGAATGTAATCGAGACGTAATAAGTTGAGCCTACATTAGGGCTTCCGTAAGCCTGAATGTAAGATTTGCCCAGTAAATTGGTGCCGCCCAGCTTAATGATCGATTTTAATGCATTGACCTTATAACTCACCTGCGCATCCAGCACGCTCACCGCAGGCACACGCGTGTTTGAGAATATCGGCACATTCGTAGTGCTGGGCAAAACGAAGCTTGACTCCCACAAAAACGCCTGCTGATATTTATAGGCAATGTTGAATCCAACTGAATTATTACTTGTAATTCTTCTCCCGAAAGAGAGGTTATAGCGGTATTTTGGCGTATTAAACTGTGAATACTGTACTTCTGGTGATGGTTTGAAGTCACTCAGCTCGTTGTTGGCAACATTACCGCCTACATTGAATCCTTTTGGCAGTGAATAAGTCAGGCCTAATGCAAATCCGCGCGTTGTAATGGTTTCCGTTGTGTTCACCGTTCTGGAATAGCCATTGAAGTTCCCAACACCTATCCCCGATTCGATTGGAAGGCCGGGAGATGCAGCAGCTGTGGGCACGACAATCACCGTTCCGCCGATGAAATTTTTGTATTTACTAATGTAATAATAGGCATCAACGAAAAGCTTTTTACCAATAACAGCCTTATAGCCAACTTCATAGGAGGCTATGCGTTCAGGTTTCAACTTGGCCGGTTTGTATTTAGGCAGTTTTTCCAATGCATATGCTTTGGCCAGCGTCGGCACCAGGCCAGGAACTTGCGCGGCCAGAATGCCCGGAAGCTGAGCAGAAAGAACCCCCGGCAAAGTCTGGTTCACACCCGCTGTAATCGCTGCCTGAATGGCATCAGGATTATTAGGAATGGCCCCCGCAGCAACACCCTGGTTTACTGCTGTTGTCACCTGTGCTGTTACGGCTGCCATGATGGCCGTAGTAGCTTGTTGCGTAACGGCTGCTTTGGCATAGTTCGTTGCATTTTGCACAATGCTCGGGTCACTGGCAATGACTTGTTTTATAGCATCTTCTGACAAATTCTGCCTTAAAATACCATTGGAAAGATTATACCGGGCATCAAATTCAGGTAAACCGCCGATCAATGTCCCGGATGGTGTTCTGAGGTCAATATATTGGTTCTGGGTGGTCGGGATGCGGAAACCGGTCTGGTAAGATAGCCGAATGTTGTGCTCACCGAATGTGGTTACGGCCGAAACTCTGGGGGTAAACTGTCCATCAAAATTTTCGTTTTTATCATACCGGATCGAAGCTGTCAGTTTCAAATGATCGCTTAGCAAATTCTTGCCAGCCTGTAAAAAAGCACCGAATTCCGAAATCGGGATTTTGCCATTGCGGCCTTCTTTGGTGTCTGCAAATAATGTCCCGGCCGATCTTAGCTCGTAAAGGCGGTAATTGGCGCCCGCCAGCAGCTCGACGAATTTGACCTGGTTTTTAAAATTATAAAATCCTTCAATGTGATAAAGGTTGGTTTTATCAGCAAAACCGCCTCCGCCATTCACGATCGGCAGATTCCTGTATTTATCCAATAACTGATCATACGCTGCGGTTCCCGGCATCGGCATCCCTTTGTCTGCCACTCCGCGTGCTGCCAGATGTGCTTGCTCCTCCGGCATTCCGGCACCTCGTGCGGTCGCAAAAGCGCCTACATATTCGCCAAACCAGGTGGCATGCGGCTTGAAATCATTGAGCATGGAAACTGCGGCTAACCCGGCCAGATACGATTTTCCCGAACGCTCCTGCGTGGTGTAGGCCCGAACTGTGAAATTATCGGCTTTCAGTTCGAGCTTGGCTTGCGTCAGGTTAAAGTCGCGGAGCGAATAGCGGCCTGTTCCGGTGTAAACTGTTGTTCCATAGCCATAATTGACCTGTGCAATGGCTTCTATTTTCTCATTGATCCTGTAATGAACAGCCGCATTGGCTTTGAAACTCTTGGTATTGTAATCCACAATGTCTTTTTCCTGGTAACCCGTGCGGCTTACAAATGTATTCGGAACCAGTGCTACGGCGGCTTGCGGGATCAGGCCGTTGGCAGCCAATGTGCCGGCAACAGCATTGATGTTGGTCTGGACTTCATCCCCGTAAATATTCACGCCATCGTAATCGTTATCGGTTCCTGCACCGCGCCTTGGATCGGATGCGCCGCCTACATTTAAATTATTGTAATTCGTTGCTTCCCAGTCTTTTGCGGTAATATAGGACAGGTTGACTTTGAATGCTACTTTATTATTAAATGCCTTGGCATAGCGAATGGTGCCGTCTATAAATGGCGTTGTAGCTTGGGAGCGGTTGGACTCGTGCATCACGCCCGACTTCACATTGGCACTTAATCCCTGATATAAAAACGGGCTTTTGCTGTTCATAAGGATCAGCCCGTTAATCGCATTAGGTCCATAAAGTGCGGAAGCGGCGCCTGGTAAGACTTCGACATTCTCAACGTCCAGCTCAGACATACCGATGATATTGTCCAGGGGAAAATTTAAACCCGGCGCCTGATTATCCATCCCGTCGATCATCTGGACCGTCCGCGGATTACCCGTGCTGCCAAACCCACGCATGTTTACTGATTTGAACAAAACACCCTGCGTAGTCATATCAATGCCTTTGAGATTGGCCAATGCGTCGTAAAAATTAGCCGACGGCGTTTCCCTGATATTTCTGATGTCCATTTTTTCAATGGCAACAGGCGATTTCATAACGCTTTCTTCTACCCTCGAAGCAGCAACAATAATTTCCTGACCCAAAATCACCTGCTCCACCAGCTTAATGTCCAGTTTGGACATGCCACCGGTCACTTCTATTTCCTGCGTTTGAAATCCAACAGATGAAACAATTAGTGTAAAAGGCGGACTGGAAGTTGTAGTAAGATCGAATGCGCCTTTATTGTCTGTAATGGTCCCGGTTACTTTTCCTTTAACCTGGATACTCACACCGGCAAGTGGCTCCGCGGTTGTGGATTCGGTGATTACGCCATTGACTGTAATCTGTCCGTACGCATTGCAAACAAGCATTATGGCCCAAATAAAAGGGCATAACCTTAGTATTGTAGACAAGTGTTTCATGGTTTTAAGTGGGTTGATGTTCTTCCAGCAAGTTAAAAGAATATTACAGTATCACATAGCATAATTATACTATTTTTTCTTCAAATCATTTTAAATTATACAATCTTGGCATGTTTGAATTTTTAGAAGAACTTGGCCCGTTGTGGTTCGGTAACTAAGTGAAAAATGTGCTATACGGCGAAAAGAGCGCATTAATCCCATTTTCTGGGCTTATTGGTTCGTTTGCATTGGTCATAAGTGGGCGTTTATCCGTAGCTTTGAGTAGTTTTTCATAGTGTGGATAAATAAAATTACCTTTCACAATGCAGGATTCTTATGTAATTATAATGGCCGGTGGAGTTGGTACGAGGTTCTGGCCTTTCAGCAGAACAGACTTCCCTAAACAGTTTCACGATGTGTTGGGAACCGGTAAGACACTTTTGCAGCAGACAGTTGATCGTTTCGACGGCGTTTGCCCGATCGAGAATATTTATATCGTAACAAGTCATGAATACAAGGGCATTGTTAAGGAGCAGATTCCGTCTTTAACGGATGATCAGATCCTTTGCGAGCCCAACAGGCGTAATACTGCACCTTGCATTGCTTACGCTTGTTATAAGATCGCAGCTAAAAATCCGAATGCGAATGTGGTTGTGGCTCCGGCTGACCACATTATTTTGAAGGAGGAAAATTTTAGGGACACTATTAATATCGCTCTGGGCGCGACGCGTAACGAGGACATTCTGGTGACGCTGGGAATTCAGCCAAGCCGTCCAGACACGGGATATGGCTACATTCAATACATTCCGGACAAACTGACGGTTAAGAAAGTAAAGTCGTTCACAGAGAAGCCACATTTGGAATTGGCGCTTCAATTCCTGGATAGTGGTGATTTTGTATGGAATGCGGGGATTTTTGTGTGGAACATTAATGCTTTCAAAAAAGCGTTGAAGAAGTTTCAGCCTAACATTGCCGAGATCTTTGAAGGTGGAGACAGTCATTATTATCTTGAAAGCGAAGATGCATTTGTTCAGAGGGCTTACCAGCATTGCGGCAGCATTTCTATCGACAACGGAATCATGGAAAAGGCTGATAATGTGCATGTTGTGCTAAGTAATTTTGGATGGTCGGATCTGGGAACCTGGAAGTCGCTTTACGAAGTTTCTGAAAAAGACGCCAATCTGAATGTTACAGACGGCAAGCTGATCCTGCATAACACGACGAATTCTATCATCAAAACGCCAAAAGACAAATTAGTGGTTGTCAACGGCCTGGACGGCTTCATCGTCGCCGAGTACGACGGCGTTTTGCTCATCTGCCGTAAAGAAGACGAGCAGAAAGTGAAAGAGTTTGTGGCGGAAGCGAAGGAGATAGATGTAAAGTATGTGTAAGCAAATCCCAGCGGGATAAAAATATTGGTAGCCAACAAATAAATGGTGATATAGCACCATCCCGAAGATTTGATTCAAGCAAATCCCAGCGGGATAAAATATTGGTAGCCAAAAAAAATGTTTTATGCAAACAATCCCGGAGGGATGTAACGGCGTGCACGTTGTTACATCCCTCCGGGATTGCTTTATAGGTATAATGCTTTGCTACCAATATTGCATCGCTCCGCGATTTTGATAACACACTTCAAATAGAATCTGCTCGAATTTTTTCAATCTCAAAAAACCTTACATCCGCTTTTACATTCTCTAGGATCTTCTGGGAGCGCTCTGGTCTGGCGTCGGTGATGAAGACCTGGCCCAGGAAGCCGGTGTCTATTAGTTCGATGAGTTTTTGGATGCGGCGGTCGTCGAGTTTGTCGAAGATGTCGTCGAGCAGCAGGATCGGCGTTTTTTCTTTTTCTTCTTTCAGTAATTCAAATTGCGCCAGCTTCAATGCGATCAAAAAAGACTTCTGCTGGCCCTGGGACCCGAATTTTTTGAGCGTAACACCGTCAATTTCAAATGTGTATTCGTCCTTGTGAATGCCTTTTCCGGTTCGTTGCGCATGTAAGTCACGGGCGCGGTTCTTCCGAAATTCGGCGGCGAAATTTTCACTGGAGACTTCGCTTTCATAGATTACTTCCACCTGTTCATGCCCGCTGCTCAGGAAATCATAGCTTTTCAGGAACAATGGCACGAACCGGTCCATGAATTTGCTGCGGTGATTGTAAATCCGCTGCGAAAGGATAATTAGCGGCTCATTATAGGTTTCCAGCAGGTCTTCATCCACATAGTTGCGCTCTGCAAAAAGCTTCAAAAGACCATTTCGCTGGCTTAAAATCTTGTTATATTGAAGAAAATCGGTGAGATAACCCGGAGCGGCCTGTGCCAGGACGCCGTCAAAAAAGCGTCTGCGCTCCTCGCTGCCGTCGCGGATCAGGTCGGTGTCGTTGGGCGCGATTAACACGAGCGGGAAAAGGCCAATGTGGTCGCTTAGCCGGTCATAATTCTTTTTGTCGGCCATGAAAATCTTGCGCTGGCCGCGCTGCATGCTGCAAGTGATCTGGGTATTTCTGCCAGAATCTTTGAAAACACCATCCAGCACAAAGAAATCAGCTGTATGGCGGATGCCCAGCGCATCCTGATTATGAAAGGCGCTTTTGGTAAGACTCAGGAAATAAATGGCGTCCAAAAGGTTCGTTTTTCCACTCCCATTCTCCCCAACCAGGCAATTTACATGTTCCCCAAAGGTGAAGGCTTTCTCTTCATAGCTTTTAAAGTATGTAAGATGGAGCTTTTCTAGCCACATGAACTTCTTTGTTATTTAGTTTATGCTTATTTTCGCAAATCATATGCGTGAGTACGGCAAAAACAGACTCTGTTCAAACCTCAAACTTTAAGACAAAGTTCTGTCTTTATAAACGAGAACCAAATACATGGCCACCGTTACTGAAAAAAAGAAAAAATCAGACCCAAAGAGTTTACAGCATCCGAAGGAACAATATATGTTCTGGTTCGAGAATATGCTTTTACAGCGTCGTTTTGAAGAAAAAGCCGGCCAGTTATACGGTCAGCAGAAAATCAGAGGATTTTGTCACTTGTACATCGGCCAGGAAGCCTGCTCTTCCGGAGCCGTTACAGCGCTGAAAGAAGGCGACAAATACATTACTGCTTACCGCGATCACGGCATTCCGCTGGCACTGGGAACATCTCCCAATGCGATCATGGCTGAACTTTATGGAAAAAAGACAGGGACAACCAAAGGAAAAGGTGGTTCCATGCACATTTTCGATAAAGAAAAAGGCTTTGTAGGAGGTCACGGAATCGTAGGTGCGCAGATCCCGCTGGGAGCTGGAATCGCCTTTGCTGAGAAATATAACAAAACCGGAAACCTTTGCATTTGCTATTTCGGTGATGGTGCAATTCGCCAGGGAGCTTTTCACGAAGCATTGAATATGGCCATGAGCTGGAAGTTGCCGGTGATTTTCGTTGTGGAAAACAACGGATATGCCATGGGAACTTCGGTGGCAAGGTCTTCCAATGTTACAGAGCTTTACACATTGGGTGAGGCTTACGACATTCCTTCCGAACCCGTTGACGGAATGAGCGTTGAGGCGATCCACGAAGCGGTTGGCCGTGCAGCTGAGCGCGCGAGAAGCGGAGAAGGACCTACTTTCCTGGAATTCAGGACTTACCGTTACAGAGGTCACTCCATGTCCGATCCTCAGAAATATCGTTCAAAAGAGGAAGTGGAAGAATACAAACACCGCGATCCCATTGAGCAAATCCGCGCTGTGATCCTGGAAAACCAGCTGGCGACGGAAGAAGATCTGGAAAACATTGATAAGAAAGTAAAAGATATCGTTGCAGAATCTGTTCAGTTTGCGGAAGATTCAGAATTCCCTGACGCGAAAGAAGCTTACACAGATGTTTATGTAGAGAATGACTATCCTTTTGTAATGGATTAATCAGTCATAAAGCAATTTAAAAAAAACCCGCCGGATTATTTCGACGGGTTTTTTAAGTAAATTCGGCTTTTACAAATACAGAACAATCTTGTTTTTGCTTTTCAACGTAAATAGAATTTTAGTAATAATATAAGAATATGCCCTTAGACCAGGAATTAGAAAGCGAAGAAGAAGAAGTAGGCAAAGAGATGTCGTTTATCGGGCATCTTGAAGAATTAAGATGGCATGTGATTCGGGCAGGTGGATCTATTCTTGTTTTTGCTATTCTGGCCTTTATATATATTAAAGAAATCTACCATTATGTGATCATCGCGCCTTCGCAGCCTGATTTCTGGACTTACCGGATGATGTGTAAGCTGGCAGAAAAAGTACAATACGATGATCTGTGTATCAAGGCATTAAACTTCAAATTGCAGGCGATTGGCGTAGGTGATCAATTCACGATGAGTATGACTTCCGCAGTCATCGCGGGTTTGGTGTTTGCTTTTCCTTATGCTTTCTGGGAGGTTTGGCGGTTCATCAAACCAGGGTTGCGGCCATCAGAAAGGAAGTCGGCGAGAGGAGCCGTATTTTATGTGACATTCCTTTTCTTTTCCGGTGTATTCTTTGGTTATTATATTGTAACGCCACTGGCTATCAATTTCTTAGCTAATTTCACGTTGGATCCTTCGATCATTAACGAATTCAGCTTATCCTCATACATTTCACTCGTTGCGACATTAACATTGGCTTGCGGAATTGCTTTCCAGCTTCCGATTGTTGTTTATGTGCTTGCAAAAGTAGGAGTGCTTACGCCTTCATTTATGCGCGAATATCGCAAGCATGCCATGATCGTAATCCTGATTGTCGCAGCCGTTATCACGCCGTCTCCGGACATTTACAGCCAGGTTATCGTGGCTATTCCATTGTTCCTTCTTTATGAATTAAGTATTCTGGTTGCAGGAAAAGTAGAAAGAGAAAAGCTTGCTGAGGAAAAAGCACTGGCTAGTTCATCAGGTAACGGAGAAATCTAAAAGGGATTTAAGAAATAAAGTTATTACAGACCTCGGCCAATCGGTCGAGGTCTTCTTTTTGGTGGAGCGTGGTGACGGCGATCCTGGTGACGGGAGCATCGTTGACGCTCGGATAGGAAAAGCATGATGCCATAATGCCTTTTACCAACAACGTCTCAAACAAAGCGGAGCCTTCGCAGCAGAATACAGGATAGCCTGGGATGCTTTGAAACAGGTGAGGAGACTGTAAGTGATTCGAGAAATGTTCAACCTTTGTGATCAGCAGATCACTTTGGGTCTTGTAATGTTCTATTTCCAAAAGCCTTTTCAAAGCGTAGGCATATGCGGGCGCGGTTGGGGATGCTCCGGAGAACCAGGCGGAACTGCGAATCGTTTCGGCTATCCGCGCATCACAGGCGATAACGCCAGCAGGAATGCCTAATGCTTTGTTGAGCGAGGAAGCCATCACGACATTGGCCTTTCCAAGCGTCAAAATTGATTTATAAAGGCCATTTGCTGATTCTCCACATACGCCTAATGTATGCGACTCGTCCACCACGATCCAGACATTGCCCCGCAATGGCAAGCTTGAAAAAATTGAAAAATCAAATGCTTCAACGAGAGGCGAGCCAACGGCATCTGTACAAATGATGTGAGCAGTATCCTCAGGGCTTTCTCTGACTTCCCGGATAACGTTTTGTGCCCAGTCCGCCCAGGGACCAGCATATACTTTGTGCTCATTTCCCCATAATGCGGGATGCACCTTGGGTGCGTAATGATATTGAATAGATTGAGAGTTGCCCGATTTATAAATCACCTGCTCAATGATTTTCATCACACATTGCCCTGCCCACATTCCCGATGAAATTAATAATGCAGATTCTGATCCTATCCAATCTGCCAGTTTTTCTTCCGTCTCAGTATAGACAGACAAGCGAAGTGTGTTATTCCGTGAGCTTCCGAAATGCATTCCATATCGTTCCAGACCTTCATATAGGAAACTACGAAAAACTTCGTCGTGTCCCATTCCCAGATAATCTGTTCCGCTGAGCCAAAGATATGTCTCGCAATTGCCGGTTAACACAGTGCGGCCGGGAAGATGGTTGGTTTGAAAAGTTTTCACTGAAAACTACGGATCAAAATTCAGGCATTAAGCATTGCGCCGGAGCCTGTGCGGTTAGGAAAGATAATGCGTCCGTAGTCAAAGGTTACACCGGATGCCGGATCATTGTTGATTAACAGTGAGCCGTCCATATCCACATAATCCAGCAATGGCAGGAAGTGTGCAATGGAAGAGATCCCAACGCTTGTCTCGGTCATACAGCCGATCATTGTTTTCATTCCTAGACTTTTAGCTTCTGCTATCATGCGTTTTGCGGCAGTAGGTCCGCCGCATTTGGTAAGCTTTACATTGATGCCGTAAAACAAGCCGTGGCAGGATTTTACATCACTTTCAATAATGCAGCTTTCATCGGCGATCACAGGAAGCACACATTCGGCAAAGACTTTTTTCATGCCTTCGATGTCATTCGCAGCCAGCGGTTGTTCGATAAATTCAACGCCAAGCTTCTTCAATCCTGGTGCAAAGGCAATGGTTTGCTCTGCCGTCCAGGCACAATTTGCATCTACGCGGAACAGCGCATTCGTGTGTTTACGCAATTCAGATACAATACGAAGGTCTTCGTTGGTGCCTAATTTTATCTTGTAAACAGGCCAGGGGAGCTCTTTCATTTTGGATACCATTTTCTCAACCGTATCAATGCCGATCGTGAAATTGGTGAGCGGGATGTTATCAATATTTAACCCCCAACTTTCATAAAGCTTTTGATTTTTCTTTTTGGCGAATAGATCATGAGCGGCTTCATCCAGGGCGCATTGTGCAAAGGAATTGTTTTGCAAAAGTGGATGCACCAGGTCCCAAAGCTCTTCGGCACTTTGATAGGCGCCACCTTCAATAATCGTTTTCGCAGTTTCTAGCGACTCGATCATATTCGGGATCGTAATGCCGTAGTAGGGGTTGCTGGTTGCTTCTCCCAGGCCGCTCAAATGGCCGTCACGGAGTTCTACAATCAATGTTGGCTGTACATCGCGTGAATCGTGCGCAATGGTGAATGTATGCCTGAGTTGCAGGTCAAATGTGTGATAGATCAGTTGCATCGGTGAATGTGTTAATTCCGCATATCCAATCCCCAGGAAAGCTTGCTTCGCAATGTATTAAGGAAACTGTCGTCGTGCATTTTTATTAATCGCGCGATGAACCCGGCTTTTCTAACGGTTAGTAAGGTGTTTTCATCAACAACCCTTGACCTTGCATCCAGAGAGACCAGAAAATTGTTGCTGCGGCTTTTTACTTCCAGTCTGATGACCGCAGTATCTTCTAAAACCAAAGGTCGGACATTCAAATTATGCGGGCTGATGGGCGTAATAATGAAATTTTGGGAATGCGGAACAAGAACCGGTCCGCCGCAGCTGAGCGAATAACCTGTTGAGCCGGTGGGAGTAGAAATGATCAGGCCGTCGGCCCAGTAGGAGTTCAGAAACTCATCATTGAGATAGGTGTGAACCGTAATCATGGACGAAGTATCGGTTTTTGTGATCGTGAAATCATTTAAACCGAAATTCTGGCCATCAAATAAATCGATATTGGATTCTATTTCTACTAATGTCCTTTCGTCGATCCTGTATTGGTTGTTTTCCAGCGCCTGGATCATATCTGTGATCCGCTCAGGAGGAACGGTGGCCAGAAAACCAAGCCTGCCCACATTGATCCCTATGGCCGGGATCTGCCTTTTTCCAACATGTGAAATGGTTTCAAGCAATGTTCCGTCCCCGCCCATACTCACGATCAGGCGTGCGTCAAAAAGTTCGTCGGGTTTTTCGTAAACAAGCTCTGAGTAGTGCGTGATCCCGTTCTGATCCAGAAAATTCCGAAAGGGTTTGGAGAGCTGGACTTCAACTTTCCGGCGAGACAGCTCATTGAACATGTTTTCAATGAACGGGCGGGCGGACTCATTAAAGTTGCGTCCGTGAATTGCTATTTTCATGGAAGAAAAAGTAGATCATCTTGTTTCTTCCGAAAGATACGCGCAAATATGCCGATTCAAAATACCGGCCGTTGAACTAATGTGAAGAAATCAGGTGGCAAGGTATCTCAAAAGCATATCCAATCGCTCCTGATCTACGCTTTCGATGGGGTCATTGGCATGCGCTTCTTCAATTTCATAACCAAAACGCTCGAGTGTAGCGATAATAGGCGTAATGTGCGTCCGGTTGAGTTTTAATGTAAGCTTCGCTTCGTTCAGCGGATTGTAGCTTTCTCCGGACGAATAATAGCTGCTCAGGACCTTTGTGCCGTTGGATTCGATCAAACGGCTGATCTCTGAAAGCGAATAGCTGCGTTCGGCAATTTTAAGCACTATAACAGCTCCTTTTTCCTGAACACCCAGCTCATTGACGAAATGTTCGATCAGATCATTTACTAAAATACTTCCTGCGAAACTCCGGTCTTCATGCAAAACCGGTATAATCAGCAAGCCGAATTGATTTACAAGCCGTAAAAGTTCGTAAGGATGCTGGTCTTCGGAAGCAAAAATATCCTTGTGCTGGATAATGATCTTCGCAAGCGGGTCCGAATTATCCGTGACATCATAAAGAATGTCCTCGGACACAATTCCCTGATAAATGCCGGCATCTGCCACGACAAGCTGCTTTACACCAAATTCATCCATCCAGTCCAATGCCGTGCTAACCGAATCGGTCAGTTTCAGGACTGGGATCATGGGATTAATCAGGGTAGCAGCAAGCATATTCAGATCGTCATTTTTCGAATCTATAAAAAAACTATATATGTAACAACTTTCGTATCAAAAGAAATTCCCTCAGAAAAATGTCAGGCAACAGGCACTGAAATATGTTTTTCCAGAAAGCTTTCCAGTATCACATTAAATTCATGAGGGCGTTCCATCATGGGCGCATGGCAGCAGTGATCAATAAAATGCAGCTCCGAACCCGCAATAAGCCTGTTAAATTCATAGCCCACATGCGGCGGCGTGATCGTATCATTCAATCCCCAGACCAATAACGTAGGAACATTGATTTCATGCAGATCTTTCGCAAGATTATGTCGCTGCGCAGATTTTGCTATGCCCACAATGCTCATGCATTTAGGAATGCTCGACGTGGTTTCGAAAACTTCGTCAACCAGGTCCTTGGTTGCCACTTCCGGATCGTAGAATGTATATGCAACACGTTCTTTGATGTAGTCATAACTGCCACGCTTCGGGAAAGAGCCGCCCATTGAGTTTTCAAATAAGCCCGAACTTCCCGTCAAAACCAGTTTGTGAACGTTTTCCTGGTTCTTTAAAGTATACAATAGTCCAATGTGGCCGCCCAGAGAGTTTCCGATCACGGTCACATTCGCCAGGTTTTTAAAGGACACAAAATCTTCCAAAAAGGCTAAAAGCGCTTCCAATCCGGCTTCTCGCGGAGGCAGTTCATAAATAGGAAGCAAAGGAATTATAACGCGGAAGCGACTGGAAAAATGATCTATGATGCCGTCCCAGTTGCTCAACGCACCGAAAAGACCATGCAAAAGCAGTAATGTTTCGCCTTTTCCCTCGTCGATAAACTGAAACCTACCTTCTGCATGTACTGGATATTTCATTCTGTTATTGTGGATTGATTATGATATGGCTCATTTTATAACACTTCAAAGAAACTAGTGCATGATTTCCATAAGCTACAAAACTAGTTAAATTTTTTTATTGGTAACAGACATAAAGTAACAAAGCAAATTCTATTTTCTTGTAAATATTATATTAATAATGTCAAAATTTGAAGCATAACGTAGAATGGTGCAATTTGGTTTACGTTGAATGCAGATGTGCCTGCGATTCTGCCCACTTTCAGGTCCAGGTAAAAAAATGCCATTTCATACTTCGTTTCAGGAAAGATAATGTGTAACCGAAATTTAGTTACATTTTAGACTTATCCTGATTAGAAAAAAATTAAAACACGATTAATTAACATGACGCCCCGAAAAGCATTTTCTACAACTCTCGGATTCTGTATCTTACTCATTTCATCCAGCACTTTTCAGGCGTTTGCCCAGACAGTCATGCCGCTTTATCCCGACAAAATTCCGAACTCCATTCAAGTGCCGGATGAGGAGACGAATGTTGATCAGATCGCTAGGAAAGTGTCCCGGCCCACATTAACGGTTTATCTGCCGCCTGCGTCAGCCTCAACCGGAGCAGCAGTGATCGTTTGTCCGGGCGGTGGTTACGGCGTGCTAGTGATGGAGCGAGAGGGACACCAGGTGGCCAAAGCGCTTAACAAAGCGGGCATTGCAGCGATGGTACTGAAATACAGGTTGCCGGACGACAAAATTATGTCCGATAAGTCGCTGGGGCCGTTACAGGATGCGCAGCAGGCGATCAAGACGGTCCGGGAACAGGCGGAAAAATGGAAGATTAACCAGGCAAAGATTGGCATTATGGGCTTCTCAGCAGGCGGACATTTAGCCGCGACCGCAGGGACACATTATGACAGCACATTTATTGCCAACCCAATGAAAACCAGCCTCAGGCCGGATTTTATGATCCTGGTATATCCGGTGATCAGTTTGATGGACCTTATCGGGCATAAAGGTTCGAGCAGCAATCTGCTCGGAAAGACGCCGACGAAGGAGAAGCTTAAATATTTTTCCAATGAACTGCAAGTCACCAAAAGCACGCCACCCACGTTTTTGACGCATGCGGGTGATGACACGGTTGTGCCGGTTTCCAACAGCATTCAGTTTTATGAGGCGCTTAATGCGGTGAGCATTCCAGCCGATATGCACATTTATTCCAAAGGCGAGCACGGGTATCTCAAAACGCCTGCTTTCAGCGAGTGGTTTGGTCGTTGCCTGC
The DNA here is from genome assembly GCF_023821985.2 of Dyadobacter chenhuakuii. NCBI lineage: Bacteria > Pseudomonadati > Bacteroidota > Cytophagia > Cytophagales > Spirosomataceae > Dyadobacter > Dyadobacter chenhuakuii. The sequence continues at coordinate 4,344,175 of NZ_CP098805.1, read as the reverse complement.
ATTGGATGAAAGTCAACGAATTTTTGCCTTCAAAATAACCTTATAACAGGCCTTCAAACACGCCGGGAGCAAGTCCGAAGAGGATAGTCAGGAATGTGGCAAGCAATAAAATCACCTGATAAAATGGGGCAACGCGGATCTTGATCAAATCTCCTTCTTTTAAATAAGACGAAATGATCACGCGGAAATAGTAATAAATACCCACCGCGGACATCAACACGGCAATAACGGTGATCCAGATAATTCCTCTGTCTGCCGCGCTGGTGAAGATGAAAAATTTACCCCAAAAACCAGCTGTCAGAGGAATCCCTGCCAATGATAGCATGGAAACCGCGAGCACGAATGCCAGCATAGGATTTTGTTTAGCCAGACCATTAAATGCTTCGTAGCGTTCGTTAGGCTGTCCTTCGAGTGTTTTTTCTCTGGAAACCAACATTAGTACGCCAAAAGCACAGATCGTTGACAATGAATAAGCCAGGGAGTAAAATACGATTGCATTTTGGGAAGGCTTGGTCAATGCGGTTAAAGCGATAAGCATATAACCCGCATGTGAAATCCCGGAATAGGCCAGCATTCTTTTAAAGCTGTTCTGACTCGTTGCACCAATGTTCCCCACGAGTAAAGTAAGCACGGCAATGGTTGCGATAATGATCCACCAAAAGCCATATATTTCACTGAATGAGGTGTTTAACAAACGGAAAAGAGCAGCAAAACCGGCTGTTTTCACAATTGTAGACATGAATGTGGTAAAGATCGTCGGTGCTCCTTCATAAACATCCGGCGTCCAGAAGTGGAATGGCGCAGCCGAAACTTTGAACAACATGCCGATTAACAGCAAAAGCAATCCCGCATATAAGATATAAGGCTGTGCATCTGCCTGAATGTTCGAAGCAAAACCGTGAATGTGGCTGAGTTTGAATGAGCCTGTTGCCCCGTAAATCAAGGTCATGCCGAAAAGCATAAAGCCCGTTGCGAAAGCGCCCATCAAGAAGTATTTCAATGCAGCTTCATTGGAACGCAGGTTGCGTTTGTTGCTTCCTGTCAAAATGTACATCGCGACAGACAAGATTTCCACACCGATAAAAAGCATGATCATGTGCTCAAAACCGATCATCATCAACGCACCAACCAGCGAGAAAAGCATTAACCCAAAATATTCTGCTGGCTCGGAATCAGGGTTTTCCTGGAAGCCTCCTGAAATCGCCACGATCATAAAAGCCGATAGCAGCACGATGCCGTTGAATGCAAGTGTCAGATTATCAACCCGCAGCATATCATAAAAATAAAGCAGCGGTCCTTTGTTCCACTCCACGAAATTGCTCGCAATAGCCAGGACAAGGAAAAATAATACGGCAGGAAGCAAAACATTCTTTGATTTCGAAAAGCCCAGAAACAGGGTTACGACGCCAAGAACAGACAACAATATAATGGGATACATATTTTGACTAGTTATTAACCATTTGTAAAAGTTGACTTACAGCTGGCTCTGTTAATTTCAGAAATGTGTTGGGGTAAATGCCGATCCAGAAAACCATGATCACCAAAGGCAAAAGCACAGCGCGCTCACTCATGGTAAGATCCTGGAATCCTTCAACCCACTTGGAACGCGGGCCGAACATTGATTTTTGGAACATCCGCAGCATATAAACGGACCCCAGAATGATGGTAAGTCCTGCAATTGCGCCCAGCCAGCCATCGTATTGGAAAACGCTGGATAGTAACAGGAATTCGCCTACAAAACCATTTGTTAACGGAAGCGCAACGCTTCCCAGGAGCAGGATCATAAAGTAAACGCTCAAATGCGGTGTGCTCTGCGTGATGCCGCCAAGCTGATCCAGATAACGTGTTTTGGTGCGGCTGTAAATAATATCAATGATGAAAAACAGCCCGATCACATTGATTCCGTGCGCAAGCATTTGAATCAATGCGCCTTGCAAGCCATTGATCGAATAAGAGAAAACACCTGCGGCCATCAAACCAACGTGCGCAAAAGACGAATAAGCGATCAAACGCTTCATATCGCTCTGCTGAATGGCAATGATAGAACCGTAAATGATGCCGATCACGGAAAGGACCATCGCCATCGTGCCCCAGGTTTCCATTCCGCCCGGAACGATCGGAAGCAGGAACCGGATCAGACCATAAACCCCCATTTTCAGCATAATACCGGAAAGGAGCATGGTTGCTGGTGTAGGCGATTCTGTGTAAGTGTCTGGTTGCCATGTATGGAATGGGAACAAAGGCATTTTAATTGCAAAGGCAATAAAGAACGCCCAGAAGATGAAGCCCTGAACCGGTTTGGCAAGTTGCAATGCGTAAAATGCGGTGATCTCAGAAGTATGCGTGCCGGGTGTTTGGTAATACAGATAAACGAGTCCAACCAGCATTAACAAGCTTCCGAAAATGGTGTAAATGAAGAACTTGAATGTTACTTTCAGACGATTTTCTCCACCCCATATCGCTGCCAGGAAGTAAACCGGAATCAGCGCCGCTTCGAAAAACAGATAGAACAAAAACGCATCCGTGGCCGTGAAAACACCGATTAAGGCGGCTTCCATGAACAAGATCAGCGAATAAAAGGAAGCAGGCTTCCTGTAATCATGGTTGAAAGCCGAAAGGATGATAAGCGGTGTCAGAAATGTCGTCAGCAGAACCAGAACAAGGCTGATGCCGTCAATGCCTGCGGCGAAGGAAATGCCTCTGGAAGCGAGCCAGGCGTATTTAAAGCTGAATTGGGTTCCCGCTGCCGGATCAAATTGCAGCCACGTCGCAATGGAAACGCCAAGCACAGCCAGACCGCTCACCAAAGCAACTTGCTTCGCGAGGCGTTCGCCTGAGAGAAGCGTAAGAACACCTGCGGCAATGGGTAAAAGTATTAACAGAAGAGTAAGCATATTTTCAAGTCAACGGTCAGCAACAAATGGTGAACGGATTTTATAGATCAAAGTAAAAGCTTCCAAAACAGGATAACCACAATGCCCAGAACCATGGCAAACACATAATCGCCCGTGGAACCGGTCTGTGTTTTCTTCAAAAGCCCTGCAAAGAATTGGGTAAGTCTTACGAAAGCATTGACCACCAGATCAATAAAGAACTCTCCAAAACTGTAAAGGATATTGGATAAGGTTTTGATAGGCTTCACAAATACATTATCGTAGAGCTCATCCACATAATATTTGTTGTACACCAAACCTTGCAACGCTGATTTTGGCTGAGAATCCGGTGCCGGAACCGAAGCCTTTTGCACATACATAACATAAGCCACAACCGCCGATACCAACGCCACAGCCACCGAAACGCCCATTAACAGATATTCCTCTGAGTGCGAAAGCTCCGTTGGCAAGAAAGCCTCAGGATTCACCTGACGAGACGCGTCATACAACGGGCTCATGAATTCAGCCAGATGATGTGTGCCATGCAATGCTTCCGGTACGCCAATAAATCCGCCTAACGCAGACAGAACCGCCAAAATAACCAGCGGAATCGTCATAGAAGCAGGCGATTCGTGCAAATGATGCTCCTGCTCGTGCGTGCCCCGGAATGTTCCGAAGAATGTCAGGAACAATAGGCGGAACATATAGAATGAGGTCATTAACGAGCCCAAAACCCCGATTACCCAAAGCAATTTGTTGTGCTCGAAAACGTGTGCAAGGATCTCATCTTTGGAGAAAAATCCTGCAAACGGCGGAATTCCGGAGATGGCAATGGTTGCAATCAGGAATGTGAGGAACGTGATAGGAAGCTTTTTCCGCAAGCCGCCCATCGAACGGATATCTTGCTCATCGGACATGGCATGAATCACGCTTCCTGCTCCAAGGAATAGCAATGCTTTAAAGAATGCGTGCGTAATAACGTGGAACATTGAAGCCGAATAAGCCATCGCACCCAAGCCCATAAACATATAACCCAGCTGACTCACAGTGGAGTAGGCCAGGACTTTCTTAATGTCATTTTGTAAAAGACCAATCGAAGCCGCAAACAACGCCGTCGCCGCACCGATAATGCCGACGATTTCCAATGTGGAAGGCGCCAGTGAATAGAGGACATTGGAACGGATCACCATGTAAATCCCGGCCGTAACCATCGTAGCCGCGTGGATCAGCGCCGAAACAGGCGTAGGACCCGCCATTGCATCCGGTAACCACGTGTACAACGGAATTTGAGCCGATTTTCCCATAGCTCCGATAAACAGGAACAATGTAATCATGATGATCACGGGATCACCGATTTCAAAATCCGTTGCCTGGCTGAAAACCTCAAGATATTCAACCGAACCGAATGTGGAGATGATTGTAAAAATCCCCAGTAGGAAACCTAAATCTCCTACCCGGTTCATAATGAATGCCTTGCGGGCAGCATTGTTGTAATTTGTGTTTTTATTCCAAAATCCGATCAGCAGGTAAGAGCACAATCCAACGCCTTCCCAGCCAATGAACATGATCACATAATTGGAACCCAGAACAAGCAGCAGCATGAAGAACAAAAACAGGTTCAGATAAGCGAAAAACTTACCAAAACCTTCATCGTGATGCATGTAGCCGATGGAATAAATGTGGATCAGCGAACCGACTCCGGTAATGATCATCAGCATTAAAAGCGAAAGCTGATCGACCTGGAAAGAGAACGGAATGTTGAGGTTGCCAACTGTGATCCAATCGAAAAGCGGCACGATAACCGGCTGACTGCCAGCCGCTATAAAAGCTTGAAAAGTCATCACCGACAGCACGAAACTCGCCACAACAGCCAATGTTCCGATAATGCCGACAGCGCCTTTGGGTATAGTCTTAAATCCGATTCCGTTGATCAGGAAACCAATCAGCGGTAACAAAGGAATCAGAATGAGTAATGATGCAGACATGTTAAATATTTAATCTTTACTGGCAAATGCTTACCACTTCAATTTGTTAAGGAATCCAATGTCCGTATTTCTTGTGTTCCGGTAAATCATTACGATAATCGCCAGTCCCACAGCTACTTCCGCAGCGGCGACGGCCATGATAAAAAACACAAAAACCTGCCCGGAAGGGTCAGATCTATAAGAAGAAAACGCGATAAGGAGCAAGTTGGCAGCATTCAGCATCAATTCCACAGACATGAAAATGATGATCGCATTGCGACGTGTAAGTACGCCGATAATGCCGATTACAAAAAGTAAAGTGCTGAGAATTAGATAATGTTGAAGGGGAATATTCTGAATAACCGCCGGTATATTGACCTCTGGAATATTGGGGTTTGGGATCATAGCAGGTTTACCTTGTTGGATATTCGGTTAAAATAGTCAAAAATAGATTTCCGGCAAAAATAGACATAAATACTACTTACTCAAGTGCGTTCGCAACGATTATGTCAGCGCTGGGTCAGTGCGCGCAGTTTAATTTCGGTTAGTTTTCTTTTGGTATCCAAAGGAAAATCGCCCTTCATGATCCAATCGTAAAACGAAGGTTCGGCTTTCAAAACATCTGCAATGCGTTTTCCATTGTGTTTTCCAAAATTGAAAACCTCTTCTCCTTTGTCGTTATAGGTCATCCGGCCTGCAAAATCGATCAGTTTGGAAGCCGTAAGCTCGTGAAGCGCAGCCACGTCATTTTTGATCGGTTCTGTTTCCACGCCATGTGAATCAACTACCTTAACGCCTTCATAACGAGCAATTTGTCCTTGCAAAACTTCAAAAGTGGCAATCGTGTCTGCTTCCGCGCTATGCGCATTCACAAGCTCTTTTCCACAATAGAATTTATAAGCAGCGCCCAGGTTACGCGGTTCCATCATGTGGTAAATCCGCTGAGCGTCAACTGTTTTGCGATTTTTCACATCAAATTCAACTCCCACCCGCAGGAATTCTTCCACGAGCATGGGAATATCAAAACGATTGGAATTAAAACCAGCCAGATCGCAGCCTTCCAGGAATGTCGCCAGGTTTTTTGCAATGCCTTTGAATGTAGGCGCGTCCTTCACATCTTCATCGTAAATGCCGTGTATCAGGCTGCTTTCCAGCGGGATAGGCATTTCCGGGTTGATTTTCCGGGTGCGGATTTCGGTTTCTCCATTCGGAAGCGCTTTCACAACGGACAGCTCGACGATTCGGTCGCGGCAGATATTGACTCCGGTTGTTTCAAGATCAAAAAAAGCAAGCGGCTTCTTCAGACGGAGGGTATGCATAAGGCACTGAAATTTGATTTTCGAGCCGTGAAGTTACGCCTAAACCTAAGATAGCGCAAGAAAGAGGTTAGTTTATATAGATTATAAAAAAGTTAAAATTGCTAATCCCGGCATACTAATAAATCAATGCTAATCCATCCAGCCATACGACTTGGTAACCGCTTTTTGCCAGCCTTTGTAAAATTTATCCCTGGTTTCGTTAGCCATGTCCGGGTTCCACGTGTGAGCAATGGCCCAGTTGGCGGTGAGTTCGTCGGTGTTTTTCCAGTAACCTACGGCCAGGCCGGCGGCGTAGGCGGCGCCTAATGCCGTGGTTTCAGCCACAGCGGGTGACACAACTTGCGTATTCAGAATGTCCGATTGGAATTGCATGAGCAGTTCGTTCAAAACCATTCCGCCGTCCACGCGCAGTGAGGCCAGCTTGATGCCTGAGTCCTGTTCCATGGCACGTACGACGTCGACAGTTTGGTAAGCCGTTGCCTCTAAAACTGCTCTGGCAATGTGACCTTTGTTCACATAACCTGTCAATCCGGCAATCACGCCGCGGGCGTCATTGCGCCAGTAAGGCGCATATAAGCCGGAAAATGCGGGCACAAAGTAAGCGCCGCCGTTGTCTTCGACGGTTTTTGCCAGTTTTTCAATGTCGCTGCTTTTTTTGATCAGACCCAAATTGTCCCTGACCCACTGCACCAATGCACCGGTGACCGCGACGCTGCCTTCCAATGCGTATTGGACCGGATTGTCGCCAAATTTATAGGCAATGGTTGTTAGCAAGCCATTTTCCGATGTTTTAAGCTCGTTACCTGTGTTCATCACCAGGAAGCAGCCGGTGCCGTATGTGTTTTTAGCCATTCCCGGTTTGAAGCAAGTTTGGCCAACCAATGCGGCATGCTGGTCGCCCAGGTCGCCGGCAACGGGCACGCCCGGCAGGATTTCGTTGTTGACATAGCCGTAAATCTCACTGCTGCTTTTGATTTCGGGCAGCATATTTTCCGGAATGTCGTAAGCTGCGAGCATTTCCTTATCCCATTGCAATGTTTTGAGGTTCATGAGTTGCGTGCGGCTTGCATTGGTTACGTCCGTTACGTGAATGCCGCCGTCGCCATGCGTTCCGCCTGTCAAATGCCAGATCAGGAAAGTGTCCATGTTGCCAAAAATCGCTTCGCCTTTTTCTGCGTCCTCGCGAATTCCTTCCACATTATCCAAAAGCCATTTCAATTTTAAGCCGCTGAAATAGGTGGAAACAGGAAGTCCGGTGATTTCGCGGAACTGGTTGAGGCCGCCTTCGCGTTCGTATTTGGCGACGAGCTCGGTTGTGCGCGTGTCTTGCCACACCAATGCATTATAATAAGGCTTGCCAGTGCGCTTGTTCCAGACAACCGTCGTTTCTCTTTGATTAGTTATCCCAATCGCCGCAATGTCCGCCGCCGTTGCCGAAACATTGATTCGCGCTATTGCGATCACTTCCAATGTATTTTTCCAGATTTCGGTCGGATTATGCTCCACCCACCCCGGATGCGGGTAAATTTGTTCGTGTTCCTTTTGTCCTACTGAAACAATATTTCCCTGATGATTGAAAAGGATGCAACGCGTACTCGTGGTTCCCTGGTCAATGGCGGCTACGTATTTCGACATGGTGGTATTTTGATTGGCTTTTTTTGCAATAAAGTCAGTAATTAGAGAAAATTACCTGATAGCGACAAATCAGCGCCAAATGAACCCTCACACACATTCCGGAAATGAAGCGTAAATTCAAAATAGCAGGACTGGCTTTGCTGTCTGCCGTTATCCTGTTTCTGATCCTCGATTTCGCCTTTCCATTTCAACCCAAAATCCATTACGCCACGCAGGTTACCGATTATAAGGGGAATGTGATTCATGCTTTTCTGAGTAAAGAAGACAAGTGGCGCTTATATGCCAGCGTTTCGGAAATTACGCCGCTGCTGCGTAAGACATTGATATATAAGGAAGACAAATATTTTTACTATCATCCGGGCGTTAATCCTTTCGCCATTGCTCGCGCTGGCGTCCGTAACATTTTTACGGGCCGCAGAACTTCCGGCGCTTCAACCATTACCATGCAGGTTGTGCGGCTGATGGAGCCGCGGAGGCGGACTTATCTGAATAAAATCCTCGAAATCCACCGTGCATTTCAGCTGGAATTGCATTATTCCAAAGCCGAGATCCTGCAAATGTATCTCAATCTGGTCCCTTATGGCGGCAACATTGAAGGCATTAAGGCGGCTTCGCTGCTGTATTTCGGAAAACCGCCTCAGTTGCTCAGTTTGTCGGAAATTACGGCGTTGACCATTGTTCCTAACCGGCCATCGAGCCTGCGGCCGGGCACACGTAACGATGCCTTGGTGGCTGCCCGCAATGTGTGGCTGCGCCGGTTTGAGGAAGAGCGGCTTTTTGATAAAAACATTATTCAGGATGCGTTGAATGAGCCTTTGGTGGTGAAGCGCCTGCAAGCGCCGAAGCTGGCGCCGCATTTGGCATTGCGATTAAAAAAAGAGAATCCGGATGAGCCGGTGATCCATAGTCAGCTTAAAATTCAATTGCAGAGCCAGATCGAGGAGCAGGTTAAAAATTACATTAACCGACGAAAAATGATGAACATTCACAATGCGTCGGTGCTGGTGGTGAATAATGAGACGATGGAAGTGGAGGCTTATGTGGGCTCGGCGGATTTCAATGATGTGTTCGATGGCGGGCAGGTGGACGGCGTCCGGGCTGTGCGTTCGCCGGGAAGCACCCTGAAACCATTGCTCTACGGGACGGCATTTGATTTGGGATTGGTCACTCCGAAAAAAATTGTAAATGATGTTCCGAGCAATTTCAGCGGTTATGAGCCGGAGAATTTTGATCAGCATTTCAATGGTCCGGTTACGGCGGAATTCGCCTTGGCCAATTCTTTAAACATTCCGGCAGTCAAGATTCTGAAGGAAGTAAGCACGCCCGTCTTGATCTCCAAATTGCGGAAAGCAGGATTTAAAACCATTGACAAACAAGCCAAAGATCTGGGTCTTTCTATGATCCTGGGGGGCTGCGGGGTGACATTGGAAGAGCTAACCCACTTATTTGCAGCATTTTCCAATGAAGGGGAGTTGAAAAAATTACGTTACACTTCCGAAACGCCTTTGGACAAAAAAGGAACGCCTGTCATTTCCCCGGAAGCATCCTACTTACTAACCAACATTCTGACCCAGATCACCCGTCCCGACTTGCCTACAAACTTTGACAACACCTATCATTTACCCAAAATCGCCTGGAAAACAGGCACTTCGTATGGAAAACGGGATGCGTGGAGTATTGGGTATAATCGCCGATATACGATTGGCGTTTGGGTCGGTAACTTCTCAGGGGAAGGCGTTCCCGAGCTGAGCGGCGCAAACACGGCTACGCCTTTGCTGTTTTCCATTTTCAATGCATTGGATTACAACTCGCCCAAAGGCTGGTATGAAACGCCTGCTAATGTCTCATTGCGGAAAGTGTGCGCAGAGAGCGGTGACATTCCATCTGAGTTTTGTACGCATCAGATTTTAGATCAATACATTACGGGTGTGTCGGCTTATAAAAGATGCCAGCATCTGCGGTGGGTTTTTACGGATAAGCCGGGCAAGATTTCTTACTGCACTTACTGCCTTTCTGAAAATGGTTTTGAAAAACGCGCTTACGCCAATCTGGCTCCCGAACTGATCGCCTATAATGAGCTCCAAAAGATCCCTTACCAAAAAATTCCCCCGCACAACCCTGATTGTGAACGTGTTTTCCATGAAGGGCCGCCATTAATCGTGAGTCCGAATGACGGAAGCGAATATTATTTACGCCCCGACGAGCCGCAGCAGATCCAGCTCGCTAGTCAGACGTCCAATGACGTGCAGGAGGTTTTTTGGTATATTAATGATAAGCTCAAACAAAAATCCGCCCCGCATGAAGGCGTTTTTGTGAGCCTTCCGCTGGGGCGGGTTAAAATTTCGTGCAGCGACGACAAGGGCCGGAACTCCAATATCTGGGTGACCGTCAAAAAAATGTGATCCTACAAAGGCTGATCAGCTGCTTCCTGATAAATCACCTGCATCAATGTCTGCCCGACCGCCTTTAATGTCTTAGGATCAATGTGTTCCATCGTGTCATCATTCGTGTGCCATTGGTCAAAGAATGTTTTCGACATGTTATTTGGCTTGGTATGAATGATGTCGATCATCGGGATTTTTGCAATTTTGTTAACCGCCACGTGGTCGTCTGTAATTGCACCGCCTCTTTCGTTGATAAAGAAATTGCTGTATCCAATTCTGCTTGCGGTATTCCAAACCGTATTTACAAAGCGCTCAGCCATTTGTACAGAATAGCCTTCCTTAAAGAATGTGGCACCTTTCGCACCAGCCATATCGAGCAAAATCCCGAAATGAGCGGTGTAATTTGGAATGTGTTTGTTGGCTGCCCAATATTGGGAACCTAAGCAAAAGCCGCTGTATTCATCAGTTGCAACTTCCGAATTCCCCCAATCTTCTGCATCAAAAAATATAATGTCAACGCCAATTTCAGGAGATGGATTTTGCGTAGAAAGCACGCGGGCAACTTCCAGCAAAATTCCAACGCCGCTTGCGCCATCATTTGCTGCCAGTACGGGTTTGTTTTTAACCAAAGAATCCTGATCAGAAAAAGGCCGTGAATCCCAGTGCGCGGCCAGCAGAATCCGTTTCTGCGCTTTTGGGTTAAAGCTGCCGATAATGTTAGTCGAGTTGAGCGTTTGGTTATCGTAAGTTTTTGCTTTGAATTTTTGTTCAATAACATCCAGACCGTAACCTTTAAGTGTTGCCGCCAAATAAGCTGCGCAAGCATCGTGTTGCTTCGTATTAGGAACCCTGGGGCCAAAGTCAACTTGCTTCTGCACAAACTTATAAGCTGAATCTTCACTGAATGCTGGGCTTTTGACAAGGGCGGGCGCTTGCTCGGCGGCTTGTTCGGAACTGTCTTTGGTTTTGCAGCCGTAGGCCAGCACGAAGACAAACAATAACAATGTTAACTTTTTCATATTTACTCTTCGTAAGCCCAATCGATCCGTGTTTTGGAATCGCGGATCACCAGTCCCTGGTTTTTGAAATAAGAACGGATTTCGTCTACTTTTTCGTAGTTCATGGATAATTTATATTCCTTGTAAAGCTTCAACATGCCGTCCAGAATGGCATAACCTTCGTTCAGCTCTTCTTTCAATCCCAAAACATCTTCGAAAAAAGTGACGAAGTTGTTTTTCAAAGCATTGAATGTTTCCTCGCCCAGCGCCGCTGATTTCAGCTGGCCCATATTGAGCATATTAATGTATTTCAACATATTAAACAGGTTCGCAAATGCAACGGCCGTGTTCAGGTCATCATTCATCGCACCATAAAATCCGTCAATGGCTTTCTCGATCTCAATTTTCTTGATCTCGTCCGGGCTCACGCCTTCTTCCGGCATATAGGAAAGCAATTTTGCGTTTCTGAGTCCGTTAGCGAGCTTTTTGTAACCCTTATGCGCTGCCTTTAATGCTTCATTGGAAAAATCGAGCGTGCTGCGATATTGGCTTTGCAGCATGAAGAACCGCACGGTCATGGGACTGTAAGCTTGTTCTAGCAAATCGTGGTTTCCGGAGAAAAGCTCGGCAGGCAAAAACGAGTTATTGAGCGATTTGGACATTTTTTGTCCGTTCACTGTCAGCATATTTGTGTGCATCCAGTAACGCACCGGCTCTTCATTGGTAAGCGATTTCCCTTGCGCGATCTCGCATTCGTGGTGCGGGAATTTCAAATCCATGCCGCCACCGTGAATGTCAAATTGCTTTCCTAAATATTTGGCACTCATGCAAGTACATTCCAAATGCCATCCCGGAAATCCCATACCCCAGGGAGAATCCCATTGCATAATGTGCTCAGGGCTCGCCCTTTTCCAAAGTGCAAAATCAAGCGGATTACGTTTTTCAGATTGTCCGTCCAGCTCGCGGGTTTCGTTTAAAAGATCTTCAATAATGCGGCCTGAAAGCTTGCCATATTCATTGCCGTCTGCCTGATATTTATTGATATCAAAATACACAGAGCCATTCGACTCGTAAGCCGCGCCTTTTTCTATCAAAGTTTTCACCGCCTCAATCTGCTCGATCAAATGTCCCGTTGCAGTAGGCTCAATGCTGGGTGGAATTAAATTGAAAATGGCCGAAACATCGTGAAAATCATTGGTATAGCGTTGCACGATCTCCATCGGTTCAAGCTTTTGGAGCTTGGCCATTTTGCCAATTTTATCTTCACCCGCGTCCCCATCGCCCACCAGGTGGCCTACGTCCGTAATGTTGCGCACATAGCGCACTTTGTAGCCAATATGCGTGAGGTAACGGTACAGGATGTCGAAAGACAAAAACGTGCGGATATTTCCTAAGTGTACATTATTATAAACCGTTGGACCACAGACATACATGCCGACATAGGGAGGGGCAATAGGAACAAATACATCCTTTTTACGGGTCAATGTATTGAATATTCTAAGCGGCTGAAAAGTTTGCGCGGTCATCTATGTTTTTACTTACTTAAAAACTGATTGTATTAATGTTGTGTCTTCACAAGCCGGGTTTCAACCCACTTGATGATCTTTTCTGCTTCTTCAAGTCCTACGGAAGCAATTTTAGCACTTCTGCTTCCCTGGTAACCCATATTGATATGAAGAATTTCGTATGCTGTTACAAATTTGGATAGCAAGCTTTTGTCGACCTTGCTAAGTTCCATTTGATACCACTCTACACTCTTTGGGGTTTTCTTGTTTTTCTCTCCCAGTAATTCATTCAATGCAAGTAAAATGCCTGTATATGCTGTGTGTCCGGCAATCTTGACATACTTTTTGTCCTGATACATTCCATCCTGCTTCTTTGCATTGTTGCTCAAAAAATCTTTTGCGTTGTCAATGTGCCTTCTGGCTTCGCTGATCGCTTCCATAGTAATGTGTTAGTGGTGAAAGTGGTGAATTTTACAAAAATAGCAAATAACCTATGATTGAGTTAAACAGTTTGGCAGAATAGCGTGGGGCCGGGGCGCTATTCGGGCGTTTTGATTATCTTCGCAGCGCTTTTACATAGAAGGCCCAGTTTGAAACTATCTTAAAATCAATACAATACTTATTTATGAGTTTATTAACCGTAGGATCTGTTGCATTCGATGCGCTTGAAACACCTTTTGGAAAAACAGATAAAATTATTGGCGGTGCGGCCACTTACATCACACTAGCAGCATCATATTTCACCAAAGAAAATAATCTCGTAGCCGTTGTCGGCGGCGACTTCCCGGATGAAATGATCTCCCTTTTGCAAGACCATGGCGTTAATACAGAAGGACTTGAAATTGTAAAAGAAGGAAAAACCTTCTTCTGGTCGGGGAAATATCATGAGGATATGAATACCCGCGACACACTTGTTACGGAACTGAATGTGATGGAACATTTCGATCCCATCATTCCGGAATCTTACCAGGGAACGACCTTCTTAATGTTGGGAAATACAGTTCCGGCGACCCAAAAAGTGATTATCGAGCGCATGAAAAGCCGCCCAAAGCTGATTATGCTCGACACAATGAACCTTTGGATGAACATTGCGATGGATGATCTGAAAGCGGTTCTGAAAATGGTGGATTTGATCACGATCAATGATGAGGAAGCGCGCCAGCTTTCGGGCGAATATTCGTTGCGGAAAGCTGCGAAGAAGATCATGGAAATGGGCCCGAAAACATTGATCATCAAAAAAGGCGAGCACGGCGCATTGTTGTTCCAGGGCGACCGCATTTTCTTCGCTCCGGCATTGCCATTGGAAGAAGTTTTTGACCCAACTGGCGCAGGAGATGTGTTTGCAGGTGGATTTATCGGTTATCTGGCAAGCACAGATGACATTTCATTTGAAAACATGAAACGCGCGGTCATTTACGGATCTGCAATGGCATCATTCTGCGTGGAAAAATTTGGGACAGAGCGACTTGTGAACCTGACGCAGGAAGAAATCAATAACCGCGTGCAGGATTTTGTGAACCTGTCGAGCTTCGAAATTCAATAATATTGAGTTGAAATTTTATAAGTCTATGAGTTAAGAATACATCTTACTTGTAGACTTTTTTTATAAAGACCGTCATGTTCAAAAAAGCCACAATCCTTCTTTTTTCGTCATTTCTTGCCTCGCTTACCGTCGTTGCGCAGCAGGTTTTACCAGAGACCAAACATAAAACCGTTGTAATTGCGCACCGCGGAAACCATGTTGCCGTTCCTGAAAACACGATTGCCGCTGCCAGGGAAGCCATTAAAGCCGGCGCTGATTATGTGGAAGTGGATTTGAGGACGACCAAGGATGGGCATTTGGTTGTGCTGCACGATGCCACTGTGGACAGGACCACAAATGGTGCCGGGAAGATCAGCACAATGACTTTGAATGAGGTCAAAAATTTGCAGGTTTTCAATAGAAACAAGAAAACCCATAGAATTCCGGAGTTCAGAGAAGTGCTGGCCGTTTGCAAAGGCAACATTAACATTTATCTCGACTTCAAAGATGCGAATGTGGCTGAAACCTGGAAGCAAATCAGGGAAGCGGGTATGGAGAAGGAGGTTGTTGTTTATTTAAATAAGGAAAGCGATTACCACGAGTGGACGAAAATTGCTCCGAATGTGCCTTTAATATCGAGCTTGCCGAAAACCATCGATAACAAGGAAAAGCTGGCAGGTTACCTGGACAAAATGCATCTGAAAATCGTCGATAACCTGCCGCATGAATCGCTTTTGAAAAATGCAAATGAGCTTGGCGTGCAAGTTTGGCTGGATGTGCAAAGTCCAACCGAAGGGCCTGTTTCCTGGAAAGAAGCCGTTGCCAAGCAGGTTCAGGGATTCCAAACCGACCAGCCAGCTGCCTTGGTAAAATATTTGAAAGAAGCCGGGCTACATTAATCAGGCCTTTTGAGTCGCTTCAATTAATTTGACCTTTTTATAAATCGGACAATCTGCGTCGTGTGCGCCGGGCAGATAACCCGTGCTCATGAGGAATTCATTCACGATTTCGCCGCCGGTGAATTTGAATGTTTTCTTGAAAAGCTTGATCCACTCTTCTTTGCTCAGCGGGTGATGCGCTTCGATCCAGCCTTTGAATGACCCGAAATCTTTTTTCAGTTCCAATATTTTCTGAGCATTCACAATCGCTGCATTCACTTTCAGTCTGTTGCGGACAATTCCAGCGTCAAGTAAAAGCCGCTCCCGGTCCGACTCGTCATATTGCGCGATTTTCTCAATAGAAAAATTATCATAGGCTTTTCTGAAACCAGCCTGCTTTCGCAACATCAATGTCCAGCTCAGCCCAGCCTGATTTATTTCCAAAATCAAACGACCGAAAAGCTCGTCATCATCCGTAATATCAAAACCATATTGATTGTCGTGATAATGCTTATGGAGCAAGTAATCAGCCGTTTCGGAAATGTTGTTGTTGATGAAGCTGCAATAAGACATGGGTCAGGATTTTTAAAGAAAACTTATTTTGTAATGCCGATCTGCACTTCGGTAATGTTGTTTTCAGGATTTTGAAAATCCATATTTAAATACATTTCCCGGTTTTCGCCCGACATGATTAGATTTTTTGCCAAAACATCGGAAATCAACTCACTATATATTTTTCCCAGCCCTTCCCAACTTCCGTAAAGATGCCCGGCCAGACAATTGAAGGGTTCAAGATATTTTAAATTGAATTCAGAATCCGTCAATGGCGCGTCGTAAACACTGACAGGCAATGCGATGGTCAGATTAAACCGGGTTTCGGGATTGCCGTCGGCGCCGTTATAAATCCAGTAAATAGGGCCGGTAATCTCCATTTCCTTGCGAATTGCCTCCCTATACAGGCGATGCGCAACCAGGCGCACGTAACCCATGAGTTCATTCAGAGAAGTTTCGGTTTCGAAATAGAGCACGTGGATAGGTGGAATTGTTTTCGTTTGCATGATGACCATGTTTGAATGTTTTATGCAAATGAAATCACCGCTTGTGACAACCCTATGTCAGCTGGTTTTCCGAATTTCGAATTTAATGTTTCATCCGGCGAACGGTCTGTTGCAGCCAGGGATAACTAATGTAAAGGGCTTTCGTAGCGCCTATGCCAACGCCAGCGCCCATAAGCACATCCGCGAGCCAATGTTTGTTGTTCAAAATCCGTAGCCCGCTAACCGCTGTGGCGGTTCCGTAGCCGCCTATGCTGTACAAAACGCTGCGCTGGCCATATTCTTCGTGCAAAATGGTGGCATTAGCGAATGCCGTTGTCGTGTGGCCGGACGGGAAAGAATAATAATCGGATTGGTCGGGTCGGGGATATTTAATGACCCGCTTTAAACTTTGTGTTACGCCTTGCGCGATAATGTTGGAAAGCAATGCCAGAATAACCTGATCGCCCAGTTTGTGCTTTCCTTTAACACCCGCCGAGGCAAGTCCTAAACTGATCACACCCGGCGCATAAGGAAGAAATTCGTCGGCTTTGGAATGAAAGTTCGGATATTTTGAATGGACCTCCCGCTGAAAATGCCTGCTGATCCTGCCCTGCGCCACTAACCCCGCCAAAGCCAGCGTAACCGGCGGAATCACATCGCCAGCTTTAATTACCCAAAGCGTTGAATCCTTTTCAGTTTTATTTTTCTCCTCAAAACTGCCCTGCGCAATGACTTCCGGAGAAACAATTTGAAAACAGAAAATGACGCAAAAGAGCTGCGTTCTCAGGATGCGTGCCACCATTACATTATCGCTTCACGAACCCTAACCAATCGCTCCAAAAGTCCTTCCAGCTGATCCAGCGGCAGCATATTAGCGCCATCCGACTTAGCTTCGGAAGGATTGAAATGCGTTTCAATAAATAGTCCATCCGCACCCACGGCAATCGCAGCTTTCGCGATGGTCTCGATAAGCTTTGGCTTGCCGCCCGTCACGCCCGATGCCTGATTAGGTTGTTGCAATGAATGCGTGCAATCCATCACAACCGGAACGCCGAACGAGCTCATTTCCGGGAGGTTACGGTAATCAACAATCAGGTCGCCGTAACCAAAACTGTTGCCGCGGTCTGTCAGGATCACCGGACATTCAGGGTTGACCTCATTAATTTTCTCCACGGCAAACTTCATGGAAGCACCCGAAAGGAACTGTCCTTTTTTAACATTAACCGCCTTTCCCGTCTTCGCTGCGGCTGCCAGTAATTCAGTTTGGCGGCATAGGAAGGCTGGAATTTGCAGCACGTCCACATATTCGGCGGCAAACGCTGCTTCGTGCGATTCGTGAATGTCGGTTACCACAGGCACACCAAAAGTATTTCGAACCTCTTCCAAAATCTTTAATGCCTTTTCGTCACCAATTCCGGTGAAGGAATCGATCTTCGTCCGGTTGGCTTTGCGGTAAGAACCTTTGAATATATAAGGGATTTTGAGGCGGTCGGTGAGGCTGGTAATGTGCTCGGCAATACGTAATGCCATGTCCCTGCCTTCAATGGCGCACGGGCCGGCCATGAGGAAAAACAGGTGAGAATCGGCGTTTTTTATATTGGATATGGGAATCATACTATACTTTTTCTGGTGGTCAATAATCAATTTGCGAATGTACGGCTATCCGCTTTGTTCTTTATACAATTGAAAGATTTACTGGGACGCATCCGTGGTAAGCATTTGATTTTCTGGTTTTTTTATTTCAACAACATTAAAAGCAATAAAATGAAAGGACTAAAAAAATTTTGTCAAAGTGAATCGAAATTTCTTTCTTTGTTGCGATTTTAACCAAAAAGTGAATATAAAATGTCAGCAATTGCAGAAAGAGTTAAGCAAATTATCGTCGAAAAACTTGGCGTAGAAGAGTCGGAAGTAACTTCGGAAGCAAACTTCCAGAACGACTTGGGAGCGGACTCTCTAGATACCGTTGAATTGATTATGGAATTTGAAAAAGAATTCAATCTATCTATCCCTGACGATCAGGCAGAGAACATTGGTACAGTTGGTCAGGCTGTTGCATACCTGGAAGAAAACGTGAAGTAATTCGGTTTTTTAGCCAGTATCATTTTATTTCTGTCCCCATTTTATGAGTTTGAAGAGAGTTGTAATTACCGGAATGGGCGCATTAACGCCCGTTGGAAATGATGTTTCTACCTTTTGGAAAAATTTGGTTGCAGGTGTAAGCGGAGCAGCTCCGATTACCCGTTTCGATGCTGAAAAGTTTCGCACCAGGTTTGCCTGTGAAGTTAAAGGTCTGGACGTTACTAGTTACATTCCTCGTCAGGAAGCCCGTAAAATGGACCCATTTACCCAATACGCCGTCATTGCAGCAGATGAAGCAATGAAGGACGCCGGCTTTGACGCAGATACGCTTGATCTCGACAAAGCCGGTGTAATTTGGGGAACCGGAATCGGCGGATTGAAAACCTTTGAAGAAGAGGTGATGAATTTCGCAGAAAACGGCAAAACCCCCAGGTTCAACCCATTTTTTATCCCCAAAATGATCGTGGACAGTGCTTCGGGAGTTCTCTCGATCCGCTATGGTTTCCGCGGTCCCAATTTTATCACCGTTTCAGCCTGTGCTTCGGCCACCAATGCCTTGATTGATGCATTCAATTACATCAAGCTTGGGATGATGAACGTCTGTATTTCCGGCGGTTCGGAAGCGGCGGTTACCATTGCGGGTGTGGGTGGTTTTAATGCATTAAAAGCATTATCCGAAAGAAACGATTCTCCCGAAACGGCATCCCGTCCTTATGATAAGGATCGTGACGGTTTTGTATTGGGAGAGGGCGGCGCGGCGCTGATTCTGGAAGAACTGGAACACGCGAAAGCACGCGGCGCTAAAATTTACGCTGAAATGATCGGTGCGGGCATGTCTTCGGACGCTTACCACATTACAGCTCCCCATCCGGATGGCCTGGGCGCTCATATCGTCATGAAAAATGCGATTGAGAACGCAGGAATCAAGCCGGAAGATGTGGATTATATCAATACGCATGGCACATCTACGCCGATCGGTGATCCACAAGAAATTAAGGCAATTGAAAAATTCTTTGGCGAACACGCGTATGAACTGAATATCAGTTCAACCAAATCCATGACCGGCCATTTGCTGGGTGGAGCTGGTGCGATCGAAGCTGCGGCTTGCATCCTGGCGATCCGTGACCAGGTTGTTCCGCCTACTATTAACCACTTTACCGACGATCCGGAAATTAATCCGAAACTGAACCTGACATTTAACCACGCTCAAAAACGCGAGATCAACATTGCACTCAGCAATACATTTGGCTTTGGCGGACACAATGCATCAGTCGTTTTCAAAAAGTATGAAGACTGATTAACTAATTACACTTGGCAAAGCGAATTCTTATACCGATACTCTCTCTTTTCAGAACCGGAAGTGCTGAGGATAAAAAATTTAAGGAATCGATTGCACATGTAATTGGCGACCGGCCTTCGAATCTCGGCGTCTATCAACTGGCTTTTCGCCACACTTCTGCTTCCCGGGAAACGGCTATCAAAGGTTTTCGTGAATCCAATGAGCGTTTGGAATATCTGGGCGATGCTGTTTTAGGAATGGTGGTTGCAGAGTTTCTTTTTACCAAATATCCTTATAAAGACGAGGGTTTTCTTACCGAAATCCGCTCCCGCATTGTCAACCGGGAATCTCTCAATCAAATCTCAAAAAAGCTTGGCCTCGATCGCCTGATCGAATATGATGGCAACCGTCGCGGCATGTCGCCACGCTCTTCTATGTATGGCGATGCGCTGGAAGCGTTTGTTGGGGCCATTTATCTGGACAAAGGCTTCCGTTTTACGCGGACATTTATCATCAGCAAGCTTATTACGCATTACGATCTGGATAGCATTATTCAGAATAATGCCAATTTCAAAAGCCTCATTATCGAATGGGCGCAACGCGAAGGCAAGGAAATCCGCTTCGAAATTCTGGAAGAACGCGGCACCCGCCACCACCGCGAATTCATCTCTCAAATTCTGGTCAACGACGAGCCTTTTGCTCAGGGCAACGGTTTTACCAAGAAAAAAGCCGAGCAGTCTGCTTCTGAACAGGCCTGCGCAATGTTAGAGCTTCGCTAATTGCCCTTCAAGCGTCATTATTTCTTTCAAGCTTCGCTAGTAGTCGCGGAGTTTTGCTGATTATCTTTCTCATCATTGACTTTTGCAGTGTCACTTGCAAAGTATGTCCGTTTGTCTCATAGTTTTTACTCAAAACACGACATTGTGTCTGCTTTCATAAGGGTATAAATTTTTATCGGACATTATGTCTGCTATTTTTCGACTTTTCGCCTCAGGAATGAGTATTGTTAATAAGCTATCATACCGCAGAGGTTAACTGAAAAATAAAATAGACCATTAAAACTTTATAACAATGAGCACTCTAGTAAAAACCCATTTCGCAAATCCTTCTTACTTAAACGGATTTTTTGGCAAAGATTTATTCAATGAAATCGCAGCCCCTGCATTCTCAGGAAGTGTTCCTGCGGTGAATGTTATTGAAAACACAGAAGGTTTCAAGATCGAAGTTGCGGCTCCCGGCTTGCAGAAATCTGATTTCAAATTAAACCTTGAAAAAAATCAGCTGACCATTTCTGCTCAGAAAGAGCAGAATGAAGAAGAGAAAAACGAAAAATATACGCGTCGGGAATTTAAATACACTTCTTTCCAACGCACCTTCACATTGCCTAACACCATTGACGGCGACAGGATTGAAGCCACTTACAATGAAGGCGTGCTGAGCATCGCGTTGCCAAAACGCGAAGAAGCAAAAGAAAAACCAGCTCGTCAGATCGAGATTGCTTAATTAGCATAATATAAGTTTGAAAGGCGTTATTAATTTTGATTAATAGCGCCTTTTGTTGTGAACAAAGATGCGATTAAATTGTTAGTGACATTGGCAGGATATTTTAGTAAAATCGCATTTCGAAGGACTGCAGTTAAAATATGTTAAATGCGCGTTGTGTGGGAATAAAATAGTAAATGCTTTGCGTTATTCATTCATAAAAATATAACCCCAACAAATGTATATGAAAACAAATTGGAAAGGTTTAGTGTTGGTTGGGTTGATTTCTAGTGCATCAACTCTTGCCGGCTTCAAACTATTTAGTGATAACGATGGTAAAGATGTAATTTTTAAAGAGGCTCCCGCGGAGTCGATTACGCGTTTCACGTCAACCGGCACACCGGTGGGTGCACCCGGGGACTTTGTTTACGCTGCTGAGGCTACAACGCCCACGGTAGTTCACATTAAGTCAACGATGACGCGTCAGGCCTCGCGCGGCGGCGGTCAGCAAATTCCGGATATTTTCAGGGATTTCTTTGGTGACGAATTTGAAGGCGGATCACGCGGCCCTCAGTCTCAGGAAGCATCCGGTTCGGGTGTGATCATTTCTGCGGACGGATACATTGTAACCAATAACCACGTGGTGGAAGGTGCTCAGGAACTGGAAGTTACACTGCATAATAAAAGCAAGTTCAGAGCAAAAGTGATTGGTACTGACCCATCTACGGACATTGCGGTGATTAAGGTAGAAGCGAAAGACTTGCCAGCAGTAGTTTTAGGCAACTCGGATGCCGTGAAAGTAGGAGAGTGGGTTGTGGCGGTTGGTAACCCTTTTAATTTGGAATCAACTGTAACAGCTGGTATCGTAAGTGCAAAAGGACGCGGATTAGGTATCATTGGCCAATCAAGACGCGGTCGCGGCGTTACGCCTGCTTCGGCATCATCTGTGGATTCTCCGCTTGAATCATTCATTCAAACTGATGCGGTTGTCAACCCTGGAAACAGTGGTGGTGCATTGGTTAACCTCAAAGGTGAATTGATTGGTATCAACACAGCCATTGCCAGCCCAACGGGAAGCTTTGCAGGTTATGCCTTCGCGGTGCCTTCGAGCATTGTGAAGAAAGTGTCAAGCGATTTGATCAAATTCGGTAATGTGCAACGTGGTTACCTGGGTATTGCCCTGGATGACCTGGATAGCAGAAAAGCCGAAGAATATGGTGTGAAAGTGAATGATGGTGTATATGTTCGTGAATTCACAGAAAACAGTGCAGCGAAAGCAGGCGGTGTAGTGAAAGGCGACGTGATCGTGAAAGTGGACGGCGTGAATGTTCACTCGATCCCTGAATTGCAACAATCAATCGGCTTGCACAAGCCTGGCGATAAGGTGGCGATTACTGTAAACCGTGATGGCAAAGAGAAAGAGCTGGACATCACATTGCGTAACCGCACAGGCGGTTCAGATATCCTGAAACGTGACGAATCTGCTGCGATTATGAATGCTCTGGGTGCACAATTCGGCAACCTTAGCGACCAGGAAAAACAACGTTTATCCCGTTACAAGCTGGATGGCGGTGTGAAAGTGGTTTCGATCGACGGCGGCAAGTTTGCACGTTCGCAAGTGGAGGAAGGCTTCATCATTACCAAAGTAAATGGTAAGCCGGTTCGTTCCGTGAAAGAATTCCAGGCCGCTATTACTGGCAAGGAAGAGTCAATGGTGCAGTTTGAAGGACTTTATCCTGATGCTCCATACGACGTTTATTCATTCGGATTCCGTTTGTAATATATAGGTTCAAAAAAGAAACCGGCTGTTACGTTTATCGTAGCAGCCGGTTTTCTTTTTGTATTATTCCAAAAATCTTAAAGCATGAATTTCAGCTTTACCACTTCTTTTTCACTTAAAAATCTCCATTTACCACGCGGAAGGTCTTTCTTGTTCAATCCTGCGAATACCGTGCGGTCGAGCTTTTGAACTTCGTAACCCAAATGTTCGAACATCCGGCGAACGATCCGGTTCCGGCCGCTGTGAATTTCCAAGCCAACCACCATCGCGTCTGGCGTTACAATGCCAACTTCATCAGGCCGAATGAAACCGTCTTCCAATTCAAGGCCGTGTTGGAGCTTTTCAAAATCTTCCGTTGTAATCGGCTTATCCAATTCCGCCTGATAGATTTTCTTGATCCCGCCGGATGGATGCGTCAGCTTTACAGCCAGTTCTCCATCATTGGTCAAAAGCAATAAACCCGTTGTATTCCTATCCAAGCGACCCACCGGGTAAACACGCTCGGCACATGCACCTTGAATGAGGTCAAGCACGGTTTTGCGCTCTTCCGGATCGTCGGTTGTGGTGATGTAATCTTTTGGCTTATTAATTAAGATATAAACCATTTTCTCAGGGTTTAATGCCTTTTTGCCGTATTTCACAACGTCAGTAGGCAATACTTTGTAACCCATCTCTGTAATCGTTTTACCATTTACAGAAATCTGACCCGAAGCGATCAGGTCATCCGCCTCGCGACGCGAGCAAATGCCAGCATTAGAAATGTATCTGTTCAAACGAATGAGTGCAGATTCTTCCTTTTCCTTCCGTTTCGGTGCATTTTTCTTTTCGTAGCTGGACAAATTGTAGCGTGGAGCACTTTCAAATCGGCCCACTCTTCTGTCTAATCCGCTGCGATCTTCTGCTTGCTCTGCGTTTTCACTACGGGCAGACTTTTCGAAATCACGCTCTACATGCGCGGTCTCATCTTTTTTTTTAAATTCTGGCTTGCCGTCTCTGCTGGGACGACCAAAAGAACGCTCAGCTGATGGCCGTGAATCACGTCTTTCGCCCTCGCGTGCAGGTCTTTCAGCACGAGGCTTGAATTCTCTGTCGCCGGTGGGTCGGTCACCTTCACGTCTTTCAAAACGTGGTTTAAATTCTCGGTCTCCGGAAGGTCTTTCTCTTTGTCCGGATTCTTCTCTTGAACGGAATGGACGGGACTCTCCCGATTGAGCAGGACGGTCATCGCCTCTTCTCTCAAAGCGCGGCCTGTCGCCTTCGCGTGCCGGTCTTTCAAAGCGTGGTTTAAATTCTCTGTCTCCGGATGATCGTTCTCTTTGTCCAAAATCCTTTTTATCAGCGGGGCTACGGAAGCCACCTTCCTTTTTAGGAAAGCTTGGTCTGTCATTTCCAGGCTTATCAAAGCGCGGTTTGTCAAAACCAGATTTGAATGAAGGCTTGTCGAAGCGAGGCTTATCAAACCTCGGCTTATCGAAGCCCGGCTTGCCGAAGCCCGGCTTATCGAAGCCCGATCTGTCGCTTGATCCTTTTTCGTGATCGAAGCTGGGACGTGCTTTTTGTCCTGCGTTATCTCCGTTCGAGGATGCAGTGCGTAAGCTTGACTTTTTGATGCTTGGTTTACTAAAACGGCTTTCTGCCTCAGGGCGAGCCTTTTTGAATGGATGGCCTGCGCCGTCACTGGATTTGCGGAAGGATTTCTGTCCGCCGGTCGAAGGCTGCGAAGCTTTTGGCGCCTTCGAGGGTGTTGATGTTCTTTTTCTCATTAGGAATGCAGTATCACTACTGGAATTTGTTTCCTCTTACTATTTGCCGTGTACTGACAGCGGTTTTTCGATCTGTATTTCAAAGATGCCACTAAAACCCGCTAATCAACGTATCTGATGATCAGAGTACTAAGTGTTTTAATTAAGTCTGCAAAGATACAGGAAATTTTTAAGTAAATATTTTCACTTGGGTTTATGCCATTTTTGGTAACCAAACGTTTATTAGTACTATTGGTTCAATGCACTGAAAAGCGCGTTTTTCCATAACCTAACCTTCACCTATAAAGATGTAAATATGCCTACTGATGTCCTGCCTCAACCGCTATGGAAACCAGGGAGAACGCTTCTGGAGCAATCCAATCTCAAAAAATACATGGATTGGCTTTTTGTCAAAAGAGGCCTTTATTTCCGCTCCTACCATGATCTTTGGGATTGGTCGGTGACGGATCTGGAAGATTTCTGGGAGAGTTTGTGGCTTTACTTCAATATAAAATCCCATGACCTTTACCTGGAAGTGTTGCAAAGGCCAAAGCATGGGATGATCGGCACTAAATGGTTTACGCGTTCCAAGCTGAACTATGCCGAGCATGTTTTCAGAAATAAAACGAAGGACCGACCAGCCATTCTTTTTCAATCAGAACAATCGGGATTAACGGAAATTTCCTGGGAGACGCTTGAAACGGAAGTTGCCGCTGTGGCTGCCTGGCTCAAACAGCGCGGCGTGCGTCCGGGAGACCGCGTGGCAGCTATTTTGCCAAACATTCCGCAGGCCGTTGTGGCTTTTCTCGCGACCAATGCTGTGGGCGCTGTGTGGTCGTCCTGCTCACCTGATTTTGGTAAAACAGCCATTACAGATCGTTTTTCGCAGATTGAGCCCAAAGTACTTTTCGTGGCGGATGGTTATGTTTATAATGGTAAAACTTACGACCTTACAGCATTCGCACAAGAGTTATCCTTCACATTACCAAGTGTTAAGGACACGGTTTTAGTGAATAATATCAATGCAGAGAACCGCCCGGAAAGATTAACTTCCTGGGAAGACATTCTGCATCTTGAAAATTTCGGGCTTGATTTTGAGCCGCTTCCCTTCGATCACCCGATCTGGATCCTTTATTCATCGGGCACCACGGCTAAGCCAAAAGCCATCACGCATAGCGTAGGCGGCTGCCTTATCGAACATCATAAGGCATTGATCTTACATCAGAATGTAAAACCGGGCGACCGCTATTTCTGGTATTCGACCACGGGGTGGATGATGTGGAATTATGCATTAGGATCGCTGCTATGTGGCGCAACGCTTGTGCTATATGACGGAGCGCCTGCATTTCCATCATCACAAGTGCTCTGGACATTGGCCGAAAAAGCGAAGATCACGCATTTCGGAAGCGGCGCAGCTTACTTCAATGCGTCTATGAAAGCGGGTGTGAGCATTACTTCTGAAAGTCTTAATGCATTGGAAACCATCGGTTCCACCGGCTCGCCGTTGCCGCCGGAGGCCTACGAATGGATTTATAAATATGTAAAAAAAGATGTCTGGCTCATTTCGCTAAGCGGTGGAACGGACGTTTGCAGTGCATTCGTGGGCGGCTGCCCGATTTTGCCCGTTTATCCGGGAGAAATCCAGTGCCGGATGCTCGGCTGCCGGATCGAGGCTTATAGTGAAGATGGCAAACCGGTGACCGACGAGCTGGGTGAAATGGTGATTACGCAGCCTATGCCCTCTATGCCCATTTATTTTTGGAATGATGAGGATGACGAGAAATATATCAGCAGCTATTTTGAAATGTATCCCAATATCTGGCGCCACGGCGACTGGATCAAGGTTACCGACCGCAATTCTGTCATCATTTACGGCCGCTCGGACGCAACATTGAACAGGGGTGGGGTAAGGATCGGAACTGCCGAAATCTACCGCGCCGTTGAGAGCATTCCGGACGTGAAAGACAGTTTGGCGGTGTATCTTGAAAAGGCGAACGGTGACGGGACAATTTCGTTGTTTGTGGTTTTAAGCAAAGACAAAACTTTGACCGATGAGCTGAAACAACGCATAAAGGACGTTTTAAGAAATGAATACAGTCCACGCCACGTTCCGGATACAATAGAGCAGGTTAGCGACATTCCCTATACGATCAACGGGAAAAAAATGGAGGCGCCTATGAAGCGGATTTTGATGGGACAGGATCCTGCCAAATGTATCAATCCGGAGACAATGCGCAATCCGGAGTCTTTAAAGGCATTTGTTTGAGGGCAGAAGTTGGACTAATATCTTATAAATCACCTCTGATACACTTGCTTTAGGCAACCAAAATCGCTTACTTCACGTTAGAGAAATGTGCCTACTGCAACAGGCATGTATACAACGCTTTCAAATATTTTATTGGTATGAATCAAGAAAAATCTCCTAATCCGATTCATAATTCCCGTTCAGTGGTTCGCCTGCCTATCATTATAGCCATTACACTGGCTGCTGGTGTGCTGCTGGGAAGCACTTTTTTTAGCGGGGGCCGCAAGCTTTCGGACGTAGCGAAGGGTTATGCCAAATATCGCGAAGTGCTCATGCTTGTTGAGAATAATTATGTAGATTCTGTTAATACTGAGGAGCTTGTAGATTTTTCTATCTCAAAAATGCTGGAAAAACTGGATCCCCACACCGCTTATTTCAACACGGAAGAAGCCACTGCGGCCCGTTCGCAGCTGGAATCCGGATTTGACGGCATTGGTGTGGAGTTCAATATATATAATGACACGGTTTACGTGGTGACGCCATTAAGCGGCGGTCCTTCGGAAGCGGCCGGAATTCAGAGCGGCGACCGCATTATTTCAGTTAATAAGGAGAATTTATCTGGTCCTGGCGTTACTAATGCGCAGGTTTACAAGCTGTTGCGTGGAAAAAGAGGCACTAAGGTTGATCTGGCCATTGAAAGGGTTGGTTTAGATGAAAAAATGAACTTTGCAGTGGTCCGTGACCGCATTCCGACTTACTCTGTTGACGCATCGTATATGGTAGATCAGGAGATTGGCTATATTAAGGTGAGCCGTTTCTCGGAAACCACTTACGATGAATTCAAATCAGCATTAAAAACACTGAAAGCCAGTGGCTTGAAAAACCTGATCCTTGATTTGCGAGGAAATCCGGGCGGTTACATGGAGCGTGCCACAAGCATGGCCGACGAATTCATTGCAGGCGATAAGCTTTTGGTTTATACAGAAGGCAAGGATAGCCGGTTTGACAGAAAAACGCGTTCACACGTGGACGGAATGTTCGAACAAGGGCCGTTGATCGTATTGGTGGACGAAGGAAGTGCGTCTGCGTCCGAAATCCTGGCAGGAGCATTGCAGGATCACGACCGTGCATTGGTCGTTGGAAGGCGTTCTTACGGAAAGGGTTTAGTGCAAATGCCGATCAAGCTTTCGGACGCATCCGAACTTCGCCTTACTATTTCACGATATTTTACACCAAGCGGCCGGAGCATTCAAAAACCTTATGAGCTGGGCAAAGGTGAAGATTATAGCCAGGATCTTTCACATCGTTACGAGAGCGGCGAATTGTTCAGTGCGGACAGCATTAAATTTGATAAAACCAAAATTTACAAAACAGACGGAGGCCGCATCGTTTATGGCGGCGGCGGGATTACACCGGATATTTTTGTTCCAAAAGATACGCTGCTGAACAGCAAGTATTTATTTGAATTGTATTCCAAAAACATCATCAGAGAATACGCGCTTCGCTACGCGAATGACAATCAGAAAAAGCTTGAAAAACAGTCATTTAATGACTTCTTGACGTCGTTCCAGATATCTGACGCGATGATTGCCGAAATGGTGAAGGATGCTTCGAAGGCTGGAATTAAACCAAATGAAAAAGAGTTAACACTTTCTAAACCCATTATTACTTCGCAAACGAAGGCGATCATCGGACGATATGTCTGGGGCAGGAAGCAGAAAAACGGGCTTAATAATGAGATTTTTCAGGTGCTGAATCCGACGGATAATGTTTATCAGCAAGCGGTCCAGCTATTCAGCCAGGCTGCGCAGCTGGAAAAAGGGAAGTTCAGCAGTTTGAACATTCCCAAAAATAAAAAGTGAGCATCCCCGGAAGCGCACATCTTTTGACGAATTTGATTTTATAATGTCTCGAATTGCATTGATTACCGGAGCGACATCCGGAATTGGAAAGGCCACTGCGGAATTATTTGCAGGTGCCGGAATTGATCTTATCCTTTGCGGCCGCCGCCAGGAACGGTTGGATGAAGTTTCTGCTGAATTATCTTCAAAAGTTAATGTTACCACGCTGGTTTTTGATGTGCGTGACAAAGGCGCGGTGATCGCTATGATCGGTTCCTTGCCGGATGATTGGAAAAACATTGATATCCTGGTCAATAATGCTGGTAATGCACATGGAATGGGTTCATTGGCCGAGGGTGATACGGAGGATTGGGATGCAATGATCGATGGAAATGTGAAGGGCTTGCTATATGTTTCGAAAGCGGTGATTCCGCTGATGCTCGAAAAAGGAGCGGGGCACATTGTCAATATCAGTTCCATAGCAGGAAAGCAGACTTACGTGAATGGTGCCGTTTATTGTGCTTCCAAGGCTGCAGTCGAGGTTTTGAGTGAAGGAATGCGTCTCGATCTGACGCAGCATGGCATTAAGGTGACCAATGTCGCTCCCGGCGCAGTGGAAACAGAATTTTCGCTGGTCCGTTTCAAAGGAGATGAAAGCCGTGCCGAAAAAGTGTATCAGGGATTTGATCCTTTGCAGGCTGTTGATATTGCCGATGCCATTCTTTACGCAGTGAATGCACCTAGCAGGGTTACAATCGCTGACATTACCATTTTAGCTGCTGCGCAATCTGCCGCAACGACGATTCACAGGAAGTAAGCATGAAATCTACTGAACAAAATCCCATTGCTGTTGACTCACCGACAGCAATAAATACTTCGCAAACAGTTTTCCCGATTTTGCTTGCGTTAAGCTTCTGTCATTTGCTGAATGACACGATGCAGTCCTTAATCCCTTCCATTTACCCGATGGTTAAGGAATCTTTTCAATTGAATTTTACCCAGATAGGGCTGATCACATTCACATTTCAAGTGAGCGCTTCTGTACTGCAACCTGTGGTAGGCGCTTACACCGACAAGCGTCCGCAACCCTTCGCGTTGGCTGTTGGAATGTGTTTTACATTGCTGGGACTCATCTCATTATCTCTTGCGAACAGCTTTAATCTTGTTTTGCTTTCAGTTGGGTTGATCGGCGTCGGTTCAGCGGTTTTCCATCCTGAGGCTTCCCGCGTGGCGCGTATGGCTTCGGGCGGTAAGCACGGCATGGCGCAGTCGCTGTTCCAGGTGGGCGGTAATGCGGGGAGTTCGCTGGGGCCTTTGCTGGCAGCATTGATTCTGTTGCCTTATGGACGTTTTCAGGTGATTTGGTTTTCGCTGGTTGCGCTTCTGGCGATTGTTATTTTATCCTGGGTAGGCGGCTGGTATAAGCAAAGTCTAATCCATGTCGCTGCGAAAAAAGTCGAAAAAGCACATCAGGAATCGCATTTGTCAAAAGGGAAAATCGTGTTTGCGATTGGTATTTTGCTGCTGCTAATTTTTTCGAAATACATTTACATGGCCAGTATTTCGAGCTATTTCACTTTTTACCTGATTGACAAGTTTGGTGTGTCCATCCAGAATTCACAGATATATCTTTTCGCTTTCTTATTTGCAGTCGCTGCTGGAACATTCATCGGCGGGCCGGTTGGCGATAGGATCGGCCGGAAATACGTGATCTGGATATCGATTTTAGGCGCAGCCCCGTTTGCCTTGCTGCTTCCTTACGTCAATCTGTTCTGGACGGGCGTATTAAGCTGCATTATCGGGCTCATTCTTTCCTCAGCCTTTTCCGCGATCCTGGTCTATGCACAAGAGCTTATTCCAGGTAAAGTCGGCATGATTGCAGGGCTGTTCTTCGGCTTCGCTTTCGGCATTGCAGGAATCGGATCGGCCATTCTGGGAAGCGTTGCTGACAAAACCAGCATTGAATATGTCTTCTGGATCTGTTCCTTTTTACC
The DNA here is from genome assembly GCF_023821985.2 of Dyadobacter chenhuakuii. NCBI lineage: Bacteria > Pseudomonadati > Bacteroidota > Cytophagia > Cytophagales > Spirosomataceae > Dyadobacter > Dyadobacter chenhuakuii. Next base: position 4,313,615 of record NZ_CP098805.1, on the reverse strand, counting down.
GCTTATCGGCTTGCTGACAGGGTTTCTACCGAACTTGGAGCGGAGTAAGGGTTAAGTTGCTGAACAGTTTTCCGCTATCCTCAAAAATCAAATTTGGATCAGGACAGAGATTTAAATAATGTTCGCTGTCCTGAATGCTGCTTACGCCGGGGAAGTCGCCTTGATAGTTACCCATGTCTTTGATAATCTGGAAATGCAGATGCGGTGGCCAGTCGCCGTTTTCGGGGTAGGAGCCTATGGCTGCGAATTTTTCGTTGGCTGAAATATTTTTGCCGACATATAATCCTTCCAGTGAATCCAGTGACAGATGCCCGTAAAGTGTGTAGAAGACGACATTATTTAATGCATGAGCGAGAATAATTGTTGGGCCGTAATCGCCATAATGGTCGTTGAAGGCAAAACTGTGGACGGTTGCGTCTAGCGGTGCATAAATGGGTTCTCCGGCATTTGCCCAAATGTCCGTGCCGAGATGAATGCTCCTTGGTTGGTTGTCTGCGTTATTGAAATGTTTTCGCTGCCGATAGATAATGCGATTCTCTGCGTAGCCGCCAATCCCTGTGAAAGCATTATTTTCAAGCATTTCATCAAATACAAATTGAGAGAAAACCGAAGTTTCGGATAAATCCCTTTGCACAAGCGCTTCATTGGATTCAGAAAAATCCAGCTTTTTAAACGGCTTCGCGCTATGAATGACAGGCGCAAAGCCATTTTGCTTTTCCAGAATTTCTCGAAGTGTAAGCATTAATTGGCATTTGATAAATCTGCTAAGCCCGAACAACCTTGTTTGCGGGCTTAGCAGAGTTGGATTTATTTCGGGTCCAGCGCCATCTTGATCCGTTGCAAAACATCCTGCAAATGATACTTCGTAATTTTATCCGTCGATTTCGTGATAGCAGGTTGTAATGTTGCTTTCAGACTTTCCAAATGTGCCCTCGCAACGGAAGGCAAATCCGTTTTTTCAAGTTCAACAACCCGCGTAGAAAATCCATACGTAATGCCAACCGGTACGGATTGCACATTGACTTTGCCAGGTTTCAGCAGATCAACCAATTTTTCGATATACACTTTTTGAAGATTTCTGCGATGCAGGTCAATGCTTTTGCCCGTTTTCGTTTCTGACCAAATGCCACTTTCCAGGTCTGTAAACATATCGTCCAGCGTATAATTCTTGCTTGAAATTCCGGTTTCCATCAGTCTGACCGCCCTGTCGCCTGCGAAGAGCGTCGTTAATGCATATTCCTGCAATGCTTTGATCGCTTCGACACCGGTTTCTGGTTTGATTTTACTTAAAATATTCTGGTCTAATAACCAGGTCGGCGTTTTGAACAACTGATTGTTAAGGAATACAACTGCTTCTTTCTGAGTCGATTTTGGCACAGTTTCAAAAGTCGATCCCTCCATGTCATATGTGGTAGGGTTATCGTAAATCCCGCCCACATTCTTCATCACGTGGCCAAGATAGCGACGATATTGCTGTATAACATTGTTGTAAATTTCATCCAGCTCCTTATAACTTTCACCGTCCTCGCGGCTCCATTCGATCAGGTTGGGAAGAATTCTTTTTAAATTTTTAATGCCATACTCAGAAGCTTTCATCGCATTATCGCTCAGATCTTCGGTTTGATAACGCGGGTCATACGGGCTGATCTCCGTTCCGAAATGCAGTCGGGAATCTTTGTAAGCCTCTTTGGTCATTTCATTCAAAAGCATTTTTTCAGTCTTCGCATCCTTGGCGTCCAAGAAATTGCTGTAACCCCATTGAATCGCCCATTTGTCGTAATCCCCGATTCTCGGGAACAGATTGGTAATGCTGTCCTCGGGCTGGGCCACGTAATTAAAGCGGGCATAATCCATGATAGAAGCCGTATGGCCATGCTTTTCAATCCATTCTTTGTCACGCAATTTCTCGACAGGTGTAGCCGAGCTCGCACCCATATTATGCCTTAATCCCAGCGTATGCCCGATCTCATGCGAAGAAACGAAGCGCACAAGCTGGCCCATAAGCTCATCATCGAACTTCTTGGTGCGGGCTTTTGGATCCACCGCGCCAGCCTGGATAATGTACCAGTTGCGCAGCAAACGCATGACATTGTGATACCAGCCAATGTGGCTTTCCAGAATCTCACCGCTTCTCGGATCATGCACATTGGGCCCGTACGCATTCTGAATGTCGGCAGCGAAGTAGCGGATCACGGAATAACGCGCATCTTCCAGGCTCATGGTTGTGTCGTTTTCGGGCCAGTATTCGCCGCGGATCGCATTTTTCCAGCCTGCTTTTTCAAATGCTTCCTGCCAGTCATCAACTCCGGCTTTCAAATATTTGCGCCATTTTTCAGGTGTGGCAGGATCAATGTAATAAACGATTGGTTTTTTAGGCTCAATCAATTCGCCGTCGCGCTGCTTTTTAGCATCTTCTGCATTTTTAGGCTCTAAACGCCATCTTACCGCAAAAACTTCTGTATCAGAGCGCTGCGATTCTTCTCCGAAAATGGCATATTGATTTGCAAAATAACCCACCCGACTGTCGAAAATCCTTTTCCGCATCGGCTTTTCAGGCAGCAGGATCAGGGAAGTGTTCATTTCCATAGTCACAACGCCAGCATCGAGCCCGGACGGTAAATACTGACCGATGGACGGGGTAGGAGAAGTAGAGAGCAGCTGCGGCGTTACAGAAAATGTTTTAACGGTCCGGATTTCTGTATTAATGGGAAACGCCCGGATTTTCTCAATGTAGGAAGCTTCCTTTTTAAATGATGTCAATTTCAAAAGCTGCTTGCTGACCGAGCTTAGTGAAAAAACCTGATTATCAGCATTAAAGAAGTCCGTCACATCAATGACAGACGACTTTGCACCAGGCTCTTTTTTAACAGCTTTTATTTCAAAAACCCCGATAATAGGATCTGAGTTTGAGTTTTTAACAGCCTGGAAAATTGGCTTGGTGCTGTCGGGACTCGCAACGACCACTGTTACGGAACGCAATAATAGATTATGGTCCATCCCTTTTTCCCAGCGGATCATTTGCCGGTTGACCTCTTCTCCTCCAAAAATCCCCCCGCCGGCAGCTGTTTTGGCATAGCGCGTTACAGCCATAATGTCTTTGTCCAGCAGTGAATCAGGGATTTCGAAATACCATTTCTCGTCCATTTTGTGAACAGAAATCATGCCTTTCTGGCTCACCGCGCTGGTGTCAATGAGGTCTTTGAAAGCCTTGGGGCCCTTCTTTTTGTCGTCTTTGAGTTTCTCTTTTACTGCGGTGGCCACGGCGTCCACGGCTTTTTCGATCTTGACGTCTTCCTGCTTTTCTTTCTTTTTCTTCTTTTGTGCGTAGGTGGTTGTGGTAAACAGAAATGTGATTCCTACAAAGAGGAAATAACGAATTAATCTCATAGAGTTGGTTTATGTTTTTGCTTGCTTACAAAAATATAAGTTTGCCGGATAGGACGTGCAAATAATTCAGGGGAGGTTACAAAAATATTAAGCTGTCTTTTCGGCCAGCACTTCGGCAAGAACGCCTTCTTTTAATGCATAGCTTGAAACTTGTATCTTCTTGATTCCGTAGCTTTTGAGTACATAGTCTATCAGGCAAACTGCAACCACGATCATGTCCACACGCAGTTCGATCATGCCCGGGATCTGCATTCTTTCGTCATGATTTCCGGTGAGAATGAGTGCATATGCACGGTAAAATTCTTCCAGTGCCAATGAGAAATCAGTTTGGTTTTTCGGAGGCCTTTCATTGGTGCGGAAATGGAAATCAATGTCCACCAACGTGTCGAATGTCCCGGAAGACCCCACCAGCTTATCCGGGGAATACTGGTGGACGGCATTGGCAAGCGGGATCAGTTTTTCTTCAAAATAATTGTAAAGATTTTTGCTGTCACCCTGCGAAAGCGGATCATTGCGCATGAATCTTTCCATCAGTCGCTGCCCGCCAATCTCGAAACTTTGCTTCCAGAAAATCTGCGACCTGTTGCCGATGATGAACTCTACGCTTCCACCGCCAATATCCATGATCAGTGAAGGTGAATCGCCAAGGTCTGCACCGCGTCGGACTCCTTTATAAATGTATTCGGCTTCGCGGTTGCCGTCGATCACAGTGATCGTAATGCCTGTTTTGGAAAGGATTTCAGCACAAAAATCCTGCTGATTCTCTGCATTCCGGATGGCACTGGTGCCGAAAGCGAAAGTTTTCTCATCGGGAACATTGAACTCGTCCAGCTTTTGCCGGAAATAAGTCAGGACGGTCAGTGCACGCTGCAAGGCTTCCTCCGTAATGATCTTTTTGTTGATTCCTCCCAATCCGATCCTTGCCGGTCTGCTATCATGAAATATATTGGTGACAGCATCTCCGTTTTTATCGACAATGAGCAGGTGAAAAGTGTTTGTTCCTAAGTCAATAATTCCCAGTCGCGAGCTCATATAGGGCATTTAATCTGTTAAAAGCTTTTTCCTCAATGCAATGATCACAAAAATAACCTAATAATAATGACTTATTTCTTGATTTTCTGTTTGATAAAGCTTTTCTTTGCAGTCCGATTTCAGAAACCAATTCAAAGAACATTACAATTTATAAGCATGCTTATTATAAACATTAAAGACAACGAATCGATTGACCGCGCTCTTAAGCGTTACAAGAAGAAATTTGAAAGAACTGGTACTATGCGCCAGCTTCGTGCTCGTACTGCTTTCGAAAAACCATCTGTAAGACGTCGTTTCGAAGTTTTGCGTGCCGTATACAAAGAAAAAACTTACGGTCATTTAGAAGACTAGTTCCCAGGAATGGTGTTCTGAAAGATTTCGACAGGATTATTATATCCATATCATAAGGAGAAGGGCTGCTTGTTAAAGGCGGCCCTTTTTTGTATGTTGCTGATATGATAACCTCATTTATTGATTTTCTGAAATTTGAAAAACGCGCCAGTGTTCATACTGTAAAGTCTTATCAGACGGATTTGGACCAGTTTCAGAAATATCTGTTATTTCAATACGAGCTGGATAAGCCCGAAGAGGCAAAGGCACCCATGCTGAGGTCCTGGATAGTAAGTTTGATGGAAGAGGGCATGAATCCATCTTCTATTAATCGCAAAATCGCGTCACTCAGAACATTTTATGGATTTTTGAAGCGTAAAAAGGCGGTTTCCCAAGATCCCACTAAAATTCTCTCAGCGCTGAAAACGCGCAAAAAGCTGCCTGCTTTTGTTGAAGAAAAATCCATGGAAACGCTTTTCATGCCCGATACTTTTACCGACGACTTTGAGGGAGTCCGCGACCGCACCATTATGGAGCTGTTATATGGAAGCGGGATCCGGCTTTCGGAATTGGTTTCGCTTGAAATAAAAGATCTGAATCTTCCCGCCAGGACGATCCGAGTGTTTGGGAAAAGGTCAAAGGAGCGTGTCGTTCCTATTTCTACATCTCTGGCAAATTTACTTTTTCAATATCTGACATTGCGTGCGCCCGAGGAGGATACGGAATGCTTGATATTAACCAATTCAGGCAAAGCAGTTTATCCCGTCTTTATACAGCGAACGGTTGAAAAATATTTGTCGGCCGTCACCACATTGTCGCAAAAAAGCCCGCACGTATTGCGTCATACCTATGCCACACATTTGCTTAACCGGGGCGCGGATCTTAATGCGATTAAGGAGCTTCTGGGTCATGCTAACCTGGCTGCAACGCAGATTTACACGCACAACTCTATCGAAAAGCTTAAAAAAACGCATCAGCAAGCCCATCCAAAAGCCTGAAACCCATTTTTTAGAAGTATATTTGCCTTAATTGCAGTTTCCAGAATATAATTTTGTCACTCCAGTATGAATAACAGTTTCCAGGACGCGGTTGTAACGAAGTACAATATATTTAATAGTCTTTTTCTGAGTTTGCCCTATCGTGGTATTTTTCAGACGGGATCATTGCTCCCCATACTAACGCAGCAGAGTGAGATCGGATTTCAGGAGGGAAAGACGCCACGGGAGATCATAGAGCACTTTTTTTCAGAATTACTGGAAACTGCTACACCAAAAGAAAGGACAGATCTGCTCTTTGCTTTTATCCAATATATAGAAAGGCAAGTTGTACTTTTCGACTCTGTGGAGGATGCTGCATTTGATCAGACGCACGATCTGACTGGCAAAGGATCGGTTAATTATCTGACAGATCGCCTGGATAATGATGAGCTCAAAAAGAAGCTGCTTACCAAGCTCGAAGATTTCAGTGTACGGATCGTGCTTACTGCGCACCCGACACAGTTTTATTCGGGTAAAGTGCTTGGAATCATTAATGATCTCGAAGATGCAATCAAAGAAAATGACTTTACGGAAGTAAACCAGCTGCTCCTGCAATTGGGTAAAACCGCATTCATTAACCACGAAAAACCCACGCCTTTTGATGAAGCGGTGAGCCTTTGCTGGTTTTTGGAAAATGTATATTATGACGCCATCCCATCCATTCTTGAAAAACTGATCAATGGCCTGGGAATGAGCGTCCACGACTGGCCTTACCCGAATGTTTATCGGCTAGGCTTCTGGCCGGGCGGTGACCGGGATGGTAACCCGTTCGTGAATCCGGAAATTACGCTGCAAGTTGCGGCAAGATTGCGGGAAACGCTTTTGAGAGGTTATTATCGTGATTTGAGACAATTGAAGCGCCGCCTGACTTTCAAAGGTGTGGACGAAGCGATCAGTTTGGCAGAACGCAAGATGAACAGCACCATTTTCGGGCCGTTTGAAGAGGGTTATGCCAATGCGCAGGAATTAATTGATGAATTTCTGAAAGCCCGTGAGGTTTTGGTTTCCAAACATCAGGGGCTGTTTGTGGAATTGCTAGACAACTTCATCCTTAAACTAAACATTTTCGGATTCTTCTTTGCTAGCCTGGATGTGCGCCAGGACAGCCGTAAACATGCAAAAGCGTGGGAAGATATCCTTAAAAGGCTGGAAAAGAAGATTCCGTTGCTGAAATACAGTGACTATGAAGGCTGGGATGAGGCGAAGAAAATAGACCTTTTGCTTTCTCTGAACATTCCGTTGCGGGATGAAGATTATGAAGACGAGCTGACCAAGGACATTCTGGGTTCTATCCGCGCTATCAAAACGATTCAGGCACAGAATGGTGAAAAAGGCGCTCACCGTTATGTGATCAGCAATAACACCTCTGCATTGAATGTAATGCAGGTCGTTGCGCTTGCTAAAAACCTGATTGCGGATGAAAGCGGAAAGCTTGCGCTGGACGTGGTTCCGCTTTTTGAAACCGTTGATGACCTTGCGAATGCACCAGAGATCATGCGGACATTGTATCAAAACGAGTTTTACCGCAACCATTTGCAAAACCGCGAAAACCACCAAACTATAATGGTTGGGTTTTCTGATGGAACAAAAGATGGCGGTTACTTACGGGCGAACTGGTCAATTTACCGCGCAAAAGAAGAATTAACGAAAGTATCTCGTGAATTTGGAATCAAGGTTACATTCTTTGACGGCCGCGGAGGCCCTCCTGCGCGCGGTGGTGGCAACAACCATAATTTTTATTCTTCGCTCGGAACAGACATTGAGGATAAAGAAATCCAGCTTACTGTTCAGGGACAGACGATTAGCTCTAATTACGGAACAGTAACCACGGCCATGTACAATTTGGAAAGATTGTTCACGGCAGGGCTTGAAAACCACTTGTTTAGAGGAAATCGTGTTGAAGACGAGCTGAATGAAGAGGATAAAGTCCTTATTGAAGAGATGGCGGCATTGGCCTATGACTCTTATCTGGATCTGAAAAATCATCCGATGTTTGTCAAATATCTGGACAAAAAGACGCCGTTGCGCTTTTATGGACAAACCAACATTGGCAGTCGCCCTACGAAGCGTGGGAACGATGATGAAGGCCTGAAATTCGAAGATTTACGTGCTATCCCGTTCGTGGGATCCTGGGCGCAGATGAAGCAGAATGTGCCAGGCTTTTACGGATTCGGAACAGCGATCGAACAGATGTCGAAAGACGGTAAGAAGGAGACTATTTCGCAATTGTATAAAAAATCATTGTTTTTCAGGACATTGATCGAGAATTCGATGCAGTCATTGTCCAAAGCATTTTTCCCGGCAACCAAATATCTGCGCGATGAGCCCGATTACAAGGAGTTCTGGGATAAAATGTACGATGAGTTTTTACTGACAAGAGACCAACTGCTTGAAGTTTCCGGGCAAAAAGAGCTTCTGGATAGCAACAATGTCACTAAGGTTTCCATTAAAACCCGTGAGCGGATCGTTTTACCATTGATCACCATCCAGCAATATGCATTGCAAATGCTGGCAGAAGATCCGAAGAATCTTCCGGTGGACGTGGAAACATACAACCAGCTCATTATGCGGGCCATGTTTGGGATTATCAACGCGGCGAGGAATTCGGCGTAGTTTTTAAGAATATGAATTAAATGCTCCTGATCATTCGTGGTCGGGAGCATTTTTTTTGAATTGGATTTCATCAAGACAACACAAGGGATTAGAGATGCCGCTTTTTACGAGGTCAGCTCTTCGTGTGAATTCTTCATTGAATTAAGTGTGTCCTAACAGCATCTAAAACCTCGGTGATCGTAGAATCAATAGAGAAAATTAAAGACGGGATGGCTATGTTTGGGACAAAATAGCTAGAATTTGATGTAGACGGAGAGTGTTTCCTAATTGTCAAAGTAACATCCTGTCATAAATCGACTTTTTTATATTGAAATTTTTGGAACATTAGCTAAAATTTTGATATTGTTACAAGCACGAAAAAAGTAAAGTCTCCATCACCCCAAATTTTCCCGTTTTGAAGGACAATATATTGATTTTTTTTAATCCAGTAGCTAAATATGAAATCGTCTGCATTCTCAAAAAGTGCACCTCCTTCATACTCAGGAGTCCAGTCATAGTCTTTATTTTCCTTTAATTTTTCCTTTGCTATACGGGCAAAAGGAAGTTGGTTGTAGTCATGTATCGGCAATGGTTGTGGCGGTCCGAATTGTTTAGTTAACAAGTTATTTGCGGTGTTATATATAGCATCATTAGCAATACTAATTGAAATCTCTACGTCCTCAGATATCAACTCATCATATTCATAGTCGCCATAGTAATATTTAAAAATTACTATTTTCCTGTTTGGGCCATTTCGGAGGAAGTTTGAAAGATTACAGTTTCCGGTATTTTCAATGGGTTCGGAGACATCCTGATCGAATCTACTCTCGAGTAAATCAACTACCTGCCACACTTTTTGCTCTATTTCTTTTACATTCATTGTATAATTATTGTATAGTTAAATTTTCTGGTTTTAATCTACACACCAAAATATTCATGTAGCAATACAATTTTTAAACGGAGTTTTTTGATTATTCATCGGCAATTGTAACCGGCATGCGCTTGTTTATCAAATAATTTTTCCCTGCAATTATTAGTAGACGAATAGTTGAAGGGACTTATAATTGGGATACTCAATTGCCCAAAGCTTCAACGTGACCAATCATGACGCATCATTCTGATCAGCGTGCCTATTTTTTTAAAATAGATACGACTATCAAAAAAATCCGAAATGCTTTACAAAAACAGCTGACGGAGGCCGGTTTTGACCTTACAGTGGATCAGTGGGTGCTAATAGATCATATTTTCAGACGGCAGGGAATCAGTCAGAACGAGCTTGCTGAGCTTACGTTTAAAGATCCGCCAACGGTCACACGCATCATTGATCTGCTGGAAAAAAAGGGGTTGGTGGAACGCGGACCGGCTGCCGGGGACAGAAGAAAATTCAATTTGTTCCTGACCAAAACAGGCGAATCAACCTATAATGAGGCTTTTCCTATTGTTGCAGACATTCGCCGAAAGGGTTGGGGAAGTTTGAATGATTCCGATTATCAGCACTTTGTCCGAATTATGGACTCGATTTATCAGAATTTTACCTGAAAAGGCAGAAAAATAAATTTTTTTTAGTGGTAAGTGGGAGAATAACAGCTGATTGCGTTATGCTCCCATTTATGTTTTAAACCTTTGGCAAATCATTGCATCTAAACTATGTTGACGGCAATGATTCCGGCGCATTACAACGCTAAGCCTGCCGACTGCATCTGTATTTTATATTCAATATTTACTAATGAAAGCCATGAAAAAAATTGTTTTGAGTTCCCTGCTTGCTATGACCGCTTTGTTCCCTGCTTTTTCGCAAATCAAATATGAACAACAGGTCGTTGCACCAAAGATTGAAGTAGCAGGTTTTGCCGAATTGGAAATTGTGCCGGACGAAATTTACTTCAATATCTCACTGCAGGAATATTTTGAAGATGAAAAAAACCAAAAGAACAAGGTCATCATCAGCACTTTGGAAAAACAGCTTTTGAAAGCAGTTGAAGAGGCCGGGTTGCCCAAAGATGCGCTTTCTATCAGTGGATTAGGGGGTTATCAAAATTACACAGATAAGAAAAAGAAGCCTGCTACATTCCTTGAGAGCAAGCAGTATGAGCTGAAAGTGAGCAGTCCTGAGAAGTTGGACGGCATTTTGTCAAAAGTTGAAAGCCGCGGTGTGCAGTATGCGAATGTGAGTCGGGTGGACCATTCAAAAAGAGAAGAATTAAAGAAGCAGGTTAAAATCGACGCATTGAAAGCAGCCAAAGTAAAAGCGGAATATCTGGTTGCTTCGCTGGACGAAAAGCTTGGTAAAGTGCTTGAAATTAAAGAACTGGACGAAAACCTGTACTTTCCTCAGCCTGTTTTTGCGAAGGCCAATATGAGAACATTGGCGCAAGCAGAATCAGCGGATATGGTAGCGGATAGCCAGGTTCAATATCAGAAAATCAAGATAAGCTATCGCATGCAGGCCGCATTTGAAATTAAGTAAGCATGTGATAGTAAATGTGGGCACAGTTTTTTGTGCAAATGTTCGGTGACTTTAAGTATTCCTTTTGTACAAGACATAATTTCATAAATTTAATCTTAAACTAAGTAACTGGAAATCATGAGCATAAACTCAAAACACCTTGCCACATTTATTCTTGGAGCAGCCGCCGGCGTGGCCGCACATAAGTATCTTCAAAGCGAAGAGGGCGAAAAGCTTTTGGAAGACCTGAAAACGAAGGCTAATAATTTGAAAGCCGAAGCAGAAGGTGCAATCGATAAAGCTCCGGAGTATTTTGATGAGCTCAAAACGAAAGGTGCAGATACGCTTAAAAGCAGCTTCCCGGATGCTGAGAGCTTCTTCAAAGATCTTTATGAGAAATTCGTAGGCGGAAAGAGCAGCCCCGAAACGGCGACACCTCAAAACACGCCTACGCCTGATCCCATATCATAGCTAATAGAAAATAAATTTAAATGGCCGAAGAGAGTTGATTTGACTCTGTTTGGCCATTTTTTGTGACTAATTGAGTGAGTTGCGCATGTTGCAGCAGCATAATGGTTTTGGCATCCTTAATTTCCCCGGACTTAACCATATCCAGCGCTTTTCCGAATGGTAATTCCATCACCTCAATGTTCTCCTGTTCCTGCGCGCTGCCGCCTCCATCACTCACTTTCATATCTTCGCTATATTCTGCCACAAAAAAGTAGAGGATCTCGGTAACCGACCCAGGTGACATATAAGCTTCAAATATTTTCTCAACAGAATTGATTTTATAGCCCGTTTCTTCTTCCGTTTCCCGCCTGATGCAATCTTCCGGATTATCACGATCCAGCAGTCCGGCGCAAGCCTCTATCAGCATGCCGGTTTCATTTCCATTCACATAAGTCGGGATTCTGAATTGCCGGGTTAAGAGAACCGTTTGCTTTTCGCGGTTATAAAGCAAGATGACAGCCCCATTGCCACGGTCGTACGCTTCTCTGGATTGCTTTTCCCATTGTCCGTCGGCGCGCTGATAGTCGAATGTGTATTTTTTTAATGTATACCAATTGTTTGACAGCACCTCGTCAGATGTGATGCGAACCCGGTCATTTTTCATATTGACTAATATTGATCGTTTGTGATTAATTATGATCAAAAGTAAGTAAATGATTGAATATGCCAAAACGTGGATTGTATTTTGAAGAATAAAAAGCCTGAGTTCCCGCGTGATTTATTAAACGGGCGTGCTAAATTGTCGATATGATAGAAAACCTGAAACCGGCTCATTATTGGATCGAGAAATATGCATTAAGTCCGCATCCTGAGGGCGGTTATTATACGGAGACTTACCGGGCAGCAGAAAGCATTCCCAAGGAAGCATTACCTGAACGATTCAATGGCGATAGGGCATTTTCAACCGGCATTTATTTTTTGCTGGAAAGCCATAATTTCTCAGCATTCCACAGGATTCAGGCCGATGAAATGTGGCATTTCTATGCGGGGGAAGCGTTGGATGTTTTTGTAATCGATGAGAAAAAAAGGGAAATGCAGGTGATCAGGCTAGGCAATAACCCCGACAATGGAGAAACATTTCAGGCAGTGGTGCCCGCAGGAGCGTGGTTTGCTTCGCGTCCTGCAAAAGGAAGCGCCTATGCACTGGTTGGGTGCACGGTTGCGCCGGGATTTGATTTTGCAGATTTTGAAATGGCCGAAAGGACCGCATTACAAATGCAGTTTCCTGAATTTAAGCAAATGATCCAGGAACTGACAAGAGTTTAAATGTTGACCGAACGATTAGTTGACGCGTAGTTTCGCCCAATATGGCTTGCTAACGGTCTTATCCGGAAACACAGCATAGACTTCATACTGACCGGCTGCAAGGTTCGCAGGAACAACATATCGGCCAACCGGATAACTTACACCGGCAGTGGCCCAATTCACAACCGCCAGGGCTGGTTTCAGATCCACCGTTGTCGCACCGCTTTTCAAACGCAATGCGGGCAATTTGGCAACGTCAAAGCTTGTATTTGATGAGCCGTATTCCACCGGCGATGGTTTTGCATAAAATGTGTCCCCTTTTTTGAATGTCAATGGTTCCACATTTCTCGTAAGCGCCAATGTAAGATCTCCCTTCCAGATCGATTCTATGCCTTTGGTTGTGGCCACATTGGAAACGTAGATGGCACCTTTGCCAATCTGCTTCTCTCCTTCATGAAAGGTAAGCAGGTAAGAGCCGTCAGGTATATTGGCCGGGAATTTTTCCAGATTCAGGTTTGTGGCGCTTACATATTTCAATGCTGCTGTTGCCGGCGTCTTCACGAAATCGTTGGTGAATTTGACCGTATATTTGGTCGATGGAAGGAAATATCCACCACTTATAAACACCGAATCTTTGGTAGAGTAAACAAATTTAGATTCAGAGATCCTGGAAATAGGCTCGCCACGCGTAAACGTAACACCTTCGAATTTGATCGGATTTTTATCCGCAAAAAGGACTTCCATCGTAACAGGGTCCGGGCCCACAAGCTTATCTATCGATTCAAAAACGATATTATCCTGATTCTGGTTATAAGTTGTTTGGTCGGTGAAGCCGGTTTTGGGATTGGTCAGCTTAATGATCGGTGCGGCCTGCCCGGGACGCGCAGGAATGGTCCCAACGCCGGAAACAAATTTGAAGGGGGTTTTGAAGCCATTTGTATTGACAGTAATAGTCTTTGTCAGCAGCTCAACCTTAGGTTCGCCGCCGATTTCGAAATACACTGTGAATGTACCGGCAAACTTGTCTTCCTTATCACGTAATGTAAATGACAGCGGCGGGTTTCCTTTAAAATTATAGGTAATTGTGCTGTCTGTTGTGGCTTTTCCTAGGCTGTCTATCAGCACCACATTTTTGTTTAAAGACATTTTTAACTCTGCCGAATTGCTCTGATATGATTCGGGCATGCTAATCTGATAGTTCTTCGTTACCGAATCAAATGTGACTTTTTCAGAGTCAGTAACGTCAAATGATCTTAAAAACTGTATCGGTGCGAATGGCTTGCCGGTATCCGGATCGGGCCCGAGTTCGTTTGAATCTTTTTTACAGTTTGATAAGCAGGCAGCAGATATAAATAGTAACAGGAATGTAAGTTTTTTCATAACAGGATAAAGCAATGCTTAAGAGTAACGCTCAAAAGCGCTGAAATATTAGTATCCCATACTCGTGTCATCACCCCTCGGATCCGAGCCTCCTTCGAGCGAACCATCCGGGCGTACCAGTATACAATCCATACGCCCGATTGTATTGCGTTGCTGTTCAAGGTTATAACCTTTGTTCTGCAACTTTTTTATAGTGTTTTCCGAAAATGCATTTGATTCAAAAGTGGTTATATCTGGTAACCATTGATGGTGAAATTTTAGTGCGTTAACCGCCTGCTGCATGGTCATACCGTGTTCCAGGACGTTCAGGATGGTTTGGTAAACGGATGTAATAATGGTCGATCCGCCCGGTGTTCCAACGACCATCAGGAGCTTTCCGTCCTTTTCTATAATGGTTGGCGTCATGGACGAAAGCATTCTTTTACCCGGCGCAATGGCATTTGCCTTGTTACCGATCAATCCGTACATGTTAGGCGCGCCAGCCTTTATACTGAAATCGTCCATTTCATTATTCATCAGAAATCCGCCGCCTTTGATCACAACCCGGCTTCCATAGCCGCCATTCAGCGTTGTAGTGAGGGAAACAGCATTGCCTTCTTTGTCAACGATAGAAAAATGCGTTGTTTCAAGACTTTCATAACCTGGGAAAACGCCGCCGCTGATGTCCTTGCTATCCGTTGCTTTATCCCAATTGAAGTCATTCCACCGCTTACTCAGGTAATCTTTACTGATCAGGGTTTCTACCGGCACTTTCACGAAGTCAGGATCGCCCAGGAACTTAGCCCGGTCGGCATAAACCCTGCGTTCCGCTTCGATCATCACCTGAATGGTGGAATCGCTGTGCCAGCCCCATTTCCGCAATGGATGCTGCTCGGTCAGGCGCATGAGTTGCAGCAATGCAACGCCACCGCTGGAAGGAGGCGCCATGGTGATCACCTTATATTCTTTATAGCTTTCTGTGATCGTTTCCCGCCACTGCGCTTTGTAGTCAGCCAGGTCTTTTTTACTAATAATCCCTTCTTTACTTTTATTAATATCCTTTACCAAAAGCCTCGCGGTCCTGCCTTTATAGAACCCATCGTGGCCCTTTTTCTGAATGCGGCGTAAAACCTTGCCCAAATCTTTCTGCACCAGCACATCGCCGGCGACCCAATCTTTCCCGGTTGGATTAATAAAATATTTTGTGCCCGGATTCAATGATAGCAAGTCTTTTTTGATTGCATTAAGTCCGCGTGCTTCTCTTTCTGTTTGCATTACGCCATTCTCCGAAAGGTCAATCGCCGGCTGAATAAGTTGTTTCCAGGGCAGTTTTCCATGTTTTGCATGTGCTTCGGCCATACCAGCCACTGAGCCGGGAACACCCGACGCAAGTCTGCCGAGAATGCTGGATTGGGGGATAACATTGCCGTCTTTATCGAGATACATGTCTGCATGACCTTTTGCAGGCGCTTTTTCGCGGAAATCAATGCTATAACTCTTTCCGGTTTTATCTCTCAACACCAAAAATCCGCCACCGCCCAGATTCCCTGCAGACGGATGCACAACAGCCAAGGCAAATTGCACCGCAACCGCCGCGTCAACCGAATTGCCTCCTGCCTTTAATATCTCAACTCCTACTTTTGAGGCTTCCGGATGTGCAGAGGCAACCATGCCATTTTTCGAAATTACCCCCGGCCTGTCGCTGAAAAATGGTTTCTGATTAGGGTCGTCGGAAAGAAACTGATAGAATCCGGTGGACTCCTTAACTGGTGCTTGCGCAATAAGAAATCCCGGGAAAATACAGCAAACAAGTGCAAGAGTGTAGCGTAATGTCATTGTCAGCGCGTTATAATTCAGTTTGTAATTTATTAAATCAATCACTTTATCTTACCTTTTGTAACAATTTATTTCTGCTCCTGCCACTTTACAGTTAACTTTTGGTTTGAAAGGATTTTGAAAAAAACATTATATCCGACGGCGCTATGAAATTTTTACGGCAGGTTTTAGAAAGTTTCCGTTTTGCCTGGCAGGCGCTCAAATCCAACATTACCCGGACCATTTTATCATTGCTGGGCGTAACGGTGGGCATTTTTGCAATTGTAGCCGTTTTTACCATTGTCGATTCCCTCGAACGCAGCATTAAGGACAGCATGAGCTTCATCGGCGATAAAGTGATATATGTTCAAAAATGGCCCTGGGGTTTCGGAGGAGAATATCAATGGTGGAAATACTTTCAATGGCCGGAGCCTACTTTCGCTGAATATAAATTCCTTTACGATAACCTGGAAAGTGCCAGCGCCGTAGCAGTTATGGATTTCCGGGGCAGCACTACATTAAAGAACGGCTCCAACAGCATTGTAGCGCAGATTCAAGGCGTTTCTTACGAATACAATCAGATTTCAGATATTCCCATTCAGGACGGGCGCTATTTTATCCCGCTTGAAACAAATAATGCACGAAATGTGGCCATAGTAGGCGCAGACATAGCCGCCGCGCTTTTTCCCGGGCAAGATGCAGTAGGGAAGGCATTTAAACTGGCCGGAAATAAGTTTACAATCGTCGGCGTTCAGGTCCGGAAGGGCGAAAGCCTTGTGGATTTCGGCGGAAGTCCTGATAAAAACTGTATAATCCCGTTTGCCTCATTTTCAAAGCTTTTTCAATCGGGGCGCCGCAGTGCTGACATTGTTGTAAAAGGTTTTCCCGAAGATGAAGGAATGAAGGAAGTGGAAGCCGAAATTACGGGCTTAATGCGAACCAAAAGGGGCATTAAGCCGCGGGATGGCAGTAATTTTTCCCTGAACCGCCCCGAAGCCGCTGCGGAAGCAATTGGTCAGCTCTTTGCCGTGCTAACCATTGCCGGCTGGGTAATCGGAAGCTTTTCGATCTTGGTAGGAGGGTTTGGGATCGCCAACATTATGTTTGTTTCTGTTAAAGAAAGAACGAACCTCATAGGCATTCAGAAATCCCTGGGCGCTAAAAACTATTCGATCCTGTTCCAATTTCTATTCGAAGCGGTTATGCTGAGTTTAGTCGGCGGACTGGTTGGCATATTTTTGGTATTTCTTCTATCGTTCATGCCGATGGGCTCATTGCAGATCCTGCTTACGCCGGGTAACATTATACTCGGGCTCGGCGTTTCAAGTATCATTGGTGTGTTGTCGGGAATTGTGCCCGCAATGCTCGCCGCGCGCATGGACCCGGTTATTGCCATTCGGGCAAAATAATAACTAGGAATAGTCAAACTGTTTTGCGAAGTTCGCTGATATCAATAAACTCAGAAAATTACTATTATGCGTAAATGGGTCATATTTGCCATATTTCTGGCCGTCATTTTTGGAATCCTCTATTACCTGACATTCGGCTATTACAGCGAAGGAAAACGCGGAGGTTTCATTACCAAGCTGAGCAACAAAGGATATTTATTTAAAACATACGAAGGCGAGCTGAGAATGGGCGGCCTGTACGAAGGCGACGGCACCATGAATTCTTCGGAATGGGTGTTTTCTGTAAGCGCAAAAAATAAAGATGCGATCGCTAAGCTCGAAGAAGCTATCAAAAACGGGCAGCGCGTTTCACTTACCTACGAAGAAAAATTCTTTACACTGCCCTGGAATGGTGATACCAAATATTTCGTAACCAATGTGGAAGTGCTGGAAAATGTGCGCTCAAACCAGTTGCCGCAGCCACCCCCATCCAATTTGCCTGCTCCAACGGAGATAGACACGAATAAGGTTCTTTAGGCCCTCAATCTCCTAAAGGGGACTTTCTCATCTCGTATGTAAAGTCCCCTTCAGGGGATTTAGGCAAAAAAAAGCTAGCCTCCCGCTTTCTTAGCTTTATAACCCTTCCCAACCAGCCAGTTGATCACCTTATCGCGGTGATCGCCCTGGATCTGGGCTTCCTGGTCCTTTACAGTTCCGCCGCTTCCGCAAAGCGCTTTTAGTTGTTTTCCCAAGGCTTCCATGTCTGCATTGGTGCCAATAAATCCTTTTATAATCGTAATTACTTTTCCACCGCCTTTGCGATCCAGCCAGATCCTCAGGTCCTGCTGTGCAGCGGGTAATGTATCCGGTTCGTCGGCTCCGGAATCGTTGTATTCGAAGTCAGGGTTTGTGGAATATATGACTCCTGTGCGGTTCTTTTTTGACATCAGACAATTACTCGCAGGCTCTGCGGTCTAATTTTAACTTCAATTCTCGTTGTATCAAGCTGAAACGGCTCTCCGTCGTAATGTATCATTGGCGGCACATCCGTCTCCACCACAGCCTCAGTCATATGTGCGTAATCAATGTAACGCGAAGCCTTCATTTGTTTGGTGAAAAGCTGATATGCCAGGGATGTACCATACCATTTCGGGAATGGCTTAATGGTGCAAATGTCGAGTAAACCGTCCTGCAAACTGGCCTGAGGAGCGACCCAGGCATTATTTCCAAACTGACCTGCATTGGCAAATGACAGGGAAAAAGCATGAGTCTCCACACCATTCAACCGGAAACTCTGGGGCTTATAACTCCAATACGACTGAAACGAAACATTAATGTATGTAGACAGTCCACGCTGGTGCTGCTGGCTGAACAAATGCCCTACATAAGCGTCAAAACCCATTCCGGCGGTGCAGAAAAAGGGAATTTGATTAATTTGCGCACTGTCGATGGTGATTATTTTATTCTCAAAAAGCCTTTTCAGAGAAGCTTCCAATGTAAGCGGAATGCCCAGATGACGCGCTAGGCCATTGCCCGAGCCAAGCGGAATGATGCCGATCGGCTGCTCCGTATGCACAAGCGGCTGTGCAATTTCATTGACAGTCCCATCGCCTCCTACGGCAACAATGGCGTTCCAGGGCTGTAAACCCAGGTTTTCTTTTACTAATGTTGTTGCATGCGCCCTTTCTTCTGTAAAAAGTATTTTAGCCTCCGCTCCGTTTTTTTGCGCAAATGTTTCAATAGCCCGTTTCACCTCACCGGCGTTCTTGCCAATCGAAGTGCCGGAGTTGGGATTCAGAATAAACAGATAGGAAGGCTTGTTCACAGGTCAGGCGAAGAATAGGAACAAAATGAGCAGGAAAACGACAATGAATAAGTAATAAAGCCCATCGATAAACGGATATTTCTGACGGTCAAGCTTTTTAAATATATCGTCAAACTTACTCATTCTGATATTTCTGATTTGGATTTTTTGTCTTGCAAACGCTTCCCTTGTTTCTTTCGTGTATATTTAAAATCAGGAAACGATTTACAAAAATCCGCAAAAATTATGAGAAACCGGCTCTTCACCCTCATCCTGATCACGATTTCAATGTTTGCAAAAGCACAGACTTCGAAAGACAAGGAAACCATTTACGGAACCATGAACCGCCAGATGGCCGACTGGAACCGCGGCGACATTGATTCGTTTATGAACGGTTACTGGGAATCGGACTCGCTGATGTTCGTTGGAAAGGCCGGCATAACTTATGGCTACAAAGCCACGCACGAAGGTTATTTGAAGCGCTACCCGGATCGTGCGACGATGGGAACATTAAAATTTACTTACCTGAACCTCACATTTCCAGGCAAGGACGTGGCATTTCTGGTTGGGAAGTTTCACCTGACCCGGCCCGAAAAAGGCGACATCGAAGGACATTACACATTACTCTGGAAAAAGATCAATGGCAAATGGCTTGTAGTATGCGACCACACCAGCTAAAAAAATTGCCCTGCCTTTAAAGGCAGGGCAATAGTAAGAATTGGAATGATATTAAAGTCTTTTGAAGATCAGCAGCGCATTAACAGCCGGCTTGGTTGCATCTGTCTGCGTGTTAACGACAACTGTAAGGTTCGTAGCCGTTTGTGTGATCTTAAATTCCTGGCTGGTTGTGCCTCTGCTTAATGTTAGTTTGTCACCGGCTACTTTCCATTTAGCATCAGTTCCAACGGGAACAAAAGGATCAATTGCAGAAACGGCCGTAGGGCAATCTGCTGCGGTGACAGTGTTATTGGGATTAAAAGTCAGTTTCAATTCCAGGAAACAAGGGGCAGCAGTTTGAATAAATGCCAATGCTGGAATCGTCGTTCCGGGAGTTTCAGGTGTTACAGCTGTTAATTGCCATCTTCCCACTATCGGATTTGTATCTTCCACAGGATCTGGCTCTTTTTCATCGTCTTTGCAGGCAGTCACAACGAAAGCCATTAGCAGGAATGTCAGGAGGGTTAATTTGCTTAATGCGGTGTAGATCTTCATAATCGGGCAGTAATGGTTGGTTTAGTTTAGTAACGCTAAGATTAACGTCCAAACATACTTTAAAAATGCTTTTGCTTAAAGTTTTTATGATTTAACGTTCCGGAATGTTCTAAGCAGATCTTCCGCAGCTGAATCGGGCAGTTCCCTTCCATCACGAACGGCCTCTTCCAATGATGTCAGCTTTGTTTTTACAGCGGCATCACTGAAAAACTGATTTTCCAATGATTGCCTGATAAGGTCGTGCATCCAATTCAGATTTTGGTTTTGTCTGTTTTGGTCAAAAAAACCATTGGCCCTCGTCGTTTTCTCAAATTCCCGGATCAGTTTCCAGATCGCTTCCATTCCATTTTCCTGTAATGCAGAGCATGTGAGCACTTCTGTGGGAAAACCGGAATCCGCTTTTGGGAACAAATGCAATGCATTCTGATAAGCCGAAACCGCCAGAGCCGCCGCTTGCGCATTATCCCCATCCGCCTTGTTGATGGCGATCGCATCTGCCATTTCCATGATCCCTTTTTTAATTCCCTGCAATTCATCACCCGCACCAGCCAGCATAAGGAGCAGGAAAAAGTCCGTTATGCCTTTGACCAATGTTTCAGATTGCCCAACGCCCACGGTTTCGATCAGAATAATATCATGACCCGCCGCTTCACAAAGCAGCATAATCTCGCGCGTGCTCCGGGCGATTCCCCCAAGAAACAAACCCGTCGCCGAAGGGCGAATGTAGGCCAAAGGATTATGAGAGAGCCTTTCCATGCGCGTTTTGTCGCCCAGGATGCTGCCCCGGGATTTCTGGCTGCTGGGATCAACCGCCAAAACGGCCACCCGCTTTCCTAAGGAGGTCAGATAGGTGCCGAAAGATTCGATAAATGTGCTTTTCCCAACACCCGGAACGCCCGTTATCCCGATCCGAAATGCATTGCCGGAATGGGGCAGCGTCTCTTTCAGAATAGCAGCAGCAAGTTCCTTGTCTGCCGGTAACCTGCTTTCCGTGACCGTAATGGCCTGGCTCAGCATGATCCGATCTCCGGCGAGGATTCCGGCTGTGTAGTCTTCAACGGAGAGACGCTTGCGCATGGCATTTTTTACGATGTAACCGGTAATATTTCAAAGTAACTACCGGTTAGCAAAAATGAAACTTTTTATATTAAAAAAGGCGAAAAGCCGTATATTGCTCGTTTACAAACACATATTTTTCAAATTTTATCAATAGAATGAAAATATCCATATTTCGTCTGAGCTTGTTCTTGATGGCAGGTCTTGGATTTTTTAACGCCCACGCACAAGAGCAGGAAAAAGTGAAATACGATTCACACGTGCTTTTTCACCCTTTATTTAATTTTCAGCCTGGTAATGAATACCGGACGGGCAGCGGCTCTCCCGGTCCGAAATACTGGCAAAACCGTGCCGATTACAAGATCAATGTTGCGCTTGACGAGGCAAAGGGAATGGTTAGCGGCGATGTTGAGCTTACTTATAAGAACAATAGCCCGGAATCACTTGAATTCATCTGGCTTCAACTGGACCAGAATGCATTCAATGATCAATCGCGCGGGGGAAAAACAACTCCCGTAACCGGCGGCAGGTTTGGTAACACCGGTTTCAGCGGAGGAGATTCGATTAGAGCCGTTACTGTTCAGCAGGGGAAAGGCGGTTTTGTGGAAGCCACTTATAAAATCACCGATACCCGCATGCAGATCAGGCTTGCAACGCCTGTAAAGCCGAATGGTGATGTGATCAAAATCAAGATCGCATATTCTTTCAAAATCCCTGAGTACGGCTCAGACCGGATGGGAACATTGGAAACGAAAAACGGGATTGTTTATGAAATGGCGCAGTGGTATCCACGCGTTGCCGTGTTTGACGACATTGAAGGCTGGAATTTGCTTCCCTACCTGGGCGCAGGCGAGTTTTACCTGGAATATGGTGATTTTGAATACAATGTTACTGTGCCCTGGGACCACATTGTGGTTGGATCAGGCGAATTGCTGAACCCGAATGATGTGCTTACAGCAGAACAACGGAAAAGACTGGCTGATGCGGCAAAAAGCGATCAGACTGTTATGATCCGCAGCGCAGAAGAAGTTACCAACCCTGCGTCAAGGCCGAAACAGTCGGGAACCCTTACCTGGCGTTTCCGTTGCTTGCAGGCGCGTGATATTGCCTGGGCAACTTCCAAAGCATTTGTTTGGGATGCAGCAAAAATGAACTTGCCAAAAGGTAAAACAGCCCTTGCACAGTCGGTCTATCCGGCAGAAGACGGCGGATTGGACGGCTGGGGCCGCTCGACGGAATACGTGAAAGGCTGCATTGAATTTTACTCAGGTTATGTGCATGAGTACACTTACCCGGTTGCAACCAATGTGGCTGGAATTGTAGGCGGGATGGAGTATCCGGGAATTGTTTTTTGCAGCAGCAAAAGCCGTAAAGATGATCTCTGGGGCGTAACGGACCACGAGTTTGGTCATAACTGGTTCCCGATGATCGTAGGTAACAACGAGCGTAAATATGCGTGGATGGACGAAGGATTTAACACATTTATCAACTTCCTGTCCGCAGATAATTTTAATAATGGTGAGTATAAAAGCGCGCAGATGAATGATATGCAGCGTCTTGCGCCTATCATTTTCCGCCAGAAAGCGGACCCGATCATGACGATCCCGGATGTAGTGCAGGCAGTGAACCTGGGTTGGGAAGCTTATTACAAACCTGCGCTTGGTCTGAAAATGTTGCGTGAGCAGGTTTTGGGCAAAGAGCGTTTCGATTATGCATTCAAAGTATATGTGCAGCGCTGGGCTTTCAAGCATCCGACTCCCTACGATTTCTTCCGTACGATGGAAGATGCAGCCGGTGAGGATCTGGGCTGGTTCTGGAAAGGATGGTTCTTTGAAAATTATAAGCTCGACCAAGGCGTCAAAGGCGTAACTTATGTTGAGCAAAATCCGCAAAAAGGTTCTTTTATAACCATTGAAAACCTGGATCAATGGGCAATGCCGGCTAAAATCGACATTGAAGAAATAAGCGGTAAGAAAACGCGCGTCGAATTGCCGGTTGAAATCTGGCAGCGCGGAGGAAGCTGGACGTTTAAGGCGGCTACACAGCAGCCGATCCGGTCAGTTACTATTGACCCTGAGCACAGTCTTCCTGACATTAATCCTGAAAACAATGTCTGGAAGCCAGCCATGTTCTCGGAGCCGGAAGTGAATTAAGGATTTGAATAAACACGAAAAATGCCCGCATTGATGAGATGCGGGCATTTTTTTGTTTAAATAAATATCAGACCGTAATCAGCATGGCCCCGTAAGAATAGCCACCGCCGAAAACGGTAATCACAATGTTATCGCCTTTTTTGAATTTATCCTTATTCTCCGACAATGCTATCGCACAACCCGCGCAGCCTGTGTTTCCTAAATATTGAATGTTGGAAATCAGCTTCTCCACGGGAATGCCTAATGTATTGATCACATTAAGGCTGATGCGGTGGTTTGCCTGATGCGGAATCAGGTAATCCAGGTCATCGATCGTTAGTCCGCAAGCCTGTAAAACCTGCTGGCTGACCTTTGGCATATACTGGCAGGCATTCTGGAACACGTCCCGACCGTAAGGCATGATTACACCGCGATCATTAGGCCGCAAGACAACTGCTTCAATCGCTTTTCCGCTCGTAGCAGCGCCACCAGTGATCAGTTTCTTGATCTCCATGTCGGAATCCGTCTGGCGTTCTTTTGAAATCAGCAGGGCCGAAGCGCCGTCTCCCCACAAATGCCCCGAAACCGTGTCCATTTCATTATAGTACGCCGTGTTGTGATCAGAAACCACCACCACTGCTTTGGAAGCTTTGCCTAATGCAAAATAACCTTCTACGATCTCGATCGCATTCAATAACGACGAACATGCAGAAGAGATGCTGACAACCGGGATGTCGGGGATTTGAAGCTGATGCTGAACCGCGTGCGCTAATGTAACGATGGTGTCATATGGCGTATAAGTAGCGCCTATAATCAGGTCAATTTCGTTTTTGCTGTAAGGGATATTTTCAAGTAAGGCCTCAACCGCTTTCATAGCCATTGTGGAAGTATTTTCTTCCGGAGAACACTTACGTCTTTCAGAAATTCCTGTGCGTTCTACAATCCACTCGTGGGACAGATTGTTAATATTTGTAAAATATTCATTACCAATAACTTCGCTTGGTAAATAATGACTAACTGTATTAATATACATGATTGAGAAGTTGACTTCGCAAGCTACGATTCTTTTTAATTCCGAAAGTTAAATATTTCGTAGAAATCGTAGTACTTAATATTTGAACAATTCAATAATAAGTTTATAAAATTATACTAAATGGTAAACGCCAAAGAATAAATGCTAGTTTCTATGCAAAGCGCTGTAAAATGTCAGCAATGTACTTTCTTCCGATGCCCAGTTATACATTCTTTCCACCGATTCCCGACCGTTACTTCCCATTTGCCTGCCTTGATCCGGATTTTCAATTAACCACTGCAGCTTTTCACACAACAGCCGGGCGTTATATGGTGAAATACAAAAACCGCATCCCGATTGTTCGACGACATCCCGGTATAAGGGAAAATCGGACGTAATTACCGGCAATTTTAAAGACATATATTCAAACAACTTTGTCGTGTAAGAATCCGGGTAATCTGCAACAGGCTTTAACAATGCAATTCCGGCCACCGCCCGGCGTGCATATGGAAACATTGTCTTCTGATCGGCATATCCGTAAAAAATAAGATTGTCTGCAATCTCCCGATAGCCTGGCAGTTTTTCAATTTCGTTTTGAGAAATCCGAATGCTGCCGAATAAATGCATTTTGAAGTCAGGATAAACTTTCTTCAATGCTGCCAAAGCTGTTACAATTATATCAAAAGATCGTTCCAGCGAAATGACACCCATGTAACTGATCTCCGGACCTTTCTTTTCAACAAATGCTTCGGTTGCGTATTGATCTGTAAATGAGAGTAATGCGTAATTCCGGACTATGGCTGCTGGATAAGTCAGTTTGTCATATTCGTTCAAATAGGCGTCTTCGGTCAGGACAAGGGCAAAATGCTTTCGGGCATAATGATCGAAAATTCGAAATAGCTTTTGGAACAGGAAGTTGTTGTTGAAGGTTTTGATGCTAAACTTTTTGTAAAGATTTTCCTGCACCTCATAAATAACATTGGCCCCCAGCCATTTGAATAACACCGCAACCGGGATCAGTTCCGGAACGAAAATATGCACGAGCTGCGGCCGCAGACGCAGGCATTTCCATAAAAGTAATGTGTGCGAGAAAAGCAGCCGCATGTAAAGACGCTGAAATGCAGGAAGCCACAGCATGGTGATGGCGTCACCGGCAACATTTGGCAGGGCATGCGGCAGCGCGCAAAACACCTCGTATTCTTTTGCAAGCGAAGGCGCGATCTTATATACAATCCTGGGATCTGTGGCCGGATGGACGGTGCTTAACAACAAAACGCGTCGCCTCGTCATGCGCTTACAATGGCAATACCCGATGAGGTTCCGATACGTTCGGCTCCGGCTTCAATCATGGCAATGGCCTGCCCTTTTGTCTTTATCCCGCCGGAAGCCTTGATTTTGACATGTGCAGGAAGGATTGAACGCATTTTTTTAACCACTTCCACATCAGCACCTTGCGCGGCAAAACCGCTTGATGTTTTTACGAAATCAGCATTGGCTTCGGCACATATTTCACAAGCCGTGTAAAGATCAAAGGAATCCAGGTAAGCCGTTTCAATGATTACTTTAATGATAGTATTTTGCGCGTGTGCAATTTCCGCAATCTGGGTGAGTTCCTCCCGCACACTGAGATACGCCATGGATTTGAACTGTGAAATGTTCATCACCACATCCAGCTCCGTAGCGCCGTTTTGCAAGGCATTGGTTGCTTCAAAAACTTTGGTCGCCGTTGTTGAATAGCCGAAAGGAAACCCGATCACCGTGGCTATCTCTATTTTAACAGGACAAAATTCCAGCATTTCCGTTGTATAGGCCACATAAGCGGGAGCCACGCAAACGGCCTTAAACTGATGTATCCACGCCTCCTCACACAATTTCCGAATGTCCGTCTCACTTGCATTGGCAGTGAGCAAAGTATGGTCAATGTAAGCGGAAAGCGATGTCATAAGGTGGGCCGGCGGTAATGTTAAAAAGTAAAAACCCCGTCGGATCGACAGGGTTCAAACAATGATTTATACAACGAAATTATTTTTTGCTTTTCTTTTCCTGCTCAGGAGCGTCTTCCGCAACCACTTCCGAAGTTTCTTCTACCTGCGCTTCTTCGCCAGGTTCCTCAGTGGAAGCAACGAACAGTTCAGGCGTATATTTTGACAATAAATTATACCAGGAAATGATTTTCTTAATGTCTGAAACATAAACTTTTGACCGGTCGAAATCAGGAAGGATTTTGTTCAAAAACTCGATCAATTCTTTGTCAGATGCAGTTTTAGGCTGCAATGTCACTTCTTCGCCATGCTCTTCACGGATTTTCAAAAAAACGTCTGCCAATGGAGCTGATTCTTCTTCACCGTCCGTAAAAATAGAAACGTCTTTCAAAACAGAAACACGTGCAGTTGGCCCGATCAGCGTTTTTTCACGCTTTTCATCCAGGCTTTCCACGATCACACCTGCACGGCTAGGCTTAAGAATACGGAACAATCCGCCTTTTCCTGAAACATTTGCTATTTCTTTCAACAAATCCATTCCTGTTGACTCTACTTTTTCACTCATCCTTTCTTACTAATTAGTTATATCTTAATAATGATTATGTTGAATGCGATGACCACCTCAATTTTGCGCAAAATAACGGAAAGATTGAGCGCGAAACAACCTCTGGCTTACTTTGTCCTTTCAAACGACTGATTATAAGTTTCTATTGCCTCCAGAATCGGGTCGCGGCCTTCGTTTTTTTCTGCCGATGTAATGAACATAGGCGGCACTTCCTCCCATACTTCCGCCAGTTTCTGCCTGTAAGCCTCCATTTGATTTATCGCCTGGTTGGGTTTCAGTTTGTCGGCTTTTGTAAAAATAATGTGGAACGGAATTCCGGCTTCGCCCAGCCCCGCCATAAATTCAAGGTCCACCGCCAGCGCGCTATGCCGGATATCGATCAGGACGAATGTGCAGATCAGATTCTCGCGGTTGTGCAGGTAATCTCCGATCATTTTCTCCCATTTCTCACGCTCAACTTTGCTCACTTTGGCATAACCATAACCCGGCAAATCCACCAGATACCAGGATTCGTTGATAAAATAATGGTTAATAAGCTGCGTCTTACCTGGTTGCTGAGAAGTTTTCGCAAGCGATTTCTTTCCGGTCAGCATATTAATAAGCGAAGATTTTCCAACATTTGAGCGCCCTATGAAAGCATATTCGGGCAAAACGGGATCAGGACATTTCTCATAATCCGAATTGCTCATTACGTATCTTGCTTCCTGAACTTTCATGCTTTTTTGACGTTAATATTAATGCGAAGTTACTTTTTCTTTTTTTACCAACCTCAAATGTCCTGGTGGCATGTTCGCAGGAGGATAATTGGATAAAATAAAACAATAGGGTATTTTCGTTTAAGAGGAATTGAAACCATAACTAAATCAAAAGATGAAAGGTCTTAAAAAATTGTCTCTTCTCGTTGCCATCGTGACTATGACATTTGCAGTTACTATTGCGGCAGAAGCAAATAAAGCGGATAAGAATAGCAAGGAAGTAAAGGCGGAGGAAAAAGGGATCCAGTTTACAGAAGCCAAATGGGCTGAAATCCTGAAAAAAGCCAAAGCTGAGAACAAAATCATATTCTTCGACGCTTACACCACCTGGTGCGGCCCGTGCAAAATGATGCAAAAGAATGTCTTCACACGCGACGATGTTGCAGCTGTTTTTAATAAAGATTTTATCAATGTAAAATATGATATGGAAAGCGGTGAAGGCTTGAAACTGGCCAGCAAATATCCGTTAGAAGCTTATCCTACATTGTTTTTTATTGATGCAAAAGGAAAAGTCATTAAGCAGGTGATCGGGTATCAAACTCCTGAGAAACTAATTGATCTTGGAAAATCTGTTCAGAAAAAGTCTCCTAAGGCGATCTGATCCTGAACATTATGCTATAAGATAAAACCCCCGGAGGATGTCCTTCGGGGGTTTTATCTTATAGCACTGCTATCAAAAACAAGGCTTAATTTTATTCGTAATAATTAGGAACGCGGTGTCCGCTGCTTTCCAGGAGCCTGTCTTTCTTGAAGAGCAGAAGGTCGGCTGTTACCATATCATTGACCAATGCTTTCAAATCATATTTTGGTTTCCAGCCCAGTTTTGTCATTGATTTGGTAGGATCACCGATCAAAAGCTCAACTTCCGTCGGGCGGAAATATCTTGGATCAACGGCTACAACTTCTTTTCCGATCTCAATCTGGAAGTCAGGGTTGTTGCATTTTGTCACCTTAGCGATCTCGGCGGCGCCTTCCCCGCTGAATTCAAGCTCAATGCCAACTTCTGCAAAGGCCATTCTCACGAAATCACGAATGCGCGTTGTGATTCCTGTTGCGATCACGAAATCCTCTGCAACTTCCTGCTGGAGGATCAGCCACATTGCTTCCACGAAATCTTTCGCATGGCCCCAGTCGCGCTGCGCGTCCAGGTTACCCAGGTAAACTTTATCCTGCAATCCCAAAGCAATGCGTGCCACTGCGCGGGTGATCTTGCGGGTTACGAAAGTTTCGCCCCTTAATGGTGATTCATGGTTGAAAAGAATCCCGTTCACCGCAAACATGTCGTAAGCTTCGCGGTAGTTGACCGTGATCCAATAACCATAAAGCTTTGCAACCGCGTAAGGCGAGCGCGGATAAAATGGCGTCGTCTCAGACTGAGGAACCTGCTGCACCAAACCGTAAAGTTCCGATGTAGAGGCCTGATAAATTTTTGTTTTTTTAGTCAAACCCAAAAGACGAACCGCTTCCAGGATGCGCAATGTGCCGATTCCGTCTACATTGGCAGTGTACTCGGGCTCTTCGAAGCTCACCTGCACATGTGACATTGCGCCCAGGTTATAGATTTCGTCAGGCTGTACTTCCTGGATAATCCGGATAATGTTGGTGGAGTCGCTCAGGTCGCCGTAATGCAGTTTGAACCTTATATTTTTCTCGTGCGGATCTTCGTAAATATGGTCGATCCGCTGCGTATTGAATAGTGAGCTGCGACGCTTGATCCCGTGCACTTCATATCCCTTGCTCAAAAGAAGCTCAGCTAAATAAGCACCATCCTGCCCGGTAATACCGGTAATTAAGGCTATTTTCATTATCTATGGGTATGTATAAGTGGATAAAATAATATCCTGCTAAAAATTGAAAATATTGATCCTAGTTGCTCTCGGCAGTAGGGTTAATCATCAGGCTTCGTTTGATATCCACGCGGTCGGACAGGATTACTGCGGAAGAATATCGTTCCCTGATCAGTTCCAGATACTGCTCTGCGTCTGTACGATACATGAAATCGCCCACTTTCACGCGATATGTCGGTTGTGTGTAAGAAACATAGGGGATAAGGTCCGGAAAAGCCTGATATACATAACTTTTGGCATCGTCCGCCTCTTGTCTAACATTACCCACATACATCTGGATCCGAAAGCCGTTTACATAACGGATGGACTTGTTGTGTTTTGCCAGCGTGTCCAGCACCGTTTCCAATCGCTTGTTGACATACAATGGCTTGTCCACATCCGGCTTTGGCGCCGTACTGGCTTTGGGTGTGGTTACCGGTGCTGCTTTTGGAGTAACTGACGGTTCAACATACTCGAAACGAGGCCTTACCGACGACAGATCTTCCCTGTATTCCGAGCTGGAAGAGCTGACAACAGTCTTTTTGCTGCAACCCGAAAGGATGATAATGAAGAGCTGAATCGCCCATAAAAAATTCTTTTTCAGCATCATATCCTTAGCCGTTATTACTGAGCCTGCAAACTTAATCAAAAATGGATGAATCACCATAACATGCTATTTTGAATCTAATAGCTAACTTTACCCGGACTTATTTATTAGTTCAATGCAAATCCAATCAAACTTTTCGCTTCGCAATTTCAATACTTTCGGCCTCGAATCCACGGCTTCCTTTTTCGCCGAAGTAAGTTCGGTTGAAGAACTAACTGAAATATTGCTCGATCCCGTATGGCAGCAAAAGCCTAAATTTATTCTCGGCGGCGGAAGCAACGTGCTTTTCACGCAGAATGTCAATGCATTGGTAATTCATCCTGTCATTAAGGGAATTGAGAAAATAAAGGAAGATGAGGACCATATGTGGCTGAAAGCAGGCGCGGGGGAAGGTTGGCATGAGTTCGTAATGCATTGTGTCTCGCACAACTTCGGAGGCGTGGAAAATCTGTCACTTATTCCCGGCACAGTAGGAGCGGCGCCTATGCAAAATATCGGTGCTTACGGGGTGGAAATCAAGGATGTGGTTGAGTCTGTGGAGGCGGTTTCCATTGAAAGCGGTATAAAAAGGATTTTTTCAAAGGAAGAATGTGAGTTTGGTTACCGGGAAAGTGTTTTCAAAAAAGCGCTCAAAAATCAATATGTGGTAACCGGGGTGACATTTGTTTTGGATAAAAAACCTGTGTTGAACATTGGTTACGGTGATGTTCAGAAAACATTGCTGGAAATGAATGTGACAAGCCCCACGATCCAGGACGTCAGCCAGGCTGTGATTGCCATACGACGCAGTAAACTGCCGGATCCTGCTCAAATCGGGAACGCCGGCAGCTTCTTCAAAAATCCGGAAATCCCATCGGAACAATACAATTCGCTCAAAAACATCTTCCCCGAAATGCCGGGTTATGTTGTAAGTCAAACAATGGTCAAAGTGCCTGCCGGCTGGCTCATTGAACAAGCTGGTTGGAAAGGATATCGCCAGGGTGCGATTGGCGTGCACCAGAAACAAGCATTGGTGCTCGTGAATTACGGCGGGGGCAATGGCAACGAAATTCGTGCGCTGGCAGGCACCATTCAGGATTCTGTGGAAGCCAAATATGGCATCCGCTTATCGCCGGAAGTAAATTTCATCTAGTTAGGAGAAATTCATTTCAAAACAAACCTTCGCTTACCGCACAAGGACCATTTTACGGGTGCTGATTTTATCACCATAATGAACCCGGAGAATGTACTGCCCGCTGCTGAGATCATTCACCGGGATCGTTGCCCAATCCTTGTTCTCGTAGGAAACATTTTTCACCTTCTTGCCATTCACGGTATACAATTCCACCAGACTGATAGCAGAAGTAGTTGAGGCAATGTTGATTACGTCCGTAACAGGGTTCGGATACACATTAATGCTTAGTTCCTGAACCGGCTCCTCGCCCAGTACAACGTCAATGTCCTCTCCCTGCTTGGTGATTGTCGTGGAGGCGAGTTTCGATTCCGACTGGTCGGTGTAACCTCTGATCCGGTATATATAGGTAACGCCTTTTTTTGCGGACGGGTCGGTATATTCGAGTTGACTTGCGGGGAAGCGCATCGTTTCGTGGGAGGCCAGCGTGTCCTTGGCTTCCAATCGTTCCAGCAGGTAGCCGGTAACATTTGGTAATTTGTTCCAGCTCAGCACCACTTGTTTGTCCTTTTCGGCAGCGGCAAGGGCTATGGTGCCCAGGTTTGTATACGGGAAAATCTTGTTGTGATGAAAAGCAAAGGCGCGCAATCCTTTCGTATTCTTTAAAAACGGCCCTATATAGACCCAGGCAGCACTCAAAAGCCCCGAATAATGGTATTTTGAAGGCAAATATTTGATCGTGGAATCATTACCAACCTCTTTCAGCTTGACAATGATCTTATTAGCCTCAGCCCGGCCCGAAGCAAGTTTTTTCCATTCTGCATTCAGGTAGAAAAAGTCTTTTACTGAAAAGACCGAAGTTGGTTCCAGGCTTCCTTCAATGTTAACAGCTACGGTGTCTTTGGGATAAACCATTTGCTGATAATCCTCGAAAACCATTGTTATTTCATCCTTTTCGGGCGTAGAATAGAATGCTTTTTGCAAGCTGGGAGAAGAGATTTTTTCTTTTTCGCCATAGTGGTTATAACCCGCCAGATCCGCCAGGTCCCTGCCCAGTTGCAGATAACCCTCCAACCCATAATGGAACCCGTTCCATCCTGTGGCACCCAATGCTGCATAGGGTTGGATAATCGGATATTTCCGGTCCAATGTTCTTTGCTGCTCGCGTACAACGCCAATCCGGTCGTCATAAGCACCACCACCAAAAAGGGGAAGCTGGAAAACGTAGATCTTTTTAACCATTGGATAATCTTCCTTCCACATTTGCACGAGTTTATCGAAACGTGGCGCCCAGGTTAAAGGATCATTGGAAGAAGATTCTGTTTCACCCTGCCAGAAAAATATCGCTCTCAATGAGGGCAGCAACCCTGTTGTTTTGGCAGCATTGAGCAAAAAGCCGTAAAAACTGGACCGGTCTGTCAGGTCAATCAGGGAAGCCCCGGCGGCGGCACCATTGAGAATGCAGGTCGGAACCTGATATCTTTCTGCTATGACTCTTTGGAATTCAATTCCAAATATGCCCACGCGCTGACCTATGGCATTAGCAAGTCCCCATTCGGCCGCGCCTCCTGATGATCCGTATGTCCGGGCATATTCGTTCCGGTAAGCGTAGTCAACTTCCCAGGCAACCGCATTCGACTGTCCGTAAATGAGATAGAAATCACCAGCCACAACATTATCGCTTTTCGAAATAAGTGTGGAATCGGACTTGGATTTGCAGGCGTAAACTTCATATCCATATTCAGCAAGTTCCGCCTTGATCCTGAATGTGAAGTTGAAAGGAGCTTGTGAGCCGTTGTATTCGAGGTTTTTTCGCTGGTAAGCATTTGGCGCTTTATTCCTGGTTTGTACCACGGAAATGTAAGCGTATCCGGCCGTCTGGACCCTTCCTAAAAATTCCACATTAGCCATTCCGGTGCTGTCCCTTGCAAACAGCTGCATATTCGCCGGAGATTTGTCCAGGATGGCAATGCCGGATTGCTGTGCATGAACATTAGAAATAAAGGCTCCTACAAATGATATGAAAACCAGAAGTATAAATTTTTTCATGCAATAAGTTTGCGTTTACCAGCGGCCCGAACCATACCCTAAAATACAAAAAATCGCTGAACAATCATTGACTAGTAAGGACTGTTCAGCGAGAAGCGTATGATTCTATTTAATCAAAAAATATA
The DNA here is from genome assembly GCF_023821985.2 of Dyadobacter chenhuakuii. Taxonomy (NCBI): domain Bacteria; kingdom Pseudomonadati; phylum Bacteroidota; class Cytophagia; order Cytophagales; family Spirosomataceae; genus Dyadobacter; species Dyadobacter chenhuakuii. Next base: position 4,280,238 of record NZ_CP098805.1, on the reverse strand, counting down.
AAGATTAATCAAAACACAAAGAAGCCGCGCCGAGCAGACCTGCGTCGTTCGCCAAGGTGGCTCTCTTTATGATAATCGTTTTCAGGTAATAAGGCGTTAACCAGTATTCAAAACGCTCGTTAATGGCAGGCAGAATGTATTCAAACGAAGCAGAAATCCCACCGCCGATCAGAATGGTCGTAATGTCCAGAATGCGGACCATAGAAACCAGCCCTTCGCCCAGCAGATAACCCATTTCCTGGAACACTTGCTTGGCAAGCTCGTCGCCTTTGGAAGCAGCAGCAACAAGTCCGGTTGTGGAAATGGTCCCGTCGGATGGAAGTTGTGTTTGACCCGTGTAATTGGCACGCATGGTGATTGCAAGGTCCAGAAGCTCTTTTTTACCAATGTTCCTTTCCAGCACCTTGCCGTTTTTAGAAGGCACGTGGCCTGGCTCCATGGCATTTCCGCCGCCGCCTTTGAAAACTTTCTTGTCAATAATGGCCGCACCGCCGATGCCTGTGCCTAATGTTACAAAAATATAGTCTTCGGGAAGCTTGTCTTCACCAAAGTAATATTCGCCCAATGCAGCAGCATTAGCGTCATTTTCAAGATAAAAATCGTGTTCAGGAAAGCGGGCTTTCAAATCGGGAACAATGGCGATTCCATCGATCTCAGGAATGGCTGTGATCTCAATTAATGTAGTTCTGTCACGGGTTGTGAGCCCCGGAACGCCGATTCCTACTCTTTTAACCTCGGGATATTCAACAAGCTGGAGCGCTATTGCATCACCTAAACGTTCGATAAAATGCCCTGAACTGCGCCAGCTGGCGGTATCGTGACTGTAAAAATTTGAAATTCTGCCATCCGTAGCGTCAACGATCCCCATTTTTACGTTAGTACCGCCCACGTCTATACCGAGGTATTGTTCCATGAAATGAAATATGGGTTTAATAAATAATTTTAAAAATGCGGCAATTTAGTAAAATTGCTCTATTGTACATCAATCAATCTAAATCTCCCAGCTGCGGCCTGATCAATATCTCTTCCATAACCGCTCTCGGCGACAATGTATACGCCGCCCAAATCGTATCCGCAATGTCTTTGGACTCCATAAACCGCTCTTCGGGCAGGCCTGAGCCTTTCCAGCTGTCTGTATAAGTCGCTCCCGGCAAAACGGCGGTTACTTTTACCTGATGCGGCTTCATCTCTTCCCGCAATACTTTGGTCATTCCGTAAAGCGCAAATTTTGAAATACAATAGGAGCCGCCATTGGGATAGGCCATAATGCTGGCTGTGGAGCACATGGTGAAAATATGTCCTTTCTGATTTTCAATCATTCCCGGAAGGATTCCGCGGGTAAGGTGATAGGCGCTGTAAAGATTTGTCTCCATTGTTTTTTCCAATGTCCCCTCCGTTTCGTTGTGGATCTGGCCTGGAATAAATGTGCCTGTGTTGTTGATCAGGACCGATACAAATCTGGTTTTTGAAACAATAAAATCTATAAATGCAAGAAGGTCATCTTTTACGGAGAGGTCCGAAGTTTGGCAATATAATTTTGCGCTGCCGAACCGGTCGCTCATTTCCTTTTCCAGCGCTTGGAGGTCGCTAGCGTTTCTTGCACAGGTAATTACATCAAACCCCTCTTCCAAAAACCGCTCAACGCACGCTTTTCCGATCCCTTTCGTCCCTCCGGTGATAACCGCTATTGGATTCATTTTTCTGATTGCTTCTTTTTTTGCCTAATTTTCCCGAAAATATTGAATACAATTAAGATATTATGTCTGTAATCGGGAAATACTTCATTTTTTTAGGAACACTATTCGGAAAGGGTGAAAAACTATCGGTGTACTGGCGGCGGCTCATGGAGGAATGTGTGGGGATAGGAGTGAGCTCTATATTCATTGTTGCCATTGTTTCCACATTCATTGGCGCCGTTTCCTGCATTCAAACGGCCTATAACCTCGTTAGTCCTATCATTCCCATTTCAACCGTTGCGCTCATCGTGCGGGACATGGAAATTCTTGAACTGGCGCCTACGATCACTTGCATTGTGCTTGCCGGCAAGGTCGGTTCCAACATTGCCAGTGAGCTGGGCACCATGCGCATTACCGAGCAGATTGACGCCCTGGAAGTGATGGGGATCAATTCATCGTCTTATCTCGTTTTGCCCAAGGTCGTGGCAGCCATGCTGACTTTCCCTATGTTGGTTATTTTTTCTGCATTTCTGGGGATTCTGGGCGGTTACCTGGCCGGCACATTAACAGGCGTTATTACCGAGCGGGATTATCTATACGGGATCAGAGATTCGTTTGTGCCGTACAACATTTTCTTCATGTGTATAAAACCTTTTGTTTTTGGCTTCCTGATTGCAACAATATCTTCTTTTAAGGGGTTTTTCACAACAGGCGGCGCATTGGAAGTAGGAAAGTCGAGCACAGAAGCCGTGACCAACAGCTGTATTTCGATCCTGGTAGCCGATTATCTTTTAGCCCAGCTTTTATTGTAAAAGCGCATTAGCCATGAATTAAGAATAACTGAATCAGCAAATGATTGAAGTAAGCAATATCTACAAAGCATTTAATGGCAAGGAGGTTTTAAAAGGCATTAGTGCATCATTTAAAAAAGGGGAGACCAATCTCATCATCGGCGGCAGCGGAACCGGAAAGAGTGTTTTGCTGAAATGCATGATCGGACTGGTGAAACCCGACCAGGGCAATGTGCTTTACAATGGCCGCGATTTTTACCATTGTGATAAGGAAACGCAGCAGTCGATCCGGCGTGAAATGGGCGTGCTATTCCAGGGTGGGGCACTTTTTGATTCCAAAACAGTGGAAGAAAATGTGCGGTTTCCGTTGGATATGCTTACAGACCAATCGGTTGAGGAAAAGCAGGAGCGTGTTGCGTTTTGTTTGCAGCGCGTTGGATTGGAAGCGGCGGCTAAAAGAATGCCTTCGGAAATCAGCGGCGGGATGAAAAAGCGCGTTGGGATTGCCAGGGCTATTGTAATGAACCCAATGTATCTTTTCTGCGATGAACCCAATTCAGGACTGGACCCGCTTACTTCCGTCAAAATTGATGAGTTGATCAAGGAAATTACAGAAGAATTTCAGATCACAACAATCATCATTACACACGATATGAATTCCGTCATGGAGATCGGACAGAACATTATGTTCCTCTACGAAGGCTCCAAACTTTGGGAAGGCGTTAGTTCAGAGATCATCAGAACAGATGTTCCGGAGTTAAAGGAATTCCTTTTTTCTAATAAGCTGCTCCGCGAAATGGAAAAATAGCTTTTCTATCTTTTATTTAAGAAGGGAATATTCTTCCGCTCAATTAAAAATACAGCCACAGCAAAAATCGCAAGGACAAGCATATGCACCGGAACTGCAATGTACAGATTCGGGATCTTGACGAATGTGGATGCGATGATTACCAGCCCGCCCACGCCAATGTAACCTACGGCAGAAAGGACGTCATAAGGAACAGGATAATACTTTTGACCAAAATAATAACACAATGCGACCATGATAAAAGACGAGGTCGCAAATGCAATGGCAAAGCCCAGATAGCCGATCTGCGGCACCAGAATGAAGCTGGTTGCAATGGTTATGGCCGCGCCCATTAATGTGAGCCAGGTTCCGTATTCTGTTTTATCTGTCAGTTTAAACCACGTAGCGAGGTTATAGTAAACGCCCAGGAACAGATAGCCAGCCAGTAACCAGGGCACCACAGGTAATCCTTCGTGATAGATCTTTTGTTTCAAAAACAACTCCGCCAGCAGATCCAGGTTCAGGCATATGCCCACCCACATGAGCACGCAGATAATGATAAAATACTTGGTAACCTTGGCAAACACCGGTGGCGCATTCTTGTCTTCCCCTTTTGAAAAGAAAAACGGCTCAGCAGCGTATTTGAATGATTGGATTGCCAGGTTCATAAAAATCGACAGTTTGTAACACTGCACATAAATCCCGATTGCCTGCTTGGAGGTTCGTCCGGGATAGAAATTTTCGGGCAATAAGAACTGGATAAACGCCCTGTCAAACAGCATATTCAGCACGCCGCCTGCATTCATGATCATGATCGGGTAGGCGTAAATCCATACCGGGCGGAACAGGGTTTTGTTGAACACAAATTTGAAATCGGCAAATTCTCTTCTCAACATCCAGAAAAACAGCAGGTTAGCAACCAGATTGGCGGTAACAATGTAATCCGGTGCACGTAATGGATCGTAAATCGCATCAACAGCCGGTTGCAGGAAAAGCAGATATTTCCCCGCATGTATATCGCGGCAAAGGATCAGGAAAAAGAGGTTTAAAAAGATATTGATCGCAATATTGGTCACGCGCAGGATTACGAATTTCTTCCCTTTCCCTTCCAGCCGCAGCCTTGCAAACGGGATCGAAACAATGCCATCGATCGCCATAATTACTGCAAACATTCTGACGAGCGAAACGCTTTCCGGGTATTTAATAAATGCTGCAGCGTGGTCGGCGAAGATAAACAGCAGGCCGGAGAAAAATACACTGATAATGATAACTGCGCTGAGAATCAGGTTGTAGTAAGCCTTTCTATCAGTTTCCTGTCGTGCGAAACGGAAAAAAGCGGTTTCCATTCCAAAGGTGTAAAGCACCATCGCGAGGCCCGCATAGGCATAGAGCTGGCCTTGGGCGGCAATTTGTTCGGGTTCAAATAACTTGGTGTGTAGGGCAACCAGCAGGTAATTTAAGAACCGCCCCAGCATTGTGCTGATACCATAAATAGCGGTTTCGCTGGCTAATTTTTTTAGAACGCTCATTGCATGTTAACCTGCGGCAAGTCTTTGCAGGGAACCGCAAATATAGAACAAGGAGTGTACAATATTTCAAATGAAATAGCTGCACACTCCCTGGCAGGCTTCTGATTGAGCCTTAAAATTTTTTTAGCAGGTTAAATTCTGATCAGCAGGTTAATTTCTGATGTCTGTGATGATGCGTTCAATCACTTTTTCAATTCGTTTCCAGCCTTCGTCGGAATGGAGGTCTACGTCGATCATTTTTTCACGGTAGTCCGTAGAAATGGTCATGAAGTAGATGCCGGCCGAAAGGAATGATACAAGCGCGCTGGTGTCGCTGTAATTAGGGAGGTTGCCGATCTTGTCCAGGATCCGCGTTGCAACTTGGTTACGGGCATCGGAAAGCATGGATTTACCTGTTCCGATTTCCCAGCGGAGCAGATCGCGCGTAGCCTTTCTTTCCCGCAAGTCATTCATAAAAGTGTGCATCAGGCTTGTAAGCGCTTTGCTGCGTTCCTCGGGTGCCAGCGTAGGAATGTTGTCAATGTATTCCGTCGCCGTGGTGGAAGTGTACTCACCGGATCTGACATATTGCTCCATCAATCCATCAACACTTTCAAAATAGCGATAGATCAAAACCTTGTTCACGCCTGCTGTGCGCGCAATGAGGTTAACGCCTACCTTTTCTGTTCCGTGTTGTTCGATAACTTCTCCTACTGCTTTGAGGATCTTGCTTTTTGTCCGCTCTCGGTCGCGCTTTTTAACTTTCTCAATTTTCATGTGGGTGCCATTTAGGTTAAATCATAGTAAATTTAATATTTCATATGGAAATATTATATGGTCAAAATACGCGAAGTCACCAATATTGAAAATTTGTTGATAAAAGGGGTGTTTATCGATAAAATCGCCCAATTCATAGATAATAAAGGCCAGTTCGTCGACTAATTTGTACAGATTCTTAAAAAGGAAGGAAGAGGGAAAGACACAAAAAAAGAGCTCACCGGAATGAGCTCTTTAACTTTACTGTTGGCCGACAAGGACTCGAACCCTGAATAAGACAACCAAAATGTCCTGTGTTACCATTACACCATCGGCCAAAACCGTAAACAGTGGTGCAAAAGTAATGCGGCTAATTCATGTTGTCAAGCTTTTCTGGAAAAAAATTAAATGCTTTTTATTTCAACACCCGATGCGATTTTCTTCACAAGGCCTTGGAGCACCTTTCCAGGACCGCATTCGATAAACGTTTCTGCGCCGTCATTTACCATCTGCTCAATGGTTTGCGTCCATCTTACGGGTGCGGTAAGCTGTGAAATGAGGTTTTCTTTAATGACGTTTACTTCGGTTGCCGGCATGGCATTTACATTTTGATAAATCGCACAAATAGGCGCTTCAAATTCTGCTGCGTGGATGGCTGAGGCCAATTCTTCCCGCGCAGGCTCCATCAAAGGCGAGTGAAATGCACCGCCGACTGGCAAAATCAATGCTCTTTTGGCCCCAGCCGCCTTCAAAAGCTCACATGCTTTCTCAACGCCTTCAAAAGTGCCTGAGATCACGACTTGTCCTGGACAGTTATAATTGGCCGGAACTACGATTTCGTCGGTAATGCCTGCACAAACCTCCTCGATAATGTTATCTGCCAGTCCCAGGATCGCCGCCATGGTTGAAGGGCGTATTTCACAGGCTTTCTGCATGGCATCTGCCCGCTTTGCTACCAGTTTTAATCCATCTTCAAATGACAGTGCGCCTGCGGCAACCAGTGCGGAAAATTCGCCTAGTGAATGGCCAGCCACCATATTGGGAGTAAAATCAGGGCTGATCTTCGCCAGGATCACGGAATGTATAAAGATGGCAGGCTGCGTCACATTCGTTTGTTTCAGCTCCTCGTCAGAACCTTCAAACATGATTTTGGTTATTTCAAAACCAAGAATGCTATTGGCCTGATCAAATAGTGTTTTAGCCGAATCTGACGATTGATATAGATCGAGTCCCATTCCTTTGAACTGAGAACCCTGTCCCGGGAAAATGTATGCACTTTTCATAATGATCGTTTCGTTTGGGGATTTGATAAAAAAAGCCCGGTCGTTCAGACCGGGCTACAAAGGAAATACTTCGATGGCAAAGAAAAAAGACGTGCCTATCTGATGATCTGCACCCAGCCTTTGAGTGTTGTGGGCGTGCTTTCTCTTTTTGAGGATTCAAAGAAGATGGTTACTTCATAATAATATTGTCCGGCAGCCAGGTCTTTTCCGCCATTGGTTTTTCCATTCCAATTAATGTTGACGTCCTTGGTGGTAAACACCTGTGCACCCCATCTGTTGAATGCTTTGAATTCAAGAGACTGCACAAAAGCCGGGCATTCGTAAGGCTCAAAAACATCATTTTTGCCGTCTGCATTTGGGGTAAACACATTGGGCAGCACGTACATCGGGCAGTTGTCCTTGCATACAATGTTGCTGGGGGCACTTTCGGCACCAAACCGGTTCACAGCGGTCACATAGTAACATCCTGCGAAGGAAGTAAGGCCCTCATGCGCAAATGTGGTTGCCAAAGGCGATGGCGGCGTGGTTACCGTTGCGATCAATGTGGGCGCATCGCCTTCGTAGCGGGCATAGTAAATGCGGTAAGCCGAAACATTCGGGTCACAGTCTTTTCCATTCACCGATTGCGGATAAGTCCAGGATAGGTGATTGGTCAGGCCGGTTGGGCTGCAGAATGCTTCCGGATGTGCCTGCAACGAATCACAATTCAGCAGATCAATGGCCAGAACAGGCGGACAAGGCTTGGTTGTATCGGATGAGGAAACACACAGGATCTGTGAGAAGTTGTATAGCAAAGCAGGTTTGATCTGCCTGTTATTATATGAGCCAACGGTTTCCACTTTGTAACAATAAGTCGAATCACTGACGATGGTGGTGTTAATAGTCCCATCTGCTGCATATTTATCCGAACCATCGTCTGTAAAAGTGAACGTTTGCGGACCTTGCACGGTCACATCAGCAATGCGGTTGAATGTTCCGGGCCGCCTTTTGTCTTCGCGGTAAACCCGGTGCGTCTGGTTGCCATTCTCCCAGGGAACCAGCGCCGACCAGTTCAGACGGATGCGGTTAGGCTCAGCAGCGCCTTGTTCCAGTCTTACCGAACTGGCTGTTTTAATATCATCCATTTTAACCAGCTGTCCGCCTTGTGTAGCGTAATACTCGAGCTTATAGTTATAGGCATTCGCCAATGTGTTCAGGTTTCTGTCCACGAAAATCGTGTCAGCAGCGCCTGGGGTAAGGTTTGTGTTAATGGTCGCGATCTGAGTAAATGCCGTTCCGTTTTGTCCTACTGCCCTGAACAGGCGATATTGTGCAGGAAGTCCGGATGAAGCCGCAGGTTTTGTCCATTTTACTGTAATAACCCCTTTTGTTTCACTCGTAGAATCAACCGTAACATTTGTAATAACAGGAGCCAGCATCGGCAAATTCAGGCAGAACTCATCAGATGCAATGCTTTCGCCGCCGCCGATCAGGCTTCCAGGCTCATTCACATTGGTTCCCGGACGGGGGAATTCAACAACGATCCTGTAACTGTAAGAAATGCCGGCCCGAAGTCCTTCACCATTGTTGTTGTCCAAGAATGTCGTTTGGTTCACTGCAACCCGGCCCACTTCTTCATAGCCTGATCCCGCCGGAATGCCGGTTATACAAACATCTTCCGGAATATCGGCGCAACCCTCTCTTCTGTAAACAACAATTCTGGCGCCTGCCACCTGGCATTTATAGGAAGTCCAGTTGAGGCGATAAGCGGTTCCGGCCGGGTCTGTTGTTGCTACGGCTCTCAGTCCGAGCGGTTTCGGGCCGTAGACTTTAATGCTAAGCGTGGTCATATCCACCAGTTTTCGGAACAAATTCGGATTGGTGTTGGCCCCTGGCGCGTCTTCTACTTTAAATAATACATCATAGGGCTCCAAACGAATGTGGTTACACGAGGTTTGCCACGTGAATTGTCCGGTAATGGTGCCAATGCCCGATTGCTGCGGCACTGTAAAGCGGGCCAGTTCCGGGCTTACCAATGTTCTTTCGTACACACCGCCGGTAGACGTAAGGTTCAGCTTATCGCCGTTTTTATCCGTCGCCTTGATTTGCTGGTTGATAAGCGTTCCGGCTTCCACACAAATATCCGGGAGCGGTTCTGCGCGCGGCCGGTCGTTTCGGGCATCTTCCACAATGATCTGCATATCGCGCACGATCTCGCCTATAAGCACGCCATCACGCCATTCTTCCACTACAAACGCAACATTATAATATCCTTTTGTAACCGGGGCATCCCAGGTTAAATCACCCGTAAGCCGGTTAATGCCGAAAGTTGCCGGGGAAGCACCATTTTCAGTTTGTCCCGGAGCACCGATCTGGTTTGGGTTAACATATTGCAAATTAACGCCTGCGCCATTGGAAGTTCCTCTTTGCGGCGTGTACAGGCGATACGCAAGACTGTCGCCATCCGCGTCAAATGCATTCGGGTTGTGAATATAACGCTGTCCTACGGCAGCCAGGTCAATGGGCGCATTAAGGAGCACGGGCGTCTGGTTTAAACCGAAACTTGCGTTGATTTCCAGAATGGTGCTCACGTAAAAGTTAAGATTTTGCGTAGGCGGCGGACCAATGTTCAGGATGCCGTTGTTCCGGTTGTCTTCTTCAAATGATATCCTGAATTTCCCCGCCGAAGGAAAAGTGTACCGGACAATGTAGACGTTCTGGGTTGTGTTGTTTCCAATGTTGATGATGGGCAAAATCCGCGGCGCTTCTATCGGACCGTTGCTTCCCACATAAAACTGCACGAAGTTCTGCGCATTGGCAGCGCCTTCTCCGTTTTGCATATCGAAATATGCCGTTAGTTTGATTTCGTAAGTCAGGGAAGTTGCAGAAACCCGTTTTGCCGTAATCTCGCCCGCGCGAATGTGTGTCGCATTGGCCTCAAAGCCAATTCCCAGCAAAATCAGAAAAAAAGAGAATAATAATAACCGTAAAGCAGATCGCATAAATATATCAGAGTCGAACTTTTTAAGATAGAGGTCCAGGCAGAAATACATCTGCCAAGCTATTGATTCAACGAAATTTTAAATAAAAATGTGTGCAGCCGAAGTTAATAAAACAGGCGTTATTGTAAACTTACAAAACAAGTTTATAAAACATATATGTATTGCCATAAACTAGCGCTATGGCAATACAATGGGAAGAAGTAAGGATTTCGGCCTATCTGATGATCTGCACCCAGCCTTTGAGTGTTGTGGGCGTGCTTTCTCTTTTTGAGGATTCAAAGAAGATGGTTACTTCATAATAATATTGTCCTGCGGCGAGGTCTTTTCCGCCATTGGTTTTTCCATTCCAATTGATGTTGACGTCCTTGGTTGTAAACACCTGTGCACCCCATCTGTTGAATGCTTTGAATTCAAGTGACTGCACAAAAGCCGGGCATTCGTAAGGCTCAAAAACATCGTTTTTGCCATCTGCATTTGGCGTAAACACATTGGGCAGCACGTACATCGGGCAGTTGTCCTTGCAAACAATGTTGCTAGGGGCACTTTCCGCACCAAACCGGTTCACGGCAGTCACATAGTAACATCCTGCAAAAGAAGTAAGGCCCTCATGCGCAAATGTGGTTGCCAATGGCGATGGCGGCGTGGTAACGGTTGCGATCAATGTGGGCGCATCGCCTTCGTAGCGGGCATAGTAAATGCGGTAAGCCGAAACGTTCGGGTCACAGTCTTTTCCATTCACTGATTGCGGGTAAGTCCAGGACAGGTGATTGGTCAGGCCGGTTGGGCTGCAGAATGCTTCCGGATGTGCTTGCAACGAATCACAATTCAGCAGATCTATGGCCAGAACAGGTGGACAAGGCTTGGTTGTATCAGATGAAGAAACACACAGGATCTGTGAGAAGTTGTATAGCAAAGCAGGTTTGATCTGCCTGTTGTTATACGATCCAACGGTTTCCACTTTGTAACAATAAGTTGAATCACTGACAATGGTGGTGTTAACCGTTCCATCTGCTGCATATTTATCCGAACCATCGTCTGTAAAAGTGAACGTTTGCGGACCTTGCACGGTCACATCAGCAATGCGGTTGAATGTTCCCGGCCGCCTTTTGTCTTCGCGGTAGACCCGGTGCGTCTGGTTGCCATTTTCCCAGGGAACAAGCGCCGACCAGTTCAGACGGATGCGGTTAGGCTCAGCGGCACCTTGTTCCAACCTTACCGAACTGGCTGTTTTAATGTCGTCCATTTTAACCAGCTGCCCGCCTTGTGTAGCGTAATATTCGAGCTTGTAGTTATAGGCATTCGCCAATGTGTTCAGGTTTCTGTCCACGAAAATGGTGTCAGCAGCGCCTGGGGTGAGGTTTGTGTTGATGGTTGCGATCTGAGTAAATGCCGTTCCGTTTTGTCCTACTGCCCTGAACAGGCGATATTGTGCAGGAAGTCCGGACGAAGCCGCAGGTTTTGTCCATTTTACTGTAATAACCCCTTTTGTTTCACTGGTAGAATCAACAGTAACATTTGTAATAACGGGAGCCAGCATCGGCAAATTCAAGCAGAACTCGTCCGATGCAATGCTTTCTCCGCCGCCTACCAAGCTGCCCGGCTCATTAATGTTCGTTCCCGGGCGGGGGAATTCAACAACGATCCTGTAACTGTAAGATATGCCGGCACGAAGTCCTTCACCATTGTTGTTGTCCAGGAATGTCGTCTGATCCACAGCAACCCTGCCCACTTCTTCATAACCCGATCCCGCCGGAATGCCGGTCAAACAAGGTTGAACAGGAATATCCGAACATCCTTCCCGCCTGTAAATAACGATCTTTGCACCTGGAACCGGGCATTTATAGGAAGTCCAGTTGAGCCGGTAAGCAGTTCCGGCCGGGTCTGTGGCTGCTACAGCTCTTAGTCCGAGCGGTTTCGGTCCGTAAACTTTAATGCTGAGCGTGGTCATATCCACCAGCTTGCGGAAAAGGCTCGGATTCGTTCCGGGGGATGGCGCGTCCTCCACTTTGAAAAGCACGTCATAAGGCTCCAATCGAATGTGATCGCAGCCGGTCTGCCACACAAATTGCCCGGTCACCTGACCAGCCGTATTTTGTCCCGGCACATTAAACGAAGCCAATGCCGGTTTGATCAGAGAACCCTGGTATACACCTCCTGTACTGGTCAGAATCAACGGGTTCCCGTCTTTGTCAACTGCTTTTATCTGCTGATTAATTCGTGTTCCCGCCTCCACGCAAATCACAGGAAGGGGATCAATGGTCGGTCTTGCATTGCGGGCATCTTCCACCAGGATCTGCATATCGCGCACAATCTGGCCGATCCGCACCCCATCGCGCCATTCCTCCACCACGAAAGCAACATTATACTGGCCTTTGGTCACGGGCGCATCCCAGACCAGATCGCCCGTTATGGCATCGATACTGAATGTGGCAGGAGAACCCCCGGCTTCCGTTCTGCCCGGAGGGGTTACCATATTGGGGTCTTTGTAAGGAATGTTCAGGCCGTTTCCTCTTCCGTCGCCGCTTTGGGGAGTGAATAATTTGAAAGACAAGCTGTCCCCGTCGGCATCAAATGCATTGGGATTATGAATATATCGCTGCCCTACTGCCGCAAGGTCAATGGGTGCATTTAACAGAATCGGTGTTTGGTTTGTGCCGATGGCGGTGTTGATTTCCAGTGTTGTATGCACGTAGAAATTAATTCCGTCGGTCTGCACGCCATCTCTTAAATTAAGGGTGTTAGCGTTTCTGTTATCCATTTCCGCCGAGATCTCGTAGGTTCCGGCAGCGGGGAATGTGAATATGGTAACATACTCATTGAAAGTGGTGTTATTTCCAATGTTGCGTATTGTAGCCCTGATCCGGTCCACTTTTCTGGGGCCTTCGCTTCCGAAATAGAAATTGATGTCATTGGCCGATTCCGCGGCTTGCCTTCCACGGTCAGAAACGTCAAAATAAGCTGACAGGCGTATTTCGTAAGTGAGTGACGAGATCCTTCTGGCTGTAATCTCTCCCGCCCGGAAGTGCGTCGCATGCGCATTGAAAGTGGCAAATAGCAAGAGTAATAAACAAAGTATCGGGAGGAATCGTAGAGAAGGACGCATACGAGTAAATTAATGGATCGCCGTTATAGAAAGGTGAACGAAAAATATCGTCAAAAATGTGTATGATTTTAGCATACTAAGTAATTCTTAATAATGATTATAAATAATCGGCTGCTATACAAAAATGGAAAGGTTTTTTTGCCTTGCTTAGGTTTGTGATATACCTTTGAAAGGTTCTAAATATACCTAATTTTTTTGCACTAAAACGATTCGTTTTTCATATGTCGTGGTTTTCACAAACGTTAACGAGCTCTATTGGTAAGAAACTTCTGATGGCTCTTACCGGATTATTTTTGATAAGCTTTCTGGTGATTCATGCCACAATAAATGCTATGATTTTTTACAATGACGGAGGGGAAACCTTTACGCATTGGGGGCATTTTATGGGTACAAACCCCATCGTACGGACGCTTGAGATCGGCCTGGTTGCCGGGTTCCTGATCCACATTGTGGATGGACTGATTCTCTGGAAAAACAATGCATCGGCCCGTCCGGTTAAGTATGCTGTAAACAATCCATCTGCGAACAGCACCTGGTATTCCAGAAGCATGGGTTTGCTAGGCACATTGCTGTTGATATTTCTGGTGATCCATACTGCACATTTCTGGATCCCTAACCGTACCAACCAGTTCACCACAGGCGAGGAGCTGAATCTTTACCAAATGATGCTGGATATCTTCCAGAATCCCCTTGTTGTACTGATTTATGTCCTGGGCTGCATTTCGCTGTTCTGGCATTTGCTCCACGGCTTTAAAAGTGCATTTCAGACTTTGGGACTGAACCACATCAAGTATAATGGTGCGATCAACTTTCTGGGAACGGCTTTTTCTATTGTAGTCCCGATCCTGTTTGCTTTGATGCCGATTTCCATTTACCTGGGATGGGTTTATTAATTAGGCTGTAATCAAGTGCAGCTGTTTTCAATTAACTTTTTGATTAAATAACATTCAATATATGGCAACTTCATCTAGTCTGGATGCCAAAATACCACAGGGGCCGATTGAAACGAAATGGAGTAAATACAAGTCTTCGGTTCCTCTCGTAAACCCTGCCAATAAGCGTAATCTCGAAATTATTGTAGTAGGAACAGGTTTAGCGGGAGCTTCGGCCGCTGCTACGCTTGCGGAAATGGGCTATAAGGTAAAAGCATTCTGTTTTCAGGATTCCCCACGTCGCGCGCACTCCATTGCTGCACAAGGCGGGATCAATGCTGCAAAGAATTACCAAAACGATGGTGACTCGGTTTACCGTCTTTTTTACGATACGATTAAAGGAGGTGACTACCGTTCGAGAGAAGGGAATGTGCATCGCCTGGCCGAGGTTTCGGGAAATATTATTGACCAATGCGTTGCAGCAGGGGTTCCTTTTGCACGCGAATACGGTGGTTTGCTTTCCAACCGTTCTTTCGGTGGAACACAGGTTCAGCGGACGTTTTATGCTGCCGGACAAACCGGGCAGCAGTTGTTATTGGGTGCATATTCAGGTTTACAGCGCCAGGTGGGCATGGGAACCGTGAAAATGTACAACCGCCACGAAATGCTGGATGTGGTGAATATCGATGGCAAATGCCGTGGTATCATCGCAAGAAACCTCATTACGGGTGAAATTGAGCGTCACGGCGGCCACGCGGTGTTGCTTTGCACAGGAGGTTACGGAAACGTATTTTACTTATCGACCAACGCCATGGGCAGTAATGTTACTGCTGCGTGGAAGGCGCATAAAAAAGGGGCTTATTTCGGTAATCCTTGCTTTACACAAATTCACCCGACTTGTATCCCGGTTTCAGGAGAGCATCAGTCCAAGCTTACGTTAATGTCTGAATCCCTTCGTAATGACGGAAGGATCTGGGTGCCAAAAGCAAAAGGAGATGCCCGTCCCGGAAATGAAATTCCGGAAGAAGAAAGAGATTATTACCTGGAACGTCGTTACCCTGCATTCGGTAACCTGGTTCCGCGTGATATCGCTTCCCGCGCTGCCAAAGAAAGATGTGATGCCGGATATGGTGTAGGAACATCCAAACTGGCCGTTTTCCTTGATTTTGCTGCTGCTGTTGAGCGTTACGGAAGAGGGGAAGCGAACAAAAACAACATTGTAAATGCATCCAAGGAAGATATTCTGACATGGGGTAAGGCTGTTGTAAAAGAAAAATACGGCAACCTTTTCGATATGTACAAGCAAATTACGGGTGAAGATCCATATGAGGTGCCTATGCGTATCTATCCTGCGGTGCATTACACAATGGGAGGACTTTGGGTGGATTATAACCTGATGACCACAGTGCCTGGTTTGTATGCATTGGGAGAAGCTAATTTCTCTGATCACGGTGCAAACCGCTTGGGTGCTTCGGCGCTGATGCAGGGACTTGCAGATGGTTATTTTGTAATTCCTTATACAATTGGTGCTTATCTGGCGAAGGAAATTGGAACTGGTAAAATTCCAACGGACCACCCGGAATTTATTAAGGTTGAAAAAGAAGTTACAGACCGGATTGACACATTGTTGTCGATCCAGGGAAAAACTTCTCCTGAGTTATTCCACCGCCGTCTTGGCAAGATTATGTGGGACAAATGTGGTATGGCGCGTAATGAGCAGGGTTTGAAGCAGGCGATCATTGAAATCCGGGAGCTTCGCAAAGAATTCTGGAAGGATGTGAAAGTAATGGGAGGCAAAAATGAATTCAATCCTGAACTGGATAAGGCCGGCCGCGTTGCTGACTTTATTGAACTGGGTGAGTTGATGTGCATTGATGCCTTGACGCGCGAAGAATCTTGCGGCGGTCACTTCCGCGAAGAGCACCAGACGGAAGAAGGAGAAGCGATGCGTGATGATGACAACTTCATGTTTGTGTCTGCCTGGGAGCATAAAGCGCAAGAGGAGTGGGAGCTGCATAAAGAAGAGTTGATTTACGAGAATATTAAGATTGCCCAAAGGAGTTATAAATAGAAGCCGTTTGGCTGTCGGCATTCGATCAGAGTCGTTTGCAGCCGGCTATCAGCTTGTTTCAATATTATTGGTTAATTACTAACCGTTAACTATTACAACAATGAGTGCAGGTAACATGCATATTAAGCTTAAAGTCTGGAGACAAAGCAATAGCAATACAAAAGGAGATTTTGAAAATTACAGTCTGGACCATGTATCCCCGGATATGTCTTTTCTGGAAATGTTTGACGTCCTCAACGAGCAACTGATTGAGGAAGGCAAGGAGCCGGTAGCATTTGACCACGATTGCCGTGAAGGAATTTGTGGAATGTGTTCCATGTACATCAACGGAAGGGCTCACGGACCATTGAAAGGCGTAACAACTTGCCAGTTGCACATGCGCTCGTTCAATGACGGAGATACGATCGTAGTTGAGCCTTGGAGAGCACAGGCATTCCCTGTCATTAAGGACCTTGTTGTGGACCGCGATGCGTTCGACAGAGTGATTTCTGCGGGAGGCTTTGTTTCGGTAAACACAGGTAATGCGCAGGATGCCAACAGCCTTCCGATTCCAAAAGTGGCTGCGGATGAAGCGTTTGCAGCAGCAGCTTGTATCGCTTGCGGTGCTTGCGTGGCAGCTTGTAAGAATGCGTCTGCCATGCTTTTTGTGTCTGCAAAAATTTCCCAGCTGGCATTGCTTCCGCAGGGACAGGCAGAAAGAAGCATTCGCGCAGAGAAAATGGTGGCGCAGATGGATGCAGAAGGATTCGGGAACTGTACGAACACAGGCGCGTGCTCTGCGGAGTGTCCTAAGGAGATCGGACAGGAAAACATTGCCCGTATGAACCGCGAATATATTGGTGCTAAGCTTTCATCTTCGGCAGTTTAACGCCAGGTAAGTTTAGTATAGCACATAAAAAAGCAGGCCGCTAATTCAGTTTAGCGGCCTGCTTTCGTTTTCTACTTTATGTTGCTTACTTCTTTTTAGTAGAATCAGCTTTTGAAGCATTGCTTCCTTTGTATTCTTTGTTCAGGCCGTCAAGGATCTTTTGTGTTACGTCCAATGATGGATTAGCAAACAAAATCCCACCGCCTAACGAGTAACCCAAAACGTATTCGAAACCATTCTCTTTGTTGTATTTCTCAATATAAGAACGGATGTTTTTGTAAAGCTCCTCGTTTTTCTTAGCCTCTTCCTGGCCAAGCGCTTGTGCGGATTGGTCACGGTAAGCAACCAGGTCCTGCTGTTTTTTCATCAATTGCGCCTCTGTTGAGCGTGCTTGCTCAGGCGTCATTGTTTGTGCTCTCTGCTGAAAAAACTGAACTTCATTCTGCAATGAACGGCCTTTTGTATTCAATTCGTTTTCAAGCTGGAAGTTCTTATTTTCCAGTTCTTTTCTTGTATCCTTAAAGAATTCGTAGTTTTTCAACAAAGAATCAACCTGAACGTACACGGTTTTACGACCTGCTACTACACCACCATCTGCTGCTGCACCTGCATCTCCGGAAGGCTTACCTGAAAAATGTAAAAAGAATAACACCGCCACAGCCAGGGAAAGCACGATGTTCCAAATCAATGAAGTATTGTTGTTCACGTTTTTTGAGTTTTGTTTTTTGAACGAGCCGCAAAGATAATAATTTGTGTTTAAGTACAATGAATATCAGAGCCTGTGTAACAATTACGCGGCGTTTTATAAAGATATGCTTTTAGGCGGCGCAGAAATGAACATCCGGCGCACCAGCTGCCCCGATAATCCGGCCAATCCGCCCGTTAACCCGCCTATTAATGCTGAAACCAGCAGGAGCAATATGCCATTGGGCAAAGAAAATATGCCTGCAATCCGGTCGGACATGGCGCCGTCGGAGATGAAGTGTAAATAAAAGCCATAAGCCATCCATAATAGCCCAACAGCCGCAAATCCTGTCCAGAATGCATTGGCGGCATTGGTTTGCCTCATTAGGAAAACCAAAAATGGCACGATGGCTACCACCCACCACGGGGCGAAAATTTGCAGCAATGCGGTCACCACTAATATGATCAGGAAATTCATGAGGATTAAGGTTTTTGAAGCTTTACACTGGATGTCATACGCGGATGCTTCTGGGCTGGTTCAAGTAGATAGATGAGCTCATTAAGCTCCCCGTTTTCCCATTTTTTTAACAAATTCAAATAATAGGGACTTCCCGGGTTCCCCGATTGTCCGCCCGGATAAATGCCATAAGCCCGTGGCACAGGCCCCAGCTCCACCACCATCCGCCAGGAAGGTCCGTTCCGTTTCGTAATGGCATTCACAATGCTGCGGCCACCACCCACTTTCAACGTCGGTGCATTAAATGGTTTAAGACTTCTGCTCAAATGCCTGATTTCCGTCCCTTTCACCTTCGCCCACTGCCACGATTGGCTCATAGGTCCGTGGTGCTTGGTTAAGGTGTCGAGTGCCGCTTTAAAGCTGGTCACCGTCAGATCGGCCAGCGTTTCCTGTTCAGGGGTTGTAATGTTGTCGAACCATTTTTTATCAGGCTCATGGATGATCATATATAATGTTCGGTCACGTGTAGGATATTCCAGGTTTTCACCGAATTCATCATTCCATATGCTAGCGTGCAGCAATGGCATCCATTCTTCGAAAATAGAGGTAGCAACCGATTCAGGTGCGTTTTGATAGTTCCAGTTAGCCAGTGTGATGGCTGCGGCTTTCTGAGAAGGGGTTAATGTTTTTGGTTTTAATATTTCCAACAGTTTTGGTAAAATGTTTCTAGCCAAAACACTGAAATTATCGTTTTGTAACATTCTCAAACTATCGGCATTGGCGCTTGTCATGGACGTTAGTCGCTCATTAATACGCACGCCGCGTTCCGTGGGAGCGAAAACCCAGTTGATAAAATAAGGATAGGAGGGATCAGTGGAGGATTGGTTTGCACTGCTGACGAAACCTCTTTTTGGATTTTTCACATACGGGTTCTGTGCTGCCGGGATCCAGCCCTGCCAGTCTTCCGATGCATTCGTGCCATCAAGGACAAATTTCCCTTGATCCTTGTATTTCAAAGGCAACTTGCCATTTACAGTAAGCGCAATATTCTTGCTGTTATCTGCAAAAACAAAATTTTGCGCGGGGCCCACATAATAGGTCAGTGCCTTGCGGTAATCGTCATAATTTTTGGCCTTATTCAGCTCATAAAATGTAAGAAAGCTATTTCCGGCCTCGTGTCCAATCCATTTGATGGCTAATTCCGGATGTTTTCCCGAGCTGTTGTCTGTTTCTGTAACCGGTCCGTGATGGGTGTATATAACTTCCTCTTCGTAAGGCTGCGCCTGTCCCTTCACATGGATTTGCTCCAAGCGTTTCCTGGTCGGTTTCCATTGGTTATCATGCCAGTATTGCGCCCTGGATTCGTCTTTGAATTTTATTTTATATAAATCAAAAACATCTGCATCCGTATTGGTAACTCCCCAGGCCACATGCTGGTTGAAACCGATAATCACACTCGGAATACCTGGCAGCGACACGCCATAAACATTCATCGACGGTGAATGCAGCTGAACCTGATACCAAATAGACGGCAATGTGAGTTCCAGGTGCGGATCATTGGCAAGGATAGGATAGCCGGTGATCGATTTTTCGGCGCTCACTGCCCAGTTATTACTGCCAATCCCCTCCGGTTTCGCTTCCCGTTGCGTTAATGCACCGGGAATTTTTTTGAATTGGGCCAGACTGTCGCTGTTGGCATGATTACTAGGCTTTCCAGGAATAGGAATCGGCTCAAAATCCCACTTCGTCCCTGAGGGAATAATAGGGCTTTCCTGGAACATGGGATAATCCGGGAACAGATCATTGACCACTTTCTCGCCATACTTCTTCAAGACATTGCTCATATTGAGCTCATTGGACCGCCCGGCCAATGTTAATGTCATCTGTTCCAGCATATACATGGTATTGATCGGCTTCCATGCTTCCGGCTTGTAACCCAGCAGCTTAAACTCAATGGGATAATCTTTCGGCGCGAGCTGGTCAATGTACGCATTCACGCCAGCGGTATACCCTAGCAGCGCTTCCCTTGATTGCGGGTCTTTCATAGCCACCTGAATGTTGGCTTCGGCACCATAACCCATGCCCAGCCGCCTGCTTTGCTGGTCCATCTCCAATGTTGCCTTGCCCAGCACTTCCGAAAGTCTCCCCGAGGCAGCGCGTATTTGCAAGTCCATTTGCCAGAGCCGGTCCTTAGCCGTTACAAAGCCCTGTGCGTAGAAAAGGTCAAAGTTGTTTTTGGCAAAAATATGGGCAACACCCGCGTCGTCGTACCGGATCGTCACTTCCTCTTTCAGTCCGCTGAGTTTCAGGATTTCTTCCCCTCCCTTATCAATGACCTTGTCGCCATTTTGCCCAAACCCTGTAAACGGACTCAAAAACGGGCCTAATGCGGGAGCCGGGCCGAGGGGCTTGTTCAGGAAATAAACAAGGCAAATTGTCGCAGCGAGTGAAACAAAAGCTTTCAAATACTTCATAGAGGGAGAATTGGGTGGCGCACTTTTAAAAGTCGCGCGGCATCAGGAAACTACTTGCACAATAGCCTCAACGAGAGCCAGATCGGCATACATAACCGAATGTTCGTCGGGAATCCCACCTGCCATAGAAATGTCTGCGGGGAAGTATTTTTGTCGACCCGGACGGAATGCCTTGGCGGTCAGGTGTAATGCATGTACACCAGCAGCCGCTAACTGGGCAGCGTTATCATGGTTTACACCAGCTCCCGCCATGATTTCGATGGAATCCCCTGCTTCCTTTGCAAGTTGTTCCAGCAGCGCAATGCCTTCCACTGCGGTTGGTTTCTGGCCGGAGGTCAGAATGCGCTCAGCGCCTGTTTCAATCACTGCTTTTAATGCTTTAACAGGGTCCGGCGTAAGGTCAAATGCGCGGTGGAAGGTCACTTTCATAGGTTTCGCGTGCTCTACGAGCGATTTCGTACGAGTGACATCGACCTGGCCGTCCCTGGTTAAAATGCCTAATACTACACCATTTGCTCCTAATTTTTTAGCCAGATCAATATCCTTTCTCATGATTTCTTCCTCGAAAATATCGTAAACGAAATCACCGCCACGGGGCCTGATCATGACAAAAATATCGATATCAATGTGTTGTCTTACGAGTTCTATCAAGCCTGCGCTGGGCGTTGTCCCACCTTCGCCCAGTCCGCCGCACAATTCAATCCTCCCTGCGCCGCCAGCCTGTGCATTGATACAAGATTCCAAAGAATAAGCGCAAACTTCAATAGTCATAATATTGCTTTTATAATGATTGGGAAAATTACAAAAAGGTTTTCAGGATTGAAGACAATGGCTGGGAATTGTACACAAAGGCTTAGGCATATCTGCTGCGACTTTATTGGCTTCTTGAATATTGTAACTGGTTGGTAAATAGAGGATTAATAATATTGGGAAAATTAAATTTTGAGGGAAGCAATTATTTTTGTTTTTTTTCGCTTTAAGCTTTTAAAAGATGTCAAATTTTTTACTTTTGCAGAAAAGTAAGTAACTATTAATAGGCGAAAATATTATGTACTGGACTCTCGAACTCGCGTCATATCTTGAAGATGCTCCCTGGCCAGCTACCAAAGACGAGCTAATTGACTTTGCAATCAGAACAGGCGCTCCGTTAGAAGTAGTTGAAAACCTACAGGAGCTTGAAGATGACGGTCAGCCTTATGAAAGCATTGAAGAAATTTGGCCCGATTATCCCACCAAAGACGATTTCTTTTTCAACGAAGATGAATACTAGATAGAGAAGACGGCACTAACCAGTGCCGTTTTTTTTGTCCCAATGCCGGAAAACTTTTACAGAATCTGCTGCGCATTATTTTTTTAATCTGATAAAAGGAATGTAAATTGTTAGCGTTATCATAGTGTAGATATCTATCCATTCCAACCGATGGAGCTTCGATTATTGAAAGAGTTGGTTAAGAAAGGTGAGGGTGAACATTTGGAATTCAAGTTGAAGTCCAATCACCCGGAAAAGATCGTCCGTGAGGTTGTGGCATTTGCTAACTCCGGTGGTGGGAAACTCTTCGTCGGGGTGGGAGACGACAAAACGATAAAAGGCCTGAAAGATGCGGAGGAAGATGAGTACACACTCACGAAGGCCATCGACAAATTTATTTATCCCAAAATCAGCTATAAAAAAGAAAGGATCCCGGTAAGTTCGGACCGCGATGTGCTCGTGCTGACCATTCCCAAAAGTATCGATAAGCCGCATTATGTGGTGGACAACACGGGAAACAGGCAGGCTTATATCCGCGTTGAAGACAAATCAATCCAGGCTAGCCGGGAAATGAAAGAAATCATGCGCAGGGGAAGAGGCGAGCGGGATATCCGTTTTCAGTATGGTGATAAGGAGGAAAAGCTGATGAAGCTTCTGGACGAAAAGGAGTCTGTTACGGTGGATCTGTTTGCTGCCTTCGCTGGAATTCCAAGAAAAATTGCTTCCAACACTTTGGTCGTGATGGTGCTGGCGCGGATCCTGGAAGTGCATCCGCACGAAATGATCGATAAGTTTACGATGTCAATGGCTTATCAATCCAATTAACATCAAAAAAATAAAAATCCCGGCTCTGCATCATTTGCTGTCAATAGCAATGTGCGGAGCCGGGATTTTATATGCTTGATTTTAGAAAGGAAGATCGTCCGATTCGTCTTCGCTGAATGTGGTTACGGGTGGCAATGGCTGACCGCCTGCGTTCGAGCCTGAGTTGCCGCTTCCTGCTTTGTCCACTTTCCATGCCTTAACCTCGGTATACCAGCGAGAATTGTATTCGCGGCTTTCCACGTCGATCGACGCCGTTACCTGGTCGTTGATCTGCAAGTTGGCCTGGTCGATTTTATCTCCCCACAGCGCGATGCATACTTTTTTAGGATATTGAGAAGGGATCTCCAGAATGAATTCCTGCTTGCGCCAAGCTCCGTTTTTTCCCTGTCCTGTTACTTCGGGAAGCAAAGCGATGACCGTTCCTGTTAATTCCATTATGATTATATTTTTTAGTGCCTGAAAAAAATGTGATGCCAAAAGTAAGGTTTTTGAACTTTGATTGCAAAGCAAACAGCAACCTATCCGATGGCCCGTTCCAGATCGGCTATCAGGTCTTCCACGTCTTCAATTCCAACACTGAGGCGGATTAATGTGTCTTTTAAGCCTGTTTTGAGCCTTTCTTCTTTGGGAATGCTGGCGTGCGTCATACTAGCCGGATGCGTGCAAAGCGATTCCACGCCTCCCAATGATTCGCCCAAGGAAAAAACTTCCAGGTTTTCCATCACGCGCACGGCTTCTTCATACACATCGCCTTTTAATTCAAATGACAACATGCCGCCATAACCGCGCATTTGCCTGCTGGCCAGGTCATAGGAAGGGTGCGAGGGCAGCCCGGGATAGTAAACCTTTCCAACTTTTGAATGCGCTTCGAGCCATTGGGCCACTTCCAATGCGTTTTCACAATGCCGCTGCATGCGGATATGCAGTGTTTTTATTCCCCTCAAAACCAAAAAACAATCCTGCGGACCCGGAACCGCCCCGCTGGCATTTTGAATGAATGCCAATTGCTTAGCCAGCCCGTCATCATTGGTAATCAACGCGCCCATCACCGTGTCTGAATGCCCGCCGAGATATTTTGTTACTGAATGCATCACGATATCCGCGTCCATATCGAGCGGATTCTGCAAATAGGGCGAGGCAAACGTATTGTCGACAACGCTGTGAAACCCTTTTTCCCGGCACAGGTTGGTTATGGCTCTAATGTCCACGATTTTGAGCAGCGGATTGGTGGGCGTTTCGATCCATATCATTTTGGTTTTCTCCGAAATCGCGTTCCTCACATTTATAACATTGCTCATATCCACAAATTTGAAAACCATTCCGAATGGCTCGAAAATGCGTTTCATAATGCGGTAAGTGCCCCCGTAAATGTCGTTGGTGGCGATAATTTCATCGCCGGGCTTGTATAATTTCAGCACCGCGTCGGTGGCAGCGAGCCCGGATGCGTAGCAAATGCCGTGTTTGCCATTTTCCAATGCGGCAAGTGCATTTTGCAATGCGGTTCGCGTGGGATTATGGGTGCGGGAATATTCGTAGCCCTTATGCTTGCCCGGACTCTCCTGCACGTAGGTGGACGTCTGGTAAATGGGCGTCATAATAGCGCCGGTGGTCGGGTCCGGCTCCACGCCGGCATGTATGGCTTTTGTTGCGAATTTCATGTTTGTGATTTTGTTTGCCACGGATGCACCGCGCGGCGGACCGTGGCAAGAAGAACAAAGGCATAAAGTCAAGATTAGGAAAAACCTTTTAACCAAACAAGTGGTTATCATTATACGCGGAACGAACTAAAAAGTTAAACAGAAAAGCATTGGAGACTTCCTCCCCCAAAAAGTTATCATTACCTGTCATCATAAGCATCTTGCTGACGGTTGTTCCGCTTGTTACAACCTCCATAGCAACTGCCTGGGCCGTTGGGCATGAGAGTCAGCTGCGCAGCTGGCCTTTTGAATGGTGGGTTATCGCAACGCTTATATTAACATTGGCATCCTCCGTCGCCCTTACTCCGCCCACGTTTCTGGCATTGGTTTACGGATATTTCCTGGGATGGACCGCATTACCCTTGCTTTTCGGCTTGAATTTAGGCGCAATCGCCATCATTTACGCTTCTGCTAATTTCCTGCACGCATCTTCCATCCGCGGTTATCTGATCCAGGTTTACCCGCAAGTGAACTCGCTGCTCCGCAGGTTTTATCAAAATGAATTAAGGCTGATATTTTTCGCCAAACTTTCTCCTGTTCTGCCTTTCGCCATTACCAACCTTTTTTTCGCTATGGCAGGCGCGCGGTTCAAACAAGTGATTGCTGGCGGGACGCTGGGAATGATTCCGCGAACGGTCCTGGCAGTTTGGGCGGGCCGTGAAGCGCGTGACATTCGTTATCTGCTGGAACATCCTAATGAAGGTTTAGCGACAAAAATTATATTGATCCTCCTCATCGTCGTCTCGACAATTGGCATCGGTTATTTCTTCAAAGACAAGAAGATAGCAGAATAATCACATTACGCTTTTCAAAGCGGCTCTCCTTTGGTAATATCGTACAATAAATAGGCATAAAACGATATAAATCCAGTGGTTCGATCCTGTTTCTTTGTCATAAAGTTATAATTGTCCGAAAAGTTTAATGAAATCCTTACCATTCGTCGATCTCGTCATCGTTATTGCCTACCTGGTTGGGATGGTTGGTGTCGGCATTTATTTTTCGCGCAACAACAACAGCACCGACCAGTTTACGAAAGCTTCGGGCAAAATTCCAGGCTGGGCAATCGGCATCTCCATCTACGCCACTTTTTTAAGCAGCAACACATTTTTAGGCGTTCCCGGAAAAGCTTATGGGAGCAACTGGAATTCGTTTGTTTTCAGCTTATCCATGCCATTTGCGGCCTGGGTTGCTACTAAGTTTTTCATTCCTTTTTACAGAAATACAGGAGCAGTTTCGGCTTATACGCATCTGGAAGAACGTTTTGGTCCCTGGGCAAGAACTTATGCCGTAGTCTGTTTTTTGCTTACTCAACTGGCCAGAATGGGTTCTATCTTTTTTGGCATTGCATTGAGTCTTCAGGCGCTTACGGGTTACCCCATGTCTACAATCATGATCGTAGTGGGCATTTGCATTGTGCTTTACACGGTAATGGGCGGAATGGAGGCGGTGATCTGGACGGAGGTTGTGCAAGGGGTGATTAAAACGGTGGGCGCATTTGTAATTCTTTACCTGGTGGTTTCAGGAATGGAAGGAGGTTTTCCAAAGATCGTGGAAATCGGTAAGGCCAATGACAAATTTAGTCTGGGGAGTTTTGCGCCTGATTTTACGCAAGCATCGTTTTGGGTGGTGCTGCTATATGGGTTTTTCATGAACCTGAACAATTTCGGCATGGACCAGAATTACGTTCAACGCTATCATACGACCTCGTCGATTAAAGAGGCAGCCAGTTCGGTTTGGCTTTGTGTTTATCTTTATTTGCCCGTTTCGCTGATATTCTTTTTACTCGGATCTTGTCTTTACGCGTACTACCAAAGCAATCCTGAGCTGCTCAACATTGTACGCATGCAGGTGGCAGCGGAAAGATTGCCGAACGGCTCTTCCCAGGCCATTGCCCAATTGGCTTCCACATTGACCCCAGCCGATTATGGCGATAAGGTAATGCCGCATTTTATGGTTAACAAAGTGCCCGTGGGCTTGCTAGGACTCATTATTGCCGCCATTATGTCTGCTGCAATGAGCACGATCAGCTCTGGCATGAATGCATCGGCAACCGTTTTCTCTGTGGATATTTATCAAAAATATATCAAATCGGATCTTACACAAAAAGAGTCGTTGCGGCTGCTATACATTGCTACGACGGTTTTCGGACTGCTGGGAATGATCACCGGAATTGCCATGATCGGGGTGAAAAGTGTGCTGGATGTGTGGTGGATGCTTTCGGGAATTTTCGCCGGTGGAATGCTTGGGTTATTCTTACTCGGCATTGTATCAAGATCAACTAAAAACACGGAAGCGCTGACTGCCACATTAATAGGCATTGCGGTTATTATCTGGATGACATTTTCTACGCAACTTCCCGACCAATACGAATATCTGCGTAACCCGCTGCATCAGAATATGATCATGGTCGTGGGCACGCTCACGATATTTTTAACCGGTATGTTGCTGACGAGGCTGAAAGGCAAAACGCAGCCGGAAGAAGAAGTTTTTGCAGACAAACACTAACACAATACATTCGACATCAATATCATGAACTACGCAACACCCTCCTCTGACTCATTGCCCCAAGGATTCATCCCTGTTATGTTGACCCCGTTTCTTAAATCAGGAGCGGTGGATTATGTTGGATTAAGAGCATTAACAGACCTGTATCTGGAAGCCGGTGCAACAGGCTTGTTTGCCAATTGCTTGTCAAGTGAAATGTTTGAATTGTCGGAGCAGGAGCGCCTGGATGTAACTCAGACTGTTGTAGATCAGGTGGATGGCCGCGTGCCGGTGGTTGCAACGGGCACATTTCCTGGAAGTGTAGCCGAGCAGGCGGCATTTACAAAACGTATATATGCAACCGGTGTGCAGGCTGTAATCATCATTACGGGGCTTATGGCCGAAGAAACAGAGTCAGATGAAGTTTTTACCAACCGCATTCTTGAACTGATATCGCTTACAGATAGTATTCCTCTTGGGCTGTATGAATGTCCCGTTCCTTACAAACGATTGATTAACAGTGAAATACTGGAAACGCTCATGTTGACGGGCCGCATCATTTACCATAAAGATACTAGTCTGGATCTGGATGAAGTGAAGCGGCGGATAGCCGTCGCGGATGGACATAAGTTTGGTCTTTACGATGCCTATATGGTGAATGCAGTGGCATCGCTCCGGGCGGGCGCTGCGGGGCTATCGTGCATTCAAGGTAATATTTTTCCGGAGCTTGTCGTCTGGATATGTGAGCATTACAATGATCCGGCGGCAGCGGATGCGCTTGCCGAAGTGCAGCAGTTTCTGGAAGATTCCATGGACGTTGTCCACTCCGCTTATCCTACGATTGCCAAGTACAGCCTGAAACGCCGCGGCTTCCCGATCTCCACTTACACAAGAAGGGAAGTGGATGCATTAACGCCCGCATTACAGTCACAAATGGACGAATTGCTGGAAGAAGTGGAGCATTTACAGGCATCATTAGGCATTACCAGCATTTTTAAAAAGAACCTGGTTAAATAAAAAACCATTTCTACCCTTAATTCTTAAAGCTATGGATTTCCCAAATCAACACATTCTTTATCAGATCAAACAGGGGGATGAGGCTGCTTTCACGCAACTTTGCTCATACTTTTACTTTCCTGCGGTGAAATTCTGCACAGTGATTTTAAAAGATCAAAAAGAGGCTGAAACGATTACGGAAAGCGTTTTTGCAAGAATTTGGGACCAGCGTGTTGACATTAAAGCAGAGGAAAATTTTCAGGCTTATCTTTTTTTAAATTTAAAAAGTGAAATCTTTTGCCAGATGAACCGCTACAACAATCCGGCGGCCAAGGAAAGATTTTTGAACAAGATCCATTCTTTCAGCAGCAATCAGGCATTTTCGACCAGCCATAAGAAGTAACCATAGTAAATTAAAATAATTGCCGGATTTGATATAACTATTTTAAACTTTTTACGATAAACGTAGATAGATATTCCAAAAAATTTCTTTTTAGATTGAATGTTGGCAACATAATGTTGTCAAGAAGATTTTTAAAAATGAAACCGCACTTTCATAAAGTTCCGATTGCGTCCCGGACTTCTTTCAGCATCCGCCACGACAAAGATTCCGGCTTCGGCACAGTATGGCATTACCATCCTGAATTGGAGCTTCATTACCTGATTAAGGGAACCGGCGTGCGGTTCATCGGAGATAATATCAGCAATTTTTCAGACGGAGAGCTCATTCTGCTGGGCGAAAACCTGCCGCACACCTGGCGTGTTGAAGAGGGTTCGAGCAATACAGCTGTGGAGGTGATCATTGTTCACTTTTTGCCTAATTGTCTGGGAAGTGAATTGCTACAATTGCCGGAAGCGTATCAAATCCCCAAACTTTACGAAAAAGCGCGGCGCGGACTTTTGATTAAAGGCAAAGCAAAGGAGGGGATTATTCCATTGATGAAAGCGGCCGTTAATGCGCAAAACCTGGACAGGCTGATTGCATTGCTTTCTATATTAAAGATTCTGGCGGAAGCAACAGATTTAGAAACCATCGCATCGGCACACGCCTTTTACAAATCCAATGATTCGGAAACGTTGCGGCTTAACAAAATATATGCCTATACGCTCTCAAACTACCGAAACGACATTTCCTTGCAGGACGTCGCGTCCATTGCGAACCTTGGGATAACTTCCTTTTGCCGTTATTTCAAATTAATGACCAAGAAGACTTACAATGATTTTCTGGTGGAAATCCGCATCAGCCAGGCTTGCCGGTTTTTGATTGAGGATAAATTGGCGACAGAAGTGATTTGCTTTGAGTGCGGCTTTAATAATGTTTCCAACTTTTACCGGCATTTCAAGAAAGTGACGGATATGACGCCATTGGAATACAAAAGAAAATATTTGTATAAAACCGCACCCGAGCTGATCTAACGGCTACCGGTCGTGCATTTTCATCCATTCATCCATCGAAAGCTTGCCGGAACCGACAACGGCGAAAGTGACTACCAGAATCAATGTGATCATGGAAAGCCAGAGTTCGGAGTTCAGGTAAGAAAATCCTGAGCGAAAGTTGACGAAAAATACCGCGACGAGCAAGATTGGAATTTGAATGATCGCAGAAATGCGTGTAAGGCAACCAAGTGCGATCAGAAATCCACCAAAAATATGTGCGAACGCTACGTAATGCACAGATGCAACCGTATACAAATGAAGATCAAGTCCTGTTACCAGCTTCGATAAGCGCGTGGTGTCGCTGATAAAGCTGATGCCTTTCACAAACAGAAATACTCCCAAAGCAATACGAACTATATCCAGCCATGCCGGATGATGCGTATCGCCCCAATGCTCGATTCGGTTCATCATGTTCATAACTTCTAAAAGTTTTGGTTTTCAGAAAGTTATACATTCGAATGGATTATGTCAAGAGATAATTTATCTTTTCCAAGGCTCTAATCGATGAGCGAAGTGTGTTTGGTATCCTTCATTTTGAAATAAATGATGAGCGAGATAAATATGCACCCCGTAACATACCAGTAATAGTAACTTTCATGACCTAAGTTCTTCGCCCAAAGTGCCAAATATTCAGCCGTCCCGCCGAAAACTGCAACCGTAATCGAGTAGGGGAGCCCTACGCCCAGCGCCCGCACTTCCACGGGAAAAAGCTCTGCTTTTACAACTGCGTTAATGGAAGTATAGCCGCTCACAATGATGAGCGCCGCCATAAGCAGGCCAAATGCCGACCACATATCCGTCGTGTGGCTTAATGTGCTTAGCAACGGATAAGTGAAGATCGTCCCCAGCACACCAAATGAAATCAGCAGCGGACGACGGCCTATTTTATCGCTCAATGCTCCGAAAGCGGGCTGCAAAAGCGCAAAGATCAACAAAGAGCAGAATGTCAGGATCGTCGATTGATATTTGGTCAGGCCAACGGTGTTAACCAGAAACTTCTGCATGTAAGTGGTGTATGTATAAAAGGCAAGTGTGCCGCCTAATGTTAATCCAACCACAACCAGAATGGCCTTGGGATGCTTCAATAGCTCTTTCAGAGAGCCTTTTTTCTTGATTGTTTCCTCTTTGGCAATGAATGCCTCAGTTTCATTTAAATGCGTCCGCAGGTAAAGGGCGACCAGCGAAAGTGCAGCGCCAACCACAAAAGGAATGCGCCAGCCCCATTCGTGCATCTGCTTATCATTCAGAAACACATTTTGAAGAATAAGCTGTAAGCCCAATGCCAGCAACTGACCGCCTATTAATGTCACATATTGAAAGCTGGAATAGAATCCACGCCGCTCTTTGGTAGCGACTTCGCTCAGATACGTGGCGGAAGTCCCATATTCGCCTCCCACGCTTAACCCTTGCAAAAGCCTGGCAACCAGCAATAGAATAGGTGCTGCTATGCCAATGCTGTTATAACCCGGCAGAAATGCAATCAGCAATGAGCCAAACGACATCAGCAGAACCGACAATGTCATAGCCTCTTTTCTCCCTTTTGTATCAGCCAGTTTACCGAAAATATAACCACCGATCGGGCGCATTAGAAAGCCCACGGCGAAGATTCCGGCGGTGTTGAGAAGCTGGACAGTAGGATTGGAATCGGGGAAAAAGCTGTTGGCAAAATAGAGGGAAAAAGCGGAATAGGCGTACCAGTCGTACCATTCAACCAAGTTTCCGGCGGAGCCGCCCATAATGGCTTTCAGGCGCCAGTTTGTATCATTCTTCGGTAAAGTTTGCTGCATGCGGCGGGTTTAGTTTCCTCAATTTACTTAAATAAAGCAAAAATCCATGAGGCCGCCTGCTCAACCAGCTGCGTATGACCGCTTTTGAGTTGAATATATTGGTTTTTAGGAATCAAATCCGCAAGTCGCCTGACGGCTGCGGGTTTCAATAGTTTATCAAATTGGCCTACGAACAAATAAATCGAAACATTATTGATTGAAGCCTTCTGGTAAAGCGCAGAAATGTCAAATCGCAAATCCCGGAAATGGACCCAGGAATTGTAAACGGTTTGCCGTTTGTCAGGTGTATTAAGCACTTGCTGCGTAAAACGATACAAACTCGCATTCACCAAACCAGCTTTTTGAAGCACATCAGCAACCTTAAAAAAGGCCTCCGGACGCTTCATAGACCAGCGAAAAAGCCCCCGTGCAGGAGCAAAGCGGCTCGCCAGCGAATAAAGCGGATGCTCCGAAACCCCATCGGGAGCAATCAGAAATACATCATCAACACGCTCCGGAAAACCTTCCAAAGTAGCCAAAGCAAACCGCCCACCCATGCTGAAACCGGCAATGTCGAACCTGCCAATCTTCTCCGTTTCAAGAAAATGCCGAACCTGCTCCACCCAAAACTGCTTGGTAACAACCCCTGACTGAACCCCCAAACTCAGCCCATGAAAATAGAGATCAAAAGCATAAATGGTATAACGTTCGCCTAGCATCTTCTCAAAAGGTCGAAAGCAACTCGCCCCATCCTGCCCGATGCCGTGAAATGCAAGGAGAATGCGGTTTCCGCAGCCTAGTTTGTGGAAGGGGAGTGTAGTAGGCTCCTGCATCACCAGTACAGGTCAGTTGGATATAAGAGGAAGCTCGGGTCTTTTGTAACAACGGGAAATTTTTCGGTAATACTTTGCGCTATGATAATGCGGTCAAATGGATCTTTGTGAAAGAAGTCTAATTGACTTACCAGCAGGACTTGATTTATTGAAATAGGTAGAATTTGAATGTCGGACTGGACGAGTTCTGAAAGAAATGTATCCAAAGGCTTTTGCAGGGTCAATTTGCCCAAGCTCGTTTTAATAGCTATTTCCCATAGAGAGGCAACGCTTACAAATTTTTTATTATTGGTGTTTTCAATTGCTTCAAGTGCCTTTGCCGACAAGTTTGAGTCTCCCTCAAAAAACCAAATTAGTGCGTGTGTATCTAAAATTATATTCAAGGCATATATTCTTTAAAGTCATCCAGCGGCTCGTCAAAATCTGGGCTCATGGTGAAAGTCCCCTTCATCATCCCAAATTTCAAGGGCGTTTTCTTCAGGCTATCTTTATGAAGATACTTGCTGATTAGGAAATCGACATAATCGGAAACCTCCTCCCTTAAATTTTGAGGAAGCACGGACATCTTATTCATCAACTCTATTTCGCTCATAATCTTTGCATTTAGAAAGTAAGTTACTCAAAAGAAAAAAAACCTCCAAGTAAGCACCTTAATCTGGCGACTTGGAGGTTTCAAAAAAGTTAGAAATCTTACGACTCCATCAGATATGCCTTGATGAAATCATTGATCTCACCATTCAATACAGCATCGGTGTTCGATGTCTGGTGATCGGTTCGGTGGTCTTTTACGCGGCGGTCGTCGAGGACGTAGCTGCGGATCTGGGAGCCCCATTCGATTTTTCGCTTGGATGCTTCCACTTCTGCGCGTGCAGAATTCCGTTTTTCGAGCTCGATCTGGTAAAGTCGTGACTTCAAAAGCCTGATAGCCACTTCTTTATTCATTAACTGCGAACGTTCCTGCTGACAGGCAATGATGATCCCGGAAGGCTTATGGTGCAAACGCACCGCGGTTTCCACTTTGTTCACATTCTGGCCGCCTGCTCCACCGGAACGATAGGTGTCCCAGGTAATGTCGGCTAGGTTAACATCAATTTCAATGTTGTCATCAGCAAGCGGATACACATAAACGGATGTAAACGAAGTATGCCTCCTTGCGTTGGAATCAAAAGGCGAAATGCGGACCAGCCGATGCACACCATTTTCCGATTTCAAATTTCCGTAAGCGTATTCACCATCAATTTCCAATGTAACGGACTTAACACCAGCCACATCGCCATCCTGCAAATCCACTTCCCGGACCTTGTAACCATTTTTCTCAGCCCACATAATGTACATGCGCATGAGCATGGATGCCCAGTCCTGCGACTCCGTTCCGCCTGCGCCTGCATTGATCTCAATTACAGCCGGCAGTTCGTCGCCTTCTTCCCCCATCATTTTCCGGAATTCTACTTCTTCCAGCTTGTTGGAAAGTTTCAGGCCTTCTTCATCCACTTCTTCCTCTGTTGCTTCGTCGGCTTCATAAAATTCCCAAATTGTGTCCAGATCGTCCCGCAAGCGCGAAAGTTCTTCGTATCCATTGGTCCAGAATTTCAATCCACGGATTTCCCGCATTGTTTTCTCGGCACGTTCTGAATCATTCCAGAACTCCGGTTGAACAGTCTGCTGTTCAAGATCTTCTAGTTGTTTTTTTCGGTTATCGTAGTCAAAGATACCTCCCCAAAGCCTCTACACGGGCCTTCAAGTCTTTCAATTGCTCTGCAGTCATTTGAATTTTTTGAATTTAAGTTTGAAAAAATGTTGCTGTTTGACCTTGTCAGCCTGAGCGGAGCCGAAGGCACGCTACTCCTTGGTAACGCGTCTTCGGCTCCGCTCAGACTGACAGAGGTCCCGCAGGCTCTAAACGTCGCAAAGCTACAACAAATAGCAATAACCCTCAGTTTCACTGCAAATACGAGGCGTTGTAGATGTAGTCTTTCCGGCAAATCGTCTTAACTTTGCAGGAAATTTTTGTCAACCCATTTCGTACAATAAAAATACCGGAAAATGGCTCAAGCATATGATGTGATAGTAATTGGCAGCGGCCCGGGAGGTTATCCCGCAGCCATTCGCGCTTCCCAATTAGGACTTAAAGTAGCAATTGTTGAAAAAGAAAGTTTAGGTGGAATATGCCTTAACTGGGGCTGCATTCCTACCAAAGCACTTCTGAAAAGTGCACAGGTTTTTGAATACATTAAGCATGCAAAAGATTACGGGATCAATGTTGGTGAGTATGCTGCTGATTTCGGTGCAGTGATCCAGCGTAGCCGTGGCGTTGCGGATACCATGAGCAAAGGCGTTTCTTTCTTGATGAAAAAGAACAAGATCGACGTCCTCATGGGAACGGGCAAAGTTAAGGGCCAGAAAACAGTTGCAGTTACAGACAAAGACGGTAAGACAACGGACTACACAGCTGGTAAAGGCGTTATTATCGCCACCGGCGCGCGTGCTCGTGAGTTGCCGAATATCAAGATCGACGGTCAGAAAGTTATCGAATACCGCAAAGCAATGAGCCTTGAAAAACAACCTGCTTCTATGCTGGTAGTTGGATCAGGTGCGATTGGAATGGAATTCGCTTATGTATACGCTTCTATGGGCACGAAAGTGACTGTTGTTGAATTCCTGCCAAACCTGGTTCCGGTTGAGGACGAGGACATATCAAAAGAAATTGCAAAGCAATACAAAAAGCTGGGCATCGAAACTTACGTAAACTCAACGGTTGAGACCGTGGATACTTCCGGAAACGGTTGTAAAGTTTCTGTGAAGACGCCGGACGGACAGAAATCATTTGAAGTAGATATCGTGCTTTCGGCTGCCGGAATCGTTGCTAATCTTGAAAATATTGGTCTGGAAGAAACAGGCATTAAAACGGATAAAGGCAAAATCACTGTAAACGAATGGTATGAAACCAGCGTTCCAGGATTTTATGCGATTGGCGACTGCACGCCTGGCCCTGCTTTGGCACACGTTGCTACGGCTGAGGGAATTATCTGTGCTGAAAAAATCGCAGGACACAAAACGGAAGCATTGGATTACGGAAACATTCCGGGATGTACTTACTGCCAGCCTGAAATTGCGTCTGTTGGATTTACAGAGAAAAAAGCAAAAGAAGCTGGTTACGACATTAAAGTAGGTAAATTCCCATTCAAGGCGTCGGGTAAGGCGGTTGGAGCAGGTGTTACCGACGGTTTTGTAAAAGTGATCTTTGACGCAAAATATGGTGAGTTCCTTGGTGCTCACATGATTGGTGCCAATGTTACGGAAATGATCGCTGAGGTGGTTGTAGCCCGTAAATTGGAAACTACTTCTCATGAGATTATGCGTGCAATCCATCCGCACCCAACAATGTCCGAAGCACTGAAAGGAGCAACGGAAGCGGCTTACGGTGAAGCGATTGATTTGTAACATTAAATAAGTTATTGCTTGAAATAAGGGTATTCATTCATTTGGATGCCCTTATTTTTTGCTATTTATGTAAATTTGGATCATTGTCCGACCGACAGTCTCAACCTTGTTATCAGCGCATTTAAATTGCTCTTTCTTGAATAAATCTACATATACGAACGAGTTCAACGAACTGTGGAAAAAAGAAAGTGAGTTGAAGTCGCGGTGGGGCAACATTATCTTTTGTGTTGCTTATCTGGTTGGTTATCCTGCTACATCCATCCTCTATTTTTTGCGAAAAGATCCTGCGTTTCCGGAGGTTTTGGCGGCAGAACTGGTCCTGAGCGGCGTTATCATCTTTTTGCTCACACTTCATTTTACGGGCAGGCTAAGCGCTCAGAAAGCATCTTTCTATACAAATCTCGCATTGGTGCCGGTGCACGCGTATATCCTGGCCGAAGTGCCGCATGCCTCCTACGACCGTGCCAGCCTGAACATGACGCTTGGCTTAATGTTCTCGTTCTTTGTACTCCGGTGGCCTGTGCAGTACAGCATTATCCTGACCGTGTGTGTTATGACGATCTTCCCACCGGCATTGTATTACCGCCATCCAGGCTATCTGTACAATTTTTTCAGTCAGGGCGGGTTGTTTTTCTTTCTTGGGCAAATGCTGTTTCCCTTCATGATGTATTTTCATGAGAGCCGTAACAAACATGAATTTTTCTATCTTTTTTCGCTTGCCGAGCAAAATGACCTGCTGGAAAAGCAAAAGCAGATTGCGGAAGATGCAACATTGGCCAAGTCGGAGTTCCTGTCCACGATGAGCCATGAGATCCGCACGCCGCTGAATGGCATTGTGGGCATAGTGCATCTTTTGGAAGAGAATAAATCGCGGAGCGAGGAGGAAATGGAGCTGATAGAAACGCTGAAATTCTCCTCTATTCACTTAATGGCGGTTGTGAATGATATATTAGACTTTAATAAAATAAATTCCAATCACGTCAAGCTTCATCCCGTTACGTTCGACATCGAAGAGCTTTTCAAAAACCTTTATAACAGTTTTCTGCCTCGCGCACGGGAAAAAGGCCTTGAATTGTCAGCAGATCTTTCGCCTAACCTTCCCCAACTTCGCGGCGACCAGGTCCGGTTGAGCCAGGTGATAAACAACTTGATTCATAATGCCATTAAATTCACGGATTCGGGGTTTGTAAAGTTCTCGGTTAAGGAGTTGGAGCGTACGAACGATGGCATTATCAAGCTGGAATTTGCCGTTTCCGATACAGGGATTGGTATTTCGGAGGATCAGCAATCCAATGTTTTTGAAATATTTACACAGGTAAGAAGCCTGGTGAAAAGGCAGGATGGCGGGACGGGGCTCGGATTGGCCATTTCCAGGGAGTTGGTCCGTTTGTTTGGCGGAGAGCTGAGGCTTAAGAGTAAGCTTGGAGATGGTTCTGTATTTTCATTTCAAATTGCGCTTCCCTATTCCGTTACCGTGGAAGATCCGGCAAAATCAGAAAAGGTGCCTACACCCGCATTAAACAAAGGCTCCAAAGTGCTGGTCGTGGACGACAATGCCACGAATTTGATTTTTGCCACCAGTCTTTTAAAAAGAAAGAACATTCCCTTTGATCTTGCATCGGACGGAAAGCAAGCGGTCGATAAATATTTCTCCGACCGCTTTGACCTCATATTCATGGATCTGCGGATGCCTGTCATGGATGGTTTCGAAGCCACAAGTATGATCCGCAAACGCGATCCGCAAATCCCCATTGTGGCGCTTACCGCATCTGCATTCGAAGACGAGCGCGAACGTGCATTAGCGAATGGTTTCACCGATTATCTCGTAAAACCATTCCTGCCACCCGATTTCTATAAGATCGTGTATGCACACATTGGGGTTGAAAATCAATGATTTGATTCCCTCATTACTTCACTTTCTGTCTCCGCTGCATCGCCTCGCGCCAGGTGGTGAGAATGATGCCTTCTTTTTCAATGTATTTTTTCAATTCGGGATCAACCATCGCCAGGTAATCGCCCTCACGCGTAGGCAATGAATCCGAAATGTGCGGGAATATGTCGGAGTGGATTGTGCAGTGCATAATGACCATCGTCAGGCCTGGTTTAAGCGCTTTGATGGCATTGATGTATTTGTCTGTCTTGTATTTTTGCAGCGCTTTTTCAGATTTGTCGCCGTTTTCCGGCCCTTTCCAGCCGTAACTGGTGTTTTCCAGATCGTCCAGCACAGGAAGTCCGGCATCCCAGAGTTGCTTTCCAATGGCTTGTGTCATTTGAAAACGCTCCGCACTCATTCTTTCGTCGGCCTGGATAGACGTGTTATGCCCTCCCGGGAACATGACCGGGATTTTTTCCTGCATGCCTACTTTCAGGTAACGCTCCAGAAATTCATTCTTTGCGAAAAGCGTGCCCATGTGTGAATCCATATGCGTGGGTTCTAAACCCATCGCCCGCGCACGGTCCAGCTGCGCCCGGATCTCCATTTCCACTTCATCGGCGGAAGCATTTTTTACAACATCGGCCACACTCCGCCACATTGCACCTTCGGGATCGACCAGCCCTTTCACATTCGGCTTCCCGGCAAGCGGTCCCCAGCGGTAATCCTTCCACTCGGACGTCATAGTAAGGTGAAGTCCTGCATCGAGATCTTTGTTTTCTTTCCAATAATTTACAAAACCCGGCACCCAGCCGCAAGGCATCATTACGCTCA
The DNA here is from genome assembly GCF_023821985.2 of Dyadobacter chenhuakuii. Classification (NCBI taxonomy): domain Bacteria; kingdom Pseudomonadati; phylum Bacteroidota; class Cytophagia; order Cytophagales; family Spirosomataceae; genus Dyadobacter; species Dyadobacter chenhuakuii. Next base: position 4,242,492 of record NZ_CP098805.1, on the reverse strand, counting down.
GGGAATTGGCAACACCATTACGGATCGCCTTGATCGCGCCCTGGTTAGATTCATAAGACATACCGACATCATCCACATGAATGATCAGCACTTTTTTCCCTTTCGGGTAACCCAGTTTTTCAGCGTAAGTTTCAGCAGTTTGCGCCATGGCAACATTGGATAGCAGAATGAATAAGAAAAGTAATGTTGTTTTCATATGAGGATTCATTCACATTGTTTTTAAGTTAAGGCAATTTGCGCTTGTTATTACCCGCTTTGGCGCTGATTGTACTATCACCGTGCAAGCCGGATCTGCTTTCAAATACAATAGCCCCCGGTTTTTCACGTTATTTGCCAAAATCAGCCACCCCGACTTTTCCGCATGATCCATTCCCGAAGTCTGCTAACCTGCTCATTTCTTTTGCTTTTCGGCGCCGCGCAAGCGCAGCATTTCTCGCTAAGCCGCCTTTTTTATCCCAATTTGACATTAAAAGCAGATTATGCAGTGCCTTCCAGCATGAACGGGACGCAGGATTACGGCGTGACGAGAACCGGTTTTTTAGGCATAATTCCCATCCACAGCGAAGTGCAGCTGGGTTATAGTTTGAGAAAGAAGTTTGATCTGCGCGCTGTGCACACAGTTATGCTGGCGCAATACAACCAGATCCAGCCAACCGTTGATGGAAAAAATAATCCTGAACATGGGTATAAAACGCTCTCGCTGGGTGTAATAAGGCTGCAAGCCAGCATTAAGGACCGGCTTTGGGTGTATGGGGGCGGCTTGGGTATGACGGAGACCAATGAGACTTTTTTCAGTCCGCAGCCTTTTTTCTGGGGCGGCGCGGCGCGGATGCACATTCTCGGTTTGCGGACTCAGATCATGTATGGATCTGTTTTAGCATATAACCAAAAGCTGCGTTTTGTCCCTGTTTTTGGGGTTAATAAGGGTTTGGGTAGACATTGGCGCGTTTCCGCGTTGCTGCCTTTTATGGCGAATGCCAATTATAAGGCCACCAAATGGTTTAATGTGGATTTGCTTGCAGGATTAAGCGGTTATAGCGGCGGGTTCCAAATACAGATGCCTGAGGAAAAGATGCTTAGGAGAGAGAATTATCGTCAGATCAAAACCGGGATTTCTGCCAATGCGCACTTGTTTACGGCCATCAATGTGTCGGTTGAAGCTGGTGTAAGCACTTTCCGCCAGATCAAAACATTCAATAGTGCCCGGGAAAATCTTACTTCTTACACACCCGCAACGACTCCCTACATTGGCGCAAGTGTTCGCTATATCACGAGCCGGTCGAAGCTTTCTTCTAAATTTACGAGAAGAATGGGCCTAGGGCAGTCCGGGATCAACTGGTAATTTAAAACTCCATCAACTCGGTTGTTGCTTATGCAAAAGCGGGTGGAATAATGAGGTTGATTGCTTCTGTTTTGAGCAATTCCTTGTCAATGGGCACCACGCCCACCAACTCGCAAACCAAGCCTCCGCCCAGATTGGAAATCGCAGCAATGGTTTTTGATGGCAGTCCTAATGCAACGCAGCATGCCGCAATGCTGATCACCGTGTCGCCAGCCCCGGAAACATCCGCAATTTGCCGGATATGCGCGGGCAGTTTGTGGACTTCATCCTGATAATCAATAATTACGCCTCGTTCTGAAAGGGTTATTAATGCACCTTTCACATGCAATGCTTCTTTCAAATGCCGTACGGCATCACGAAGTTCCTCAGGATTATCAACGTCAAATTCGATTTTCAGGCCCTCCCGCAGTTCTTTGAGATTTGGCTTAAACATCGTCGTATTGTTATAAGCCAGGAAGTTTCGTTTTTTGGGATCAACAACGGTAGGAACATTATGCTCGTTGGCAAATGCAGTGATTTCGGAAATTGACTCAGGGGTTAGCACGCCTTTGTCATAATCTTCAAAAATAATCACATTGCTGCTCGGAATCAGCTCTTTGGCTTTGGCAATAAGTTTTTCGGTTTCAATGGCGGAAATGGGTCTGTCGGTTTCCGTATCAATGCGGACAACCTGTTGAGAACCTGCAATAATGCGTTCCTTAATGGTCGTGATCCGGCTTTCGCTGCGAATTAAGCCTTCACAATTCAGGCCTTTTTCCTTCAAACTGTTTTTTAGCAGATCGCCTGAGCTGTCCGTGCCGATTACCGTGCATATAATAGCTTCCGCACCAAGCGATTGTACATTTAAAAGGACATTGCCGGCACCGCCGAGGCGATACTCGCGCTTCTGAACATTAACAACCGGAACCGGGGCTTCTGGGGAAATCCTTTCTACTTTTCCCCAGACATAAGAGTCCAGCATTACATCTCCGATAACCAGTACACGCAAGGTGTTAAATGCTTCAAAAACCTGATTGATATCCATTTAAAATTCTACCGCTATTAGTACAAATATTAGATATGACTTGACTGAAACAACATTCCTTACCCCTTATTAACCGGAATGGTAAGGTTGCTCAAATTGTGACCCATTTTATCTCTTTTTGTCAAAAGATATTTTTCATTGTGCGGGTTAGAAGGAATTTCAACGGTCACCGAATCCACAATTTCAAGCCCGTAACCGATCAGGCCGGCGCGTTTTTTAGGATTGTTGGTAATCAGTTTCAATTTTGTCACTTCCAAGTCGCGGAGGATTTGCGCTCCAACGCCGTAATCGCGGTCGTCCATAGGAAAACCGAGTTCCAGATTGGCCTCAACCGTATCTCTGCCCATTTCTTGCAGTTTATATGCCCTCAATTTATTCAAAAGCCCGATCCCGCGTCCTTCCTGGTTCATGTATACGATCACGCCCTTGCCTTCTCGGTCCACCATTTCCATAGCAGCATGCAGCTGGGGACCGCAGTCGCAGCGGCACGAGCCAAAAATATCGCCGGTAACGCAGGATGAATGTACGCGGACAAGCACAGGCTCATCTTTTTCCCAGGTTCCTTTTACCAATGCCAGATGCAAATCGCCGGTGTTGATCTGGCGGTAAGCGATCAGATCGAAATGGCCCCATTTGGTAGGCATATCCACGCCGATTTCTCTTTTTATTAAAGACTCTTTTTGAAGTCTGTATTCAATAAGGTCCTTGATACTAACCAGTTTAAGGTTAAAACGGTTGGCAATTTCCCTGAGCTGAGGCAAACGGGCCATGGATCCGTCCTCATTCAATATCTCCACCAAAACCCCGGCTGGTGCCAAACCCGCAAGCCTTGGAAAGTCAATCGCAGCTTCGGTGTGGCCTGTTCTTCTTAAAACACCGCCTTGTTTGGCCTTTAATGGAAAAATATGTCCCGGACGACCCAGATCTTCGGGCAATGTATCCGCATCAACCAATGCTTTGATCGTTTTGGAACGGTCGCTGGCCGAAATTCCTGTGGTGCATCCATGCCCAAGCAAATCCACTGACACAGTAAATGCTGTTTCGTGCAATGCCGTGTTCGTGCCGACCATCATTTCGAGGTTCAGCTCGGCGCAGCGCTCTTCGGTGATAGGAACGCAGATCAATCCACGGCCTTCACGGGCCATAAAATTGACAATTTCGGGGGTTATGAGTTCGGCGGCACAGATAAAATCGCCTTCATTTTCACGATCTTCATCATCAACGACAATGATCATTTCTCCTCTTCTTATAGCCTCTATGGCCTCATCTATGGAATCCAGAACTATTGGAATGCTATTATTATTCATTAATCAGGTTGACGAAAAATAGTTTTAGACAAAAACTCGTTTTTACTCAGCAAAGGTACATGCTTAATGTTGAAAAGTTCTATTTTTGAACCTCCATTGCATGCTAACAAAGCTTTTGGCTTATCCGTTTCAATGATGCGCAGGAACTATCCCGCCCGTCATTTTGAAATAAATTTACTCACCTATGAAGATTAATCTACTGATATTGTTCCTGTTAAGCGCATGTTTGTTTATTAATAAAAACGTATCCGGACAAAGCTTCTGTGGTTCAAGCGGTAAATTTCTCGTCACGCCTACCGAAGGCTGCGCGCCACTGACAGTGAATATTACCAATCAGATGGTTAATGCAGAAAACGTAACCTACGCCTATAACTTCGACAAAAACAGCACTTCACCGCCAGAGGAAAAGGACCGGTCCTTCGAGCTTTCGCATGTTTATGATCTGCCCGGGACTTACACCATTCTGCAATACGGCAGTATAAAAGATGTTGCGGGATTCAGTCTTTGCAAAGAAGTTATCGTAAAAGAAAATCGCGCTCCCAAGGCCGATCTGATGACTTGTAACAGCGGACGGGTGCGGCTTACGCTGGTTGATGATGCAATTGCACAGGCTTATGACGCCATCGAGATCAATTGGGGCGATGGTAAAAGTCAGTCCGTAAATATCAAGAATGGCGGGAGGCTTTTTTATGATCATCAATATGCATCTGCCGGGAACATTCCTGCTATCACTGTGCAAGGGAAACATACTTCGGGGAATTGCAGCCAGACATTAAAAACCACATTAACCAAAGAAACCGCGCCGCAGACGCTTGCTAAAATCAGGATCAGAAGCGTGGAAATGCTTGCTTCCGGCGAGGCAAAGATTCTTTATGATGGCATGGAAGGCTTAGCGACAGAGATCTGGATTGATAAGGGCGACGGGCAATTCGTATCAACGGGCAAAGGCGGTCAGTCGGACGGCGCGCAATCGGCAACCATTTCAGGTTTGAACGCCAGGCAGATTTACCGTTTTAAATTGTCGTCCAAGAATTTTTGTGATAACCTGATAGACAGCCCGATTGTCAGCAGCATGGTGGTTAAGGAAGGTTTGGTGTCATTGGATGAGATCATTTCTGTGGCGTGGGAGCATTATCCCAACACGGATAATTTAATCCAATATCAATTAAAACGCGACGGTTCTGTGATTTTTTCATCAGCAGAACAGCTTTCTTATCTCGATACGGATGTAAAATGCGGGACTAATTATCAGTATGAGATTGTTGCCATCATTGAAAATGACGTCCGTTCATACTCCACACCTTTCAGCATTGCCCCTAAAAGTGCATTGCCTGAGACGATAACAACCGGCAGTGTAACAGTCAAAGACGAAAAGACGATTTCCACCCAGGTCGCACTGGTCGGTGAAGGCCTCACCAGCAGCTACAACCTGATTATCGAACGTGCTACATTAGGAAGCCAGGATTTTCAGCAAGTGTCCCAACCGGGCAATCAAAGTCTGTTGTTTGACGACATCGACGTCAATCCAAATGAGAATTCATATTGTTATCGGTTTACTTACGAAAATGCCTGCAACCTGAAATCGCCTGCACCCAGCGTGCCGATCTGCTCAATTTTACTTCAAAACCGCATTTCTGATGTGTATTGGAATGCTGACGCTCCGTTTACTGCCAGCATAGGATCTTATGATTTGATTCAAACCGACAATGCAGGGGTTGTTAAGGATGAGATTCCGAAGCAATTGGAAACCAGTCATATGCTTGATATCGGATCTCAGTCTGCATTTTCGTTTCAGGTAAAGGCTCGTTCGGCAGACGGAAATATGGAAAGTTACTCCAACGTCCTCTCGCTGCGGAGAGACCCTATTGTGCTTATCCCGGACGCATTCACACCGAATGGTGACGCCCACAACGAACGGTTTGAAGTGAAGGCTTATTTTGTATCCAAATTCAGTATGTCTGTTTTTTCGCGTTGGGGTGAGGTTGTGTTTCAAACAGATGACATTGCAGACGGTTGGGATGGGAACATTAAAACCGGGAAAGCGCCGGGAGGTTATTATTTGTACAAAATCGAGATGACCGATGCATTAGGGAATCAAATTTCCAGAAATGGGAGCTTTTTATTGATCCGATAGGATTTTTTTATTGGCTTGTAAATCAGAATAATACTTTGGATGCAATCCCGTTAAAATAGTAAGCGGCATTCTCGCCCGAAATAGATTATTTTTGCAGACCCTTTACAACCATCACTTCTTGATAACACTCCATTAGTAATATGGAGTCTCTAAAAAAGTCATGTTATAACATTGCACACTTATGAGATTAATACTACTATCACTTTTCTTCCTCTTCATTTTAGTTGGTAACACACTGCAGGCCCAGGGACTTTGCGACCGCGGAGGGGGCGGTTTCACAATGGACAAGTCGGAAGGCTGTGCGCCGCTCGTAGTTAGGGTGACAAATACTGTCCCGAACCCAATTTTGGTTGGTTATGATGCTTCTTATGACGGAAAATCTCCAAAAATACAGAATGGCCCCAGTTTTACATATTCTCTTCCAGGCACTTACACTATGTTGCAGCAGGGGGCCGTATCCTCCGGACAGTTCTACGCTTGTCAAAGTGTTAAAGTCTTCGAGACCCGCGTTGTCACACCGCAATATTCCTCGTGCGGTGGTGGAAAGATATTTCTAAGCCTCACCGACGATGTCATCCTGAGCGCCTATGACGAGGTGAAAATAGAATGGGGAGATGGAAAGACGGACATCTGGAAAAAAGGAAGCCCACTCGTGATAGAACACAGTTATGCCGATGTAAGCAGTAATCCGACAGCATTGATTACAGGACTATATGTCGGGAAAGGATGCGCTGCCGGCCGTGCGACGTCACTTCCTATCACTTTTCAGCAGGCGCAGCTTAATGATATCGCCATCAAATCGGTTGAAATGCGGGGGGACGGCACGCTACGGATCGTATATCAGGGTTTGAGCGGTGTTTATACAGATATCAATTATAGTACAAATAATTCAACCTATACATCAGCAGGAAGACGGTCATCCGGCGGCGTACAGCCTTTTGATGTGAAAAATATGGTTACGACACAGGCCTATCAGGTGAAGCTCTCTTCTGAGGACCTTTGTTCGGGTAAAAATGACAGCCGTGTTTACAGCAGCATGACGCTTTCAGGAAAGTCGGAGGACGGGAAAAACATTCTGACATGGAGCAAATATCCGGATGCGACTGATTTTACATCGTATGATCTTTTACGCGACGGGACCATTGTGAAAACTTTCACTTCCATTAATGACATTACCTATATGGATGAAGACGTGGAATGCGGCAGTTATTCTGAATATCAGGTTGTTGCCAAGATCAATGATGTAACTTCCACATCGGCGCCGGTTGGTGTGAAAGCGGAAATTGCTTCTCCCAAACCGATCAAGGACGCAGCCGTAACTGTTGACGGTGATCATCTTGTAACGATTAAAGCAAGTGTTCCGGGAGCCGGTCCCAACAGCACTTACGACCTGACCATCGAGAAAGCGGAGGCTGGCGCAACATTGTTCAAGAAAATCATTACGCTTTTTAATCAAAGTGAATATTCCGATCCGGAAGTTAAGACTGACGAGCTTTCTTATTGCTACCGCATCAGTTATACCAATTCCTGCGGTCAGAAAGTCCCCGCTTCGCAGCCCATTTGCACGATTTTGCTCAAAAAGAACTTAACCACGCTCAACTGGAGTACTGAGTCGCCAATTCTTGCAGGCGTTTCCGGTTATGATGTGATCCGTGTCGGTTCGAGCGCGCCGGAAGAGGCGATTCCGGTTCAGATGAATTCAAGCTACACGGTAAAGGTGAATGCCCAAAGCGATCTTGAATACAATTTCAAAGTCCGGGCGAATTCCACGCAGGGCGGTTTTGAGAGCTTGTCCAATGTAGTCAATTACAAAAGAAGTGCAGGCGTTTTTGTGCCGCAGGCTTTCAGCCCAAATGGTGATGGCTACAATGACGTTCTGGAAGCTAAATCCAATCAGCTTCAATCGTTTAACTTCTCGGTGATGAACCGCTGGGGGCAGGTTGTTTTCCATTCCAACGACATTGCAAGCGGCTGGGACGGCACTATAAACGGGGCAAATGCGCCGGAAGGATCGTATGTTTACAAAATGACTTTCGTGGATGATATCAATCAAACTGTTGAAAAAAGTGGTACATTTATGCTTTTACGATAGGAACCATTTCCGGTAAAAAGGTTTTATAAAAGCATCACTTAATTAGTACGACTATGTTTGGTAATATGGCGGATATGATGGGGCTCATGGGCAAAATGAAAGACCTTCAGTCTCGCATGAAAGACGCGCAGGATTCATTGGTAACGCTGACCCAGGTTGCTGAGTCAGGCGGCGGAATGGTGAAAGCGACTGTAAACGGACAAAAAGCATTAATAGGACTGGATATTGATAAAGACCTTGTCAATCCGGACGATAAGGAAATGTTGCAGGATCTGATTGTTGCCGCAGTCAATAAAGCATTGGATAACATTGAACCAAAAATAAAGGAGCATTTGCAAAAAGCTACGGATGGTGTACTTCCCAACATTCCCGGGCTTGATTTAGGAGGGTTTATGAAATAACCACCTCATCAATGGCTCCCACTGTTGCGATTGTCATCCTGAATTATAACGGCAGACACCATCTCGAACAATTCCTTCCCAACATTTTAAAATATTCGGCAGGCTATTCAGTCTGGATAGCTGATAATGCATCTACGGACCATTCGCTCGACTGGTTAAATGCTTCATATCCAACATTAAATACGCTCACCATTTCCGAGAACAAAGGTTATGCGGGCGGATATAATGATGCTTTAGGACGCATTGAAGCTGACTATTACATCCTGCTGAACTCCGACATTGAGGTTACCGAAAACTGGATACAACCGGTGATCTCCTTCATGGATTCGGACGAAAGGATTGCTGCCTGCCAACCGAAAATACGCGCCTACGATCTTCCAACGCACTTCGAATACGCAGGTGCGGCCGGCGGATATATGGATTACCTGGGTTACCCCTTTTGCAGAGGGCGCATTTTTGACACCCGGGAAGAAGATCTGGGTCAGTTCGACGACGAGCAGGATGTGTTCTGGGCAACGGGTGCTTGTCTTTTTGTGCGTGCCTCAGCTTTCCATCGAGCAGGTGGTTTTGACGAGTCGTTTTTCGCGCATATGGAGGAAATTGACCTTTGCTGGCGGTTGCTGAACATGCAATATCGCATTACCTATTGCGGTAAATCAGTGGTTTACCATGTGGGAGGCGGCACTTTGCACAAATCCAACCCGCGCAAAACCTTCCTTAATTACCGGAACAACCTGATCATGCTTTTTAAGAACTTGCCAAAAGGCAGGAGATGGAAAACCGTTTTTATCCGGTTGATACTCGACGGGATTTCAAGCGTGCGGTTTATGGCTACCGGTGCCTGGCCCGACGTTGTTGCGATTCTGAGGGCGCACATTGCATTTTATATGATGATTCCTGCGCTTATCAAAACGACGAAAAGAACGTCATATCGCGCACCACTTTATTACAGAAGCATTGTTTGGGAGTATTTTGTGCTGGGAAAGCACCGTTTCAGTCAGTTGACGGGGATTACTATCAATAAAATTACAGTTCCCAGATCGTAGGACTGTTGTGACGGCGCCAGTGTTTTTGCAGCTCCATCCAGAAAGCAAGCACCAGATAAAGGATAATCGGCGAACCGAAGGTCATGAAGGTGGCATAAATAAAGTATAACCGGACGCTGCTAGCCGGGAAATTGAGCTTTTCGCCCAACTTTGCGCATACACCAAATATTTGATCCTCAACGTAATACCGAAGTCTGCTCATACCCATTTTTCAATAATTACATCATAATTAAGGATTTTTACCCGCATATACAATTCGGTATTCAAATTACCCAAAAAAACAGGGCGAATTGGCAAAATACCGCTAAGTCGTAAATTTTCAAATTCTTTAATCAAATAAATTGTTTTCCAAACAATTTTTGTTTCTTTGTGATTCAAGATTTTGTAATTTGTTCATTATAATCGAGATGTCTTGATGAAAAAATCCAAAGTTTCTTTTACCAATGCAGTGAGCCTCCCTCAATTATTTGGTTAAGCGTTTTGGCTTTTTGATTGAAACGATTACAATTGTCTTGTATTTTCACCTTATTTCAATTTTTTTTATTCAACCATTATGCCAACAGGTACTGTAAAATTTTTCAATGAAGCTAAGGGATACGGCTTCATCGTTGAAGACGACACAAACAGAGACATCTTTGTCCATGTGACAGGATTGGGAGGACTTACTATCCGTGAAAATGACCAAGTGGAATACGAAGTCGTTGAAGGGAAAAAAGGACTAAACGCTGTCCAGGTAAAAAAGATATAATCGTATTTTTTTTGCAGGAATGAAAAATGCCACTCGGTCAGAGTGGCATTTTTCATTTGTTCTTTAAGCTATCCAAGCCTTTACATCATCCAGTAAAGGCATTTTTTCCTCTATTTTAAGCTTTTTCCGCATACCGCCCAGATCATTGAAAATCTTGTTGGGGTTAGCTGCTTTCAGCTGTTCGATGGTAAGAATGTTCATTTTCTGTAATGCAGGGACCCATGCTGCAGGCACTCCGGCATTGATATAATCCAGCTCCTTAGCCATCTCAACCCTGCGTTCCGGACGCATTTGCGGGAAGAAAATCACTTCCTGAATGCTGGAATTATTGGTAAGCAGCATAGTAAGCCTGTCAATCCCGATGCCTATGCCTGAACTTGGCGGCATCCCATATTCAAGGGCTCTTAGGAAATCATCATCCATTTCCATCGCCTCGTCGTCGCCACGTTCTTTCAGTTTCAGCTGGTCTTCAAAGCGCTCGCGCTGTTCCAAAGGATCATTCAGCTCGGAATATGCATTGGCGATTTCCCTGCCATTGACAAAAAGCTCGAAACGCTCCACCATGCCTGGTTTTGTGCGGTGCTTTTTAGTCAGCGGGGACATTTCAACGGGATGGTCCGTAATGAATGTAGGCTGGATAATGTTCGCTTCTACTTTTTCGCCGAAGATCTCGTCAATCAGCTTTCCTTTACCCATGCTTTCGGTCACTTCCATTCCCCACGCGCGGCATTGCTGGCGGATGCTATCCTCGTCGAGCGCTTCAACATCCAGGCCTGTGTATTGCTTGATAGCGTCTGTAATGCTCAATCTTGGGTAAGGTCCGGCAAAATCCAGCTCTGTTTCTCCGAATATAACGGTCGTTTTCCCATTCACTGCCAGTGCAACTTGTTCGAGCAGTTGCTCGGTCATCTGCATCATCCACAGGTAGTCCTTGTAGGCAACGTATAGTTCAACCGTCGTAAACTCAGGATTGTGCGTCCGGTCCATTCCTTCGTTCCGGAACAGTTTCCCAAATTCATAAACACCTTCAAACCCGCCTACTATAAGCCGTTTTAAATGCAATTCCGTCGCAATACGAAGGAATAGATCCATATCCAGCGAATTGTGATGCGTTTCAAACGGCCTCGCCGCAGCGCCTCCATGAATGCTTTGCAAAACAGGCGTTTCCACTTCAAGCCAGCTTTTTGAATCAAAAAACGATCGCATCGTTGTAATGATCCGGGCCCTTTTGATAAAAATATCACGTACTTCCGGATTCACGATCAAATCCACGTAACGCTGGCGGTAACGCAATTCCGGATCGGTAAAACCGTCGTAAATGTTGCCTTCTTCATCGCGTTTTACCACGGGAAGCGGGCGCAATGATTTATTTAACAGCTTAAATTCCTGTACATGGACTGATATCTCTCCGGTTTGCGTAGTAAATACAAACCCTTGAATACCAATGATATCCCCGATGTCCAGCAGTTTTTTGAATACGGTGTTGTAAAGTGTTTTGTCTTCTCCCGGGCAAAGATCGTCCCGGCGGAAATATAATTGTACACGTCCGGTGCTGTCCTGAAACTCGGCAAATGCAGCGCTTCCCATAATCCGGAAACCCATGAGCCTGCCTGCCATTGTGACGTGCTTATAATCTATCTTATTGTTTTCGTAATTCTTGGCAATGTCTGCGGCATATGTATTCACCACAAATTCTTCGGCAGGATATGGTTCTATGCCCATCCGCATTAATTCTTCGCGCTTTTGTCTGCGCAATATTTCCTGTTCGCTTAATAGCATTTTTGACAGTAATGGTTTGAAAACGACAACCTCAATGTTCGAAAAGAGTCCGCAAAAGTACTATATTTTGCTTGAATAACGAGGATGAAACCATTAACCTGCATTCGTTCGTTGTAAACGTATATGTGCTGGCACGTTATTAATAATTTGTTTAATGCCGAATGCAGCTTTTATTATCAGGCAAGTCGGACATTAATTGCGTTAAATCCCTCTTTTCATGTTTGCAAGAATTTTAAAAATCTTTGGAATAATTGCCCTCTGTGCATTCTTCCTTTTCGGTGCAGTCGAGATATGGGTTTACAGAAACAGGGATAATATCTTCAAGAAAACCAAAGAGTTTGCAAACGAGAACCTGAATGGAAATCTGGAAATTGAAGACTTTAAGTTCAGGCCTTTCAGCGGATCTTTCGGTCTGAATTTCACCTTAACCAACATTAAGCTTACCGACAGCCTTTACCAGCGTCACCAGAAGCCTTTCTTAGAAGCGGAGCAAATGCACATTGCTCTGGATCTTGCGGGGTTTTATAAAGGGAATATCAAGATTAAGAACCTGATCCTGGAAAACGGGAAGATGAGATTATTTGTCCAAAAGGACGGCTATTCCAATTTAAGCATTTTTAAAAGCGATTCTGGGAAAAAGAAGAAAAAAGACTCAGACGGAAACGACGGGCTCTTGAAAAAGCTGGGCAACATGCGTTTTGTTAACTTTTCCGTCAGCTATTCCGACTCTTTAAAACAAAAATATTACGGAGCATTGCTTCATGATGTAACGAATATCTTAACCACAACGGATTCCACGACAAATGCCAGCCTGAACGGGTCTGTGTTGTTTAATCAGCTGACTTTCAAACCAAAGAAAGGTGGTTTTCTGATCAACCAGGAAACGAGGATTGGCGTTGCGCTGGCCTATGACGCCGAAAATAAGCTGCTTAAAATCTATCCTTCTGTATTGGAAAGTGCTACCAATGATAAAATCGGGATTAACGGGATATTTGATTTTGCCGATTCCTCGAAACAATTTACGCTCAATTTCGAAGCCAAGAAAATTGCGATCAAAAATGCGCTTCCGTTATTGAATCGAAGGATTAAGGAGCAGCTTGACTCCATCGGCATCCAAACGGAGGTGGATACAAAGGTTCATGTGAATGGTGGGATAGCCAGTACGGTGCAACCGCACGTTGACGTATATTTCAAGACGGATACATTTCAGTACAGCCTGCCTGTGGGCGTCTTAAGGGATATGCAGGCAGAAGGCACCTTCACCAATCAGGCCGATACGACACAAATACCCGGACCGCTCAATTCACGGGTGACAGCACCGGATGTCAAAGGAAAATTTGAAAGCATCCCTTTCCGGCTGGCCATTGCCATTACCAATTTCCGGAATCCAGTTGCAAGGATCACTGGAAACGTTGATGCTGATTCCACGAACCTGGACCAGCTTCTGGATCCAAAGCGCTATCGATTCAAAAACGGTACGGCGAAAATAGATTTCAATTTTGACGGCAGTCTGAAAAACTTTTACGACCCTGACCGCGACCGGTTTAATGGCAAACTGAGCGGCAAGGTTTCCATCAACAACATTTCGATGGATTATCTGCCAAGGCAGGTACATTTGAAAAAAATAAAAGGCGACGTAACATTTAACGAACAGGCATTTGTATTCCCCGACCTAAGCTTTTCCGATGGCCAGAATATGCTCTATATCAGGGGAAAAGTGCTCGATCTGATCCCTTATTTATTTGGCTCGCCTAAACCGTTACGGGCTAATGTGGACATTAACATTCCCAACTGGAAAATGAACTGGCTGGAAACGCTACTGGCGCCCCGGCAAGTGGTAACGAAGAAAAAGAAGAAGCTTAAACTGGTGGAATTGCTCGATGACGCCATCGACCAGATGCAGATCGTTGCCAAACTGGATGCTAAGAAGCTGAATTACAGGAATTTTAATGCCAAAGATGTAAAAGGGCAGTTTACGATCAAAAACAATGCTGTCAGCATTGAGTATTTTGTCATGAAAGCATTTGGAGGCGGGAATGTGCGTGTTTCCGGGGAAATGGACAATTCAGGAGCAAGCCAGCTGCCTCATATGGCCATGCGCGGCAAAATTTCCAATGCGGATGTACATTCCGTGTTTTATTCGTTTGATAATTTTGGACAAAAGACCTTTACCCATGAAAATCTGAAGGGAATTTTAAACACCGATTTTAGTTTTGAGTCAAGGCTTAATAACAATGTCCGGCTGGTTCCCTCCACGATGAAAGGTTTGTTGCGCATCGACCTTACAAATGCCTACATTCTCAATTTCGAGCCTTTTATGAAGATGAAAAAACTCATTTTCAAACGAAGAAACTTTGAGCGAGTGAAGTTCGCGCCTATCCGCAGCGATTTCAAGCTGAGTGGCCAGGAGATCGAAATTGCGCCAATGGAAATTGAGTCGAATGTGGTAACGCTTTACATTGATGGCATTTACAGCTTTGGTAAGAAAACGGATATCAACATTCAAATTCCGCTGAGCAATCTCAAAAAGCGGGATTCGACATACGTGCTCGACCCGAACAACGAAGAGAAAAAGCAGGGCTCGAAAATCTTCCTGAGGGCGATCGACGAAAATGGTGAAGTAAATATTAAGCTCGCATTCAGAAAGAAAAAAGACAAGGAAAAGGATAAAAAGGACGAACCGGAGATTGACCCCGATCTTATCGAAAAATAAGGTTATTCTTGTTCGTTGCTGAACATATAACCCACACCTTTAAGGGTTTTAATGTAACGGTCGCCCAATTTTTCACGCAGTTTTCTGATATGGACGTCCACAGTCCTTTCGAGAACGTAAATGTCCGCACCCCAGATTTTCTGCAATAATTCGTCGCGGTTAAACACTTTATTCGGCGTCTGCGCGAGAAAAAACAGTAATTCAAATTCCTTTTTAGGCAGTACAACAGACTTTTCGGAACCTTGCGTAACCGTATAATTTTTCCGGTTAATGGTCAAATCCAGAATGTCGATCTGATCACCGGATTCTGCTTTCTGAGCTTCCCTACGGAACAATGCATTAATGCGGCTCATCAGAGCCCGCGGCTTGATAGGCTTGGTAATGTAGTCATCAGCGCCCACATCAAATGCGGCAACCTCCGAATACTCTTCCGACCTGGCCGTTAAGAAAAGAATGTAAGTATTTTTGATTTCCGGGTTACTGCGCAAAATGCGCCCGGTTTCGATGCCGTCGAGCTGCGGCATCATAATGTCCAGAAGGATCAGATCAGGAATAAATGTCTTGGCGATTTCGATCGCTTTCTTGCCGTTGGAAGCGGTAACCACCGAATAGCCTTCCTTAATTAAATTATATTCCAGAAGTTCAACGATATCGGAGTCGTCGTCAACAACTAGGACTTTTGGGGCTGACGCGGCAGATTTAGCAATGCTCATGTTTTTTCTATTAAAACGCAGTTCGAAATTAGCAGATGTTATATTCAGATTATATGCATTACAACATTGTTAACAGAAACATAATATCATTTATAAGTAATCCGGTAAATATCGCCCTGCTCATTTGTCACGAGCATATCGGTATTATTCAAAAACAGGAGCGCCTCATTTTGTTTTTTCACCAACCGAAAACAGCCACGTGGTTTACTGAAATCAATGCGGTTGCCTTCCACGCCGAACAGCAGGATCTTACCATAAGTCAGCAAAGCGAAAGTCTTACCGTCCGGGCTGATATCGGCCGCTGTAACCTGCGAATCAATGGCAATGCTGTCAACAGCAGTTAGGGTGTAATTTCCAGGTGTTGCAGGAAGACGGTAAAGTTTGACATATTTGTTTTTATCCCAATTTTTTGAAAGGAGATAAAGATTTTTTTGATAATAAAATACAGATTCACAATCGAATGCGGGTCTGTTGTTGATCCTTCCCGTCGATTTCTGATCCGCATATCGAAATGAAATTTTTTCGGTAGTATGCTGTTTTTCGTCAAATTTATAGACCTCGAACTGGTCCCTTGGCGTCCCGTTATTTCCAAAATCACCAATATAGAAATTGCCTTCCGCATCTTTCGTCACATCTTCCCAGTCTACATTCTTTGAGTCAGGGACTTTTTTTGTTGAAATAAGCTTGCCGGAAAGGTCAAATTCGTAAAGCTCCGCATTGCCGCCGCTATCATTATGCGTAGTGAATAAGCCAGGCGCCGAGCCATTTGCCAAACCTGAACTTTCCGAGGCAACAGCGGGAAGCTTGCCTATTTTGCTAATTTTGTATTGAGAACGTACTTTCTTGAAATCGTTGATCTTATGATCAGGCTGGCAAGTACAGAACACAGTTTTGACAGCAAACCACAGATACATTAATTTATTCATGAATTCATCGTTACGTCCTCTTCCAAACAAAGATAAAGAAACCCCTCTTTACCTGAAACTGGCGAGCATACTGGTCGCACTTATTGCGTTTGTCTATATCCTCTTTATTCTTCGGGAAACGATCATTCCCATTGCGTTTTCTATTTTGCTCGCTATCCTTCTGCATCCCGTTTGCGCCTGGCTGGAAAGGCATCGCGTACCGCGGATCGGATCTATTCTGCTTAGTATTCTTGCCCTTTTTCTGGTGATCATCGTGCTTGTGTATGTTGTGTCTTTGCAAATCGGCAGTTTCGCAGAAGAACTTCCCAGGATCACAGAGAAAGCGGAGACCATTTTGGATCAAACACTTACAATGGGTGAGCGCTATCTCAACATCAGCCGCAGCCAGCAGGTCAGCGAAGGCAAAAAATATTTGATCAATGCATTGAGTGAGGGTAGGGCCGTTTTATTAAATACCCTGGTTACCACCACCGGCGCTATTTCAACATTCATTTTAATCCCGCTATACATATTCTTCTTCCTGCTTTACCGCGATTTTTTCAGGCGTTTTGTTCATAAAGCCATTACCAATGTGCCTAACGAGTCGCTGAATGCGCTTTTGAAAAAAATATATGAAGTGATTCAGAGTTACCTGTCGGGATTGTTCCTGGTGATTCTGATTGTGGGTGTTTTAAACAGCATTGGATTGCTGCTATTAGGCATTCCGCATGCGATTTTCTTCGGTTTTCTGGCCGGGTTCTTAATTCTCATTCCATACATTGGGATCCTTATCGGGTCCGTACTGCCTGCGCTGTTAGCCGTTGTTACCATGGATTCGCCCTGGTATGCGGTGGGTGTGATTGGGATTATGAGCTTTGTTCAATTTTTGGAAGGGAATTTTATTACGCCAAACATTGTGGGTTCCAAAGTGAGTGTCAACCCGCTGGCTGCCATTGTCGCGCTGTTTTTAGGCGGGCAATTATGGGGTTTGTCCGGATTGATCCTGGCCTTGCCGGTAACTGCAATTCTGAAAGTGATTTTTGATACGATCCCAAGTATGGAACCTTACGGATTTTTGCTCGGCGAACCCGTCCATGAAGTGAAAGAAGATCAAAAAGAAGCGGTTATAGAGCAGACTGTTGAAAAGGAATTTAAGAAAAAACCTTATCGCAGATATCGCAACAAACCCCGCAACCGCCCTGACGGGAATACACCGCCTGCCATCAAACCGGAAATCTAAGCTTTATTTCACCGCCACTTTTTCAACACTGATACCCACGCTCATCACAAACGGGAGTGGGTTTTGGCGCATGGATTGGGTCAGCGTGAATGTATAAATTCCGGATCTTTGGAATTTATGATTTTTCAGGAAAGGGATTTTGTGGTCAAAAAGATCTCCTAGCCCGTGGCCGTAAGGCTTTCCTGTGGTTTCGTTGGAAAGATAAACCTCTTCCAATGTATTAGAAATCACTTTTTGATCCGGACCGGTGAAATTCCTGGTCAGATACATGTTATAATAAGGATACTGCAGCGTGTTACGAAGCAGATAATAGAGATTATAAGTCGCCGTAGTATCCGTTATCTCAACTTTAAAGGTCGGCTTGTTTTTGATATACCAAAGTCCGTCATCAATGTCCTCGTGCGCTTTGTAAACCACGTTTTCATCACAGCCGGACAATGTAAGGCAGAGCGTAAAAATTGAGACAAACCAAAAAAACTTCATTCCGGACCGTTATCGTTTAATTGACAAAACTAATCATTTAAACCTAAACGCTGGATTGCGCGGAAAAGTAGCGGTTAAGCCAGGAGTTTGACGCTGGCGTCTTCCAATGGTTCATCCACTGCGCTTTTGTCGTTACCTGATTATCAAAAATAATGGTCGAAGGCAAAAGGATTTCATCCGTAACAGCCTGCTTAATGCTCGGAACCGGCACGGTATGAATCTGATCATCAGCCCCTAAGTAAGCGATAGAGCGATCAAAGAAATTAATGTTCATCGATCCGCCCACAGCT
The DNA here is from genome assembly GCF_023821985.2 of Dyadobacter chenhuakuii. Taxonomy (NCBI): domain Bacteria; kingdom Pseudomonadati; phylum Bacteroidota; class Cytophagia; order Cytophagales; family Spirosomataceae; genus Dyadobacter; species Dyadobacter chenhuakuii. The sequence goes on along the minus strand of NZ_CP098805.1, from coordinate 4,224,275 downwards.
TGCATCCAATGTACTGACTTGTCAATAGAGCAGCCGCTTGGAAGCTCATCGTTTTCATCCACCGCAATAACCACAAAACGATGTTCGAACACTTTCCCCGAGGCTGTCAGCGGTTTTCCGTGTGCTTCCCAGCCATCCAGTGATGCTTTCAAAGTTTCGGTCAAAATGCCAACTTCTGTGTCAGTTAGCTGACGATCAGCCTGATATATCCACACACGGGCTTGAAAATCGATATCGCTAAATGGAATGTACATGATTCAATATTTTTAAATAAAACTAATTGATAGTGCGCAGGGCAACATTATAACCCTTCGGCCTGAGCGATCAGTTCCGCGAGGTCATAAACTTTAACTGCGCTTTCCTTTTCTTTATTTTTAACACCATCCGTCATCATAACCATACAAAACGGGCATGCAACCGCAATGGTATCGGCACCTGTTGCCAGCGCCTCTTCAATTCTTTCAATGTTAATGTCCTTTTTGCCCGGTTCCGGCTCTTTGAACATTTGTCCGCCGCCCGCGCCGCAGCAAAGTCCCTTGGTCCGGCATCTTTTCATTTCGACCAGATCGGCATCCAATGCTTCCAAAACATGCCTTGGCGCCTCGTAAATGTTATTCGCACGACCCAGATAGCAGGAATCGTGAAATGTGATCTTCTTGCCTTTGAATGTTTCCCCGCCTTCGATCCGCACCCGGCCTTCATCGATAAGTTGCTGCAAAAACGTTGAATGATGGATCACCTCATAATTGCCGCCCAGCTCCGGATACTCGTTTTTTAATGTATTAAAACAATGTGGACAAGCCGTCACGATCTTCTCAATTCCATACATATCAAGCACCTGAATGTTGGACATAGCAAGCATTTGAAATGTAAATTCATTGCCCGCCCGCCGCGCCGGATCACCCGTGCAGCTCTCCTCTGTGCCTAACACAGCAAATTTTACGCCAGCCTTATTCAATATCTTTACAAAAGCGACCGTCACTTTCTTATAGCGGTCGTCGAACGAGCCAGCACAGCCCACCCAGAACAGAACCTCGGGAGCTTCATTATTTGCCGCCATTTCGGCCATTGTAGGCACTTTATATACGAGATCGCTCATTTATTCTTTCGGTTCAAGGGCTGCGGCCCAATTAAAACGGTCACCCGGTGAAAATTTCCATGGCGCCTGATTCGTATCCAGGTTTTGGAACATCATATTCCAGCTTGCGGGCGCCTGCGATTCATCCATCACCTTATGTCGGCGCAGTTGCAAAATAATGTCCAGCGGATTAATGAGCACCGGGCATTCCTGCACGCACGCATTGCAAGTAGTGCAGGCATTTATTTCTTCGACCAAAATATAGTCCCCGATCAGGCTTTTGCCATCATCCACAAACTGTCCGCCGTTTTTCTGCATGTTCCTGCCCACATCTTCCAGTCTGTCGCGCGTGTCCATCATAATCTTACGCGGGGACAATTTCTTTCCCGTTATATTAGCCGGACAAGCAGCAGTACAGCGTCCGCATTCCGTGCAGGAATACGCGTCCATAAGGTTTTTCCAGGAAAGATCCGGCACATCCTTTGCCCCAAACCGGTCAGGAATCACAGCTGCTTCGCCCGTTTGGGTAGTTTCAATTCCCAGCATAGTCTTCACCTCAGCTGTAATTTCCGGCATGTTGTCCATTTTTCCCTTCGGCGCCAACTTTGCAAAATACGTGTTCGGAAATGCCAGGACAATGTGTAAATGCTTGGAATAAGTGAGATAGACTGCAAAAACGAAAATGCCGATAATGTGAAACCACCAGGCAAACCGCTCGTAAATCACAAGCGTATTTTCATTCCAATTTTCAAAAAGCGGTTTGAGGAACTGGCTGAACAGAAAGTCACCTGTTTGTGGATAATGCGGATTTCCCCTGTCCTGAAGTGCCAGGTCGGCAGCATTCATGGTCAGGATCGCGATCATGAGCACAATTTCAAAAACCAGGATCAGCTTGCCATCCAGCGCAGGCCAGCCGTTCATTTCGCGGTGACGGACAGGCTGTAATCTTTCCACTTTAACCGCCGTGCGCCTGAGCAGAAAAATTACACAAGCAACCAGCACGCCCACAGCAAGCACCTCAAAAAAACCAATCAGCACCGGATAAAACCCACCCAGAAACGGCGCAAACACGCGATGCTTTCCCAGAACGCCATCCAGAACAATTTCCAGGATTTCAACATTAATCAGGATAAAACCAATATAAACCGCGAAATGAAGGAAGCCGATCAGCGGTCGATCAAACATTTTCTTTTGCCCGAAAGCAATGCGCAGCATTGTAGAAAGCCTTTCTCCGGGATTATCTGAACGGTCCTCCGGCTTGCCCAGCTGAATCGTAGACCGGATCAGCGTAACCCGCCGATAAGCCAGCCAGGCGACTGTTGCCAGGACGGCTATAAATAAGATTTGCTGAAATATTGCCATTTCGAATCATTTAAACGCATCATTAGTATGCAAGCATACCTTAACAAATATGGTAAAAATGTAAGTCGGTGCAAATGTTTTTAAGATAAAATATGCGGCTATGCCCGTAAAACAAAGATTATCAAGGGAGTAGGTTGTTGCGACAAACAAATTGAGAAATATTTCAGCAAATAGTTTGCAAAGCAAAACCAAACTTCTAGTTTTGCAGTCCCAAAGGGAACCAATTGAGCCTGGTGATGTAGCTCAGTCGGTAGAGCAAAGGACTGAAAATCCTTGTGTCGGCGGTTCGATTCCGTCCATCACCACAGAATACAAAGTCAACCGCTTGATAATCAATAGATTGTCGAGCGGTTTTTTGTTTGGTTTACATTCTGGTTTACAGTTTCCTCAAAATTCCAGATTAACAGACTCAAAGCTCCCTCTTCTATCTAATCCGGACAACATACAACATTGTCACAACAGGAGACTAGAATTAGAGCTTCCTACGCCAATTTCTGGCAGCTTTATCCAACGTACTTTATCCTTTCTTATCTCAAATCGAAATTTTGCTTTTTCTCGCTTTGCTTCGAGGCTAAGCAAAATACGCCTATACAGCGTTTAAATGCATTTAACACAAGCTAAGCAAAGTTCATACTTTTTCATACTTGCTTTTTCAAGGCCTTCGCCCCAACATTTGCCATTACCAATCAAAAACAAATGTGCCATGACCAAGCTAGTAGTAATTGAGTTTGACGAGCTAAAAAACTTTACCAGACAGGTGATTCAAGAAGAATTTAAGAATGCATTTAGTCCTAAGGCTGATCAGATGTCCAGTAGTGATGAAAGACTCTTGTCCCGAGCGCAAATGGCCAAGGAGCTGAACATCTCACTGGTGACTCTTAATCAGTGGCAGAAGGATGGGCTACCTTATCGCAGGCTACACCGAAGACTGTATTTTGTGAAATCCGAGGTGTTGAATTACATGTACACAAATCAAAAATCAAAGAAAAAGGGATAATGCCTCGAACGCATTACCCCTTCAAAAAATCTTATCAAAACTTGTATGACAAAATTAACTGCCCTGAATGGTTTTCACAACCATTTGGAAGGAAAGATTTTACATAAATCTTCATTAAACAAAATGGAAAATCTCGCGGTCAAAGGAAGAACCCTCGCTCCCCTCAGGCGTTTGTTGGGAAACTATGTACTGGAAAATTCCTCAGTAATCTTCGCAGCTGAGCGCGGGACTGGAAAAACGCTATTAGGTCTTCAGGCTTGCATTGCCATTTCATCAGAATGGTCTTCACTCTGGAATGAACCAATTGAATATCACGGAAACACGTTGTTCATTAATTGTGAACTGAGTGAAGATACGATTAGTCGAAGGTTGGCCCGGCTATTTGATGCACCACCAGAAGAGATTAGATTTTCGAACTATCAAAGTTACGTCTACACAACAAAAAAGGGTCTGGAAGAAGAAGCCCAGGCAATTATTGAAATGTCGAAAGTCCACAAGCCGGTTTTGATTGTTCTAGACAATTTCAGGGTAGCTTTTCTAAATTCCGATACCAATAACGGAAAAGAGGTTGCAAAGGCCATGCACTTGATTTTAACGCTACGCGATTTATTGGACACAACGATTATTATAACAGATCATACACGAAAGCATACCAGGAATTTGCTGACCGACAGCGATCTTCAAAGTGGTTCCGGCGTGAAATCTGACTTGACGGATAGTGACATGTTTCTACGGAAGAGCAAACAGGATATTCAATACCGGATCTTTAAGCGCTCGAAGTCTAGGCATTGCGAAGAGACGGACGGTGCTAAACTGATCCGCCTGAATCCGGAATCGCTGTGGTTTGAGTTTGTCCAGGACAACATCGACGAAGCGCAGCACATAGGCACTGAGGTAATGCCCGTAAAGGAGGAACAGAAGGACTTAGCACGGGAGCTTAGAGATCAGGGAAAGACCATCGAGCAGATTGCGAAAATATTGAATAGAGGCAAAGGGACTATTCATCGCTGGCTAAACGAATAATTGGCCTGTAAGAAGTCCACATTTTTCTCACAATCCCTCCTTGTTTATGAGAGGGGATTGTGAAAAAATGTTCGATGAAGTGGCGACACATCGGAATTGAACTCGACTAGTTCGGCTTTGTTCCGCTTGTTCCGAAAATTCCACTTGTTCCAAAGTTCCGTTCGTTCCACCCGTTCCATTAATTCCATTTGATCTCAGATGTTCCATATCATTCCGTTTGTTCCGCTTGTTCCATTCGTTCCAAAAGTTCCAAAATTCCGTTTGTTCCACATTTTTCGCTCAAAAATTTGTTCAAAAATGGAACAAGTTGATAGTCAAATAGATATCAATATTTTTTAGCAAAATGGAACAAGTGGAACGTGTGGAACATGGAACGGAACGGAACGGAACATGTGCGGGTGAAAAAAGAAAAAGATATGAATGCAAAACAATTAAATCAGCAATATAGCATAGTAGGTTTTTTGAATCAAAATGGATTCCAGCCTACTATTAAAAAGGGTCATAACTATTGGTATGTCAGTATGATAAGAGATTTGGAAGTGCATCCCTCACTTAAAGTTGACACCACTAAAAATCTGTGGTATGACCACGGCAGCGGTGTTGGCGGCACGTTGATAGACTTGGCTTGCAAAATTTTCAAAACAGAGGATGTGAAAGAGGTGATCAGGCTAATAACTGGTGGTTTTTCTTCTTTTCACCCGCAAAAAACGGCGCAGGCTCCAACATCGGGAGATAGAAGTAAGCTGCGTATAGTGAATGAAGGTTGCATGCAGGATGATGGCTTGATTACTTATCTCAACCTGCGTGGAGTTTCTATTGACGTTGCCCGAGCGTATTGTAAAGAGCTAACCTACTCGAATAAAGGTCAGGTTTTCAAAGGAATTGCTTTTAAAAATCAATCCGGTGGTTATGAAATCCGGAGCAACGGTTTCAAATCCTGTGTTGCGCCGAAGGACATTTCCTTCATAGAAAATAACGGCATCAATCTGTTGATTTTTGAGGGTTTCATGGATTTTCTATCCTATCTGATGCTACCGGTTTTTCATGTGGCCGATGCGAATTTTTTAATTCTTAATTCCTTGTCTCTGTTAGGAAAAGCAACAGTCTACTTGTCTGAACACAATTCCAAATTCTTATTTCTCGACAATGATCAATCTGGATTCAAAGTGGCTAATAAGCTAAAACAGGGATATCCTCGGGTGATTGATATGAGTTCGTTTTACGCTGGGCATAAGGATCTCAATGATTTTTTAATCCAAAATAGATTCCCATGAATAAAGAAATATTGCTACGGCTCTATGCCAGGAAAGATTCCAAACGCAAACGGATGCTTTACGATCTTTTCAAAGGTACCATATCCATGAGCGCATCTCTGTCCATGATTGCAGAGCTGATTAATCAGGAATTGGGTGAGAAGGATCTCATCAAAGCTGCTGACGTCAAATATTGCCGCCACTATTTCTTAGGTAAAACAAGTGGAGCGACGGCAATTGAAGAAAGCGTTCAGCCTGTTAGCAAGGCATCCAATATAAAATCAGAACATTCGGTGCCAAGGGTAACAACTAAAAGTGAAAGTATAACCTGGACAAATCCGGATTATCTACCTACAAGTTCAACTAAAGAAGTTAAATCTAAATTTTCTAAAAAATGAAAGAAATCAATTTCATCCTTCAAGCCAAAGGCGGTGTTGGCAAAAGTTTGCTTACCTATTTGTTGGGAATGGCGGAGCATAATAACGAACAGTCCCTTTTTGTGGATCTGGATAGTTCAACAGGCACATCAAGTCGGCAGCTTAAATTTCTCGGAGAGTTGCGTACTGAGATGGTTTCCCTACTAAACGAAAAGGAGGTTTTGGTTAGAGATAATCTGGTGTCCTACCTGGAAAGCTTGGCAGAATCCCCATTTAATCGTGTCTATTTTGATTTCGGAGCTCCGGAATCTGAGCAGCTACCCGCATTGATTGAGAGAGATTTGCCATTCAGAGCATTTGTTGACGAGCTGGGATTCAAGGCTAATTTCCATGTGGTTATCGGCGGTGGCGGTGCTTACACATCGAGTGTAGATTACCTTCAAAAGTTATTGATAGCGCTTCGGGGTGAGTTTGAGGTGACTGTTTGGCAAAGCATCACGACGTTTAACAATTTCTCTGCATTGGCAGACGAATTGAAAAAGAATTGCGAAGCCTTAGGTTTGCGATTCCGGACATTTGGAGATTTCGATCCAGGTTCAAATTTGGGGAGCCAAATTCTGGACGGAGTGAGAAAAGGGTATGGTATCAGTGAATACCAGACAGGTGCGAGAATGAGATTGAAAAAAGAACTTAACGACCATTTTAAAGATGAGCTCACAAATCACTAAGGAAGAACTGACCCGGATTAAAGGCAGTTTTCAAGCCAAGTATGGTTACGAAATGGATGAATGGACAGCCGTAATATTGACTGAATTGAATGACAGGTTTGGCAATTTCAGTCAAACGGTACAGCAGTCTACAAAGGAGGTTGGCAATGCGGCTCAATTGATCAAAGGCCAGGTACATGCAGTCCACTTTAAGGATAACCTGCAAGCATTCTCTTTTGGTCTAGGCAAATTCCTCATTCCTTCGCTGGTAGTATTAATAGGAATCTTCTTTACTGCACATTTTATCGGTCAATCGGAAAAGTATGTAACGATCTCAGAGTTTGTAAATCGATATCCCAACTTCGATGCATTTCGACAAATGATTGAGGTTGCAGAGATACGAGAACTGAAATCTCAAAAGTACTTGATTCTTCGTCCAGCAGCAAACGTCAAGTCAATTGAAGTGGGTAAAGAATATCAATACCTCAAAGAAGAAAACGTTGTTGTGGTTCCGTTAATGGTTGGTAATCAATAATTTATACAGTACTTTCTGCTAAAATAGACCAAGTTCGACCATTTTCGACTCGTTTATTACGCCTTGTTTTGGCTCTGGTAAGCAAGCCATGTGTTTGTAACTACAATTCGCCCGCTGCGCTCCGAATTGCAGTTACAAACACACCGGTCGTCCCTCCCTTGACTTGTCAGGGCTACGCCCCGAGCCCCCGCCGAAATTGATCAACAGATAAAAATAACAATCCATGCAAGAAAATTCACAAGATGACTTCCGCGCTCTAAACTCAATTAAAAGGGAAAATAAAAACAGAACGATCCCGCTACGTGTCACGAACCATGAGTATGCGTCTATAAAATCAAAGGCCACTTTGGCCGGACTTTCTGTATCAGAATATCTCCGGAAACTTGGAACTGGTCATCCCGTTCAAGCCCGATTTGACAAGGATGAAAAACGGAATTTACAGGGAATAGGAACTAACCTGAATCAGCTGGCAGCATTTGCCAACAAAGGCTACTTCTACCAAAAGTCGATCACAGAAGTCTTGGAAGAACTTAAACGCATTTTGAAAAAATGATAGCGAAGACAACCATCGGCTCCAGTTTTCTAGGGGCCATCAACTACGGAGCCGGACACAGTTTGGACGGTAAGGAAATTGAAGGGAAATTAGAGCTTTTGCTGCTGCACAATGTTGTTTCGCAGGATCCACTTGGCATTGCATTAGAAATGCAGCAGGAGGCAGCCGGTAGCAGATGTAAAAGGCCAGTGTGGCATTCATCACTCAGCTGGAAGCCAGAAGAAAATCCGACACAAGAGCAGATGATTGAAGCGGCTAACCGATACTGTACTAAAATGGGGGCAGATCCCAAGGATCACCAGATTGCAGTTTACCAGCACCGTGACAAACCGCACAACCATATCCATATCTACATCAACCGAGTGCCAACAGATGGGAGTAAAGCATTGGAGACATCACACAATTACGCCCGGAATGTACGGATATGTAAGGAGATTACGCAGGAACTTGGTTTTGCTAAGGTAGAGAAACTGGAAGAAGGGAAATTGCGGAATGTGGCCGAGAACCAGAAGGAGGCTCAGAAGTTTGTTAACTTGGCAATCAAAGGTGCTTTGAAGCAGAAATGCAAGACTCCTGAGGACTTGGAATGGCGGTTAAAGGAAAAGAGGATAGATTGCAAGTTTACATTGGAAGAGGGGAAGATTAAGTATTCCAGCTATAGTTATCAGGGAGTGCCGATTAAGGGACAGGATGTGGGGTTTACTGCGAAGCAGTTGCAAAAACGCCTTGAAGGTAATCACGACATTCAACTACATAAAAGTCGTCAAATCGGTTTTTGATGAAATCTGGTTGCTTGTTAAAGTTACAATTTCAGGCAAGCGCATTTTAGGTGCAATTAATTGTATAGTTTAGTATTAGACCCTTGCTGCTGGGACTAAATCAATACTTATATAATATGATACGTATATATCTTGATTGGAATGTAATAAGTAATCTAAAGAGGCCAGAATATAAACAACTCGATGATTTTATCATTGGGCATAAGGAACAATTGCTATTTCCATATTCCCCCGCACATTTTAAGGACTTGATGAAAAGTTACTCTCTTGACAACCAGCAATTTGATTCTGATCTTGCAAAATTGCAACAACTGACGGAAAAGCATTTTTTTGGGTTGAAAGACAATTATGTAGTGCCCTTGTTTGGTACACCTGAAGAATACTTCCGATACGAAATTGAAAGTTTACAAAACGCGGATCCTAGTGGATATGATTTTGAAAAGAACGTCCTAGACCTTGATAATTTTGGTGCCGAGCTTGGGTTAGAGAGTTTTGGAAGTATGATCAAAAGGCTTTTGCAAAGTCAAATGTCCGAAATCAACGTAACAGAAGAGAATAGATCGCTACTGAATACTCTATTCCCTAATCTCTCAAACGGCTCAAATCTATGGGACTTTGTGAAGGATTTTGGATTCTTTACAAGCAGTCTGCTTAACGACGGCAGCTTTTATCGTAACCTTCGAAAAGGATTAGGCGATCATGGTTTTAAGTTAGAACCAAATGCAGGTAACTGGAGTGAAGATGATGTGATTAGGAATATTGACGAATTTCTAAAGTCAATAAATACTACTTTTCGAGGATATATCGAAAGTGTATTGAAAATAAACAAGTTGGATGAAAATATATACAATTTTTTCACAACGGCTTACCTCGTTTTGGATATGATAGGTTATAAGTCAGATAAACTTCCAAAGCCAACTGATAACATGCAAAACATCATGACAGATGCAGACCATGCGTTTTATGCGGCTCATTGTGATTATCTGGTCGGCTTGGACAAAAAACAACTTTTGAAAAGTAAAGTACTATATAATGAATTTAAGTTGCCGGTTAAAATACTAACACCAGACCAATTAATCGATGAATTACTTAGCGTCATGCATGTACAAAGTGACAAGACATACTTTGTCGATAATGTACTCGAGCTTTATAAAAAGGATAAGATTGTCGAAAGTTTTCCTCCACTTGAAGATGGTGCGCCATTTGTTGACGTAATTAAGCTTGACAGATACTTTTTTGATTTTTTCAATTATGCTACATGCGCCTATTATACAGAAGAAGATATATTAATAGTAACATTTAAGAAGGTATTCAAAAACTACTCTAAGTTCGTTTTTTATACTGAGGTGGAAAAAGTAGTTGATAAAATCTGTGACTATTTTGCTGATATGAATTACGTCGATGTCCTTCAAAGGAGAAAATTTATCGAGGATGGTGAAGAACCTGAAATTGTATGGGAAGACGACGGACTTGTTATCAAGGTAGAAAAGGATATTGATACACACAGACCAATTCTAGTCCTAGCTGTGAAATTTTCTGCTTAATTCATTAGACAATTAAACTACGTAGAAATTCTATCACAATAGCCACTATTTCATGAAAAACTTTCCTCAAATACAAATTCCCATAGAGCTCCTAATTGGCAGTTACTATGATGATGATGTCAATATTATAATTGGAGAGAACGGAAGTGGTAAAAGCATGTTATTGAATAATATTGCAAAACATTATTTACGTAGAAGTCAAAATGTTATCGCAATAGCAAATACCATATATGATAAGTTTGATATCAAGAGTAAAAAGTTAAACATTCTCCGAGCTTCGAACGGGAAAAATGCAGCTTCTCGAATTTTAATGAAAGCATTTATAACGCTTGCTAATGAGAATCTCAGGCAATTATTTACAATTGCTACGACTTTGGAATATGTAGGCTTTGAGCCAATTATTGGTATTAAAATAACTGGAATTGATGCAGACTTCAGAGATAAGGTAATTCAGTCGGATCTAGATGACGGTAAAATGGAAGGTCTTCTTCTTTATCTAAATAGAAATGCAGATGAAGCAGTAGCATATGACAGAATAGTTAAGATAAACCTAAGCCGGAAAGGATTTCCAGACATAGTAAATGAATTTCTACTATTAATATTCTCTTATTACAGTGAGCTAAAGAATAAGAATTTGATTACAGGTATTGAACTGTTCCTGTATAAAGATGGTGAAGAATTTTCGATAAAGGATGCGAGCTCAGGAGAGTTAACAATGATAACATCCTTGGTTTTTATTGCTTCAACAATAAAAGAAAAAACAATAATATTAATAGATGAACCAGAAAATAGCCTACATCCAAAATGGCAGATCGAATATGTAAAGAAGCTTAGTGAGCTTTTCTATTTTTACCAACCCAAAATTATTCTTGCTACACACTCACCATTAATTGCGAACGGAGCTGAACTCAGCAATCAAAATGTTAAGATTTTTAAGGGTAAGGAAGGGCAGTTCCAACTTGATAGAAGCATTAATAAAATAAACATCGAGGAAATGTATCAGAAGTATTTTGACCTCACAACTCCGGAAAGTCGATTTTTATCGGAATTTGTAATAGAGAATATGAATAAATTGGCTGATAAACAAATAGATACGAAGGAATTCGAGAGAATTATGACAAATATTAAGGAGAATTCATATGATGAGAAGCAAAGAGACGTGATTAATGAGTTGATTGAAACTGGTAAAGAGATTGCTAAAGATATCGAAAAATAAGTGGCACTAGTATTTGAGCAAGTTGACTTAGATAATATTGTGGCGGCGAGAGCAGCAGGAAACAATATCTGGGACAACCCAATTTTATCGAATGTAAAGATCAAAATAAAGGATCATTTTTTGGCAGCACCATTTCCAAAGTGCTGTTATTGTAGTCGATCAGCTATTGGGGAGTTTCGTATGGTAATTGATATTGAACACGTTCTGCCAAAGTCACGTTACGATTCACTGATGTTCGATGTTCAAAACCTAAATATCTCATGCAAGCGTTGCAATATGGAGATAAAGAGGAGTAAGATCGATTTTGTAGTAGATGTTAATGCTATGAAAAATGATTATTTTAATTCGGTTCATTACAAATTTGTACATCCAAATTTGGACAAGTATACGGAGCACATAAGAGTTGCAAGTTTTAGGATAGGGGATTCCATTTTGAACAAATATTTGGTCCGTACCGAATCAAAAGGGCGCTATACATATAACTATTTTTCGTTGAATGAGTTGGAGATAGATAATTTAAACCAGGCTCAAGGCTTAGAGGCATCGGCTAGTCTGACATCTCGAATTAGTACTTCAATCAGAATTAAAATCGCTCAACTTTTACTTAAGCTATAGGCTTTTTTAGGATCATAGGTTGGACGGTTGTTAGTATTATTATTCAAATCTTGGCTTCACATTAGTATCAATTTTGATTCTATTTGCTGAAGCGTTAAATGGACGTCTGGTTAGTAAGATACGTAATATAATCCAAAATTTCCAGACTGGATAATGAGCAAACAAACTGAGTTTTTTTGAAAAGGTCAGAATTATATTTGGTTTTGCATATAGGTATGGAGTTGATAATGTTCGTATTGAAAATTGGATCTAATGTAGACGAGCGGAGCTTCAGTAAATTTGTTCATGTTGCAATGAAGGATTTGTTTTGGCCCAAGATCTAATTTTGGATTGTTTAATGACTTTGAAAGAGAGCAAGCAGAGCTGAGCGCGAAACGGAAGTCTTCATCGAGTAAGCGAGACAAGGAGGAAAGTAAGTCATTGTTTCAAACACTAATGCTTTTAAACGCTTTTGGAACATCTTCAGAGCATGTCTTACCCATACGCAGCGAATAGTAAATGGTGCTACTATTATTCTGCGTTTTCTTAATTCATTAGAAGCAAGTTGCTGTCCAAACGCTGGTGATTCGATAGCATAAGCAACCGCCACATCTTCTATTTCCTTTTCAATCCGGTTCTTCAGTAGCGGTTTACTTCTACTGATTTCTATTAACTCAAATTCGCCACCTTCATCATACAATTTTTGAAAGCGGTAAAAGGAGTCTATGGAGTAGCCCATCAGCTTACGGGCATCCGACACATTGCCTAACTTCTCGGCTAACTTTAACAAGCCAAGTTTAGGTTGAATTAACTTCTGCGTTGTTGTCATACTTAACTGATTTTAAGGTTAGTAAATCTACTAACTGTCAGATCAAGCTTCAACTAATACAATTTAATTCATAGTGGATTTACCTTATATTATATTGAACGTCTATCCATCTCAGATAATATGGATCAGAGATAGATTCAGTGACCTTTGTTCGTACTTCCGGTTTATTACGCACTTGTTCAGAATTGAGTGCTGAACATAGAACTAGAAATTTTGCTAATGGGTATGGATGCTGCTTCTTTTCTGGAAACAGATAAAAACTTAATTTTTTATCAAGTATTTCCAAATCTGAAAATTGAAAAATTTGATTGGCTAATGTAACGGTGTTATTTATTCCAGATGAAATTTGAGCAGATAAGATTTTTGAAACAGCAATGTTATTTATTATCAAAAGCCGCGATAATACACTTGTAACTTGGCGCCTTAAAAATGAGTCTGTCTGCCAAAAATTACTATATTTTTGAATAAAATTTAACAGATCTTCATGATGATTGTATTTTGCCTTAAACCATAGGACACTATAAAAATTAGATGGTGACATCTCTTTGCTAAACAGAAAAGAAATGATTTTTTCCTCAAACTCTTTAAGAAATTCACTAGATTGTCGATCAACAGGTATTTCCCAATGAGTAACTAAATTGCATATCTGATATAAAGACACGTCATCAAATATATCAATTGTGTTCAGGATTTTTAATAATACTTGACTTGTATCATTTGTATATCCAATGTTATCTAGATACATCAAGAGACTGCCCCTAAGCCCCGGATAATCGACGTATTTTTCAGATACAATTTCAAGTAAATTGTTTATCTTTAGTCTGCTGGCCAGTGTAATGTAGCGTTTTGCAACTTTATCCCAATATTTGGCGCTTGTATCCTCAAAATGCTTCAAAAATGACGCATGAACATTTTCAGATATGTTCTTTATGTCTTCGTCCTCAACTTTAACATTCTCTAATTCGTCAAGAAATCTGTTATCTTCAATTTGAAAGTGAAAATAACCTTGCTTTTCATCATATATATTTGTTTTAGCAAGATTTAGGGCAAGACCTCTGGATTTTAGCATGTCTGAAACTGCACTTAATGTTTCAATGGCTTCCTTTTTGCTGTTTACTCCAAATACAATATCGTCCATCCATCTAGTGAAACTATTGCCTGTTTTTTCTTTCAATACATCATCTACTTCGAATAAAAAGGAGTGAGCAAGTAAGCGTATTCCTTCAATATTAGTTGTTGGTAGCCCACGTTTAGAATAAGGTAAATAGTCTGGCTTCCACGATATTTCCTCTAATATTCGAAAAAGTAGATCAATCAAAACTTCGTCTATTTTTCCATATGATGAGAACACTTTTCTCAATTCATTGATGTCAATGCTATCATAGTAATTAGATAGATCAGTTACAACAATTAGCTCTTTCTCGCTATGGAATTTATATATTTCTTTTTGAAGTTTTTTCCATTGTTTTCTCCAACTAAGCCCATATTCTTCAACTTGGTGTGGTTGAGAAACGCTATGCTTATCACGTGAATAGAAGGCGTTTTCGGATGGTTGATTGGCGAGAATCTTTTCGGCAATAGTCTCAACCAATACCTGCAATACTAACGCATCAATTGGTTGTGGAATGACAACATGCCTACACACCCCAAATTTTTTTTCGATGCGGTAAATTAATGGCTGTGATACTTTGTAGGTTCCCGCCAGAATCTCATTTCTAATCGCAAGAGCTCTGTCTTCAATATTATAGTTAAAATCGTAGTGATCATACAGATCTTTAAGATCCATGTATCTTAGTTGGTTCTTTACAATTTTTCTCCAAACATCAACAATTTTTTGTTTTTCGAATATTGCTAAAAGTACAGATTTTCGAAGATGATTAAACCGTTCAGTTTTCATTCCTTAGAAGTAGATTTATGGAGGGTATTTTTGAATTGTCTATTTTATATATGTATGTTTTAGAGTTTAATGAGCCGGTAGTAAGCTTAAATTGCGGCTAACAAAAAAACACGGCGATTAACTAGCTAAGTTTGATGAATTGTGCCACTTGGTTATAATATCGCATTAACTGCTTCGATGACCCTTTCTGCTGAATCTAATGTTTCATTTACACCTTTCCCGTTATCATCCAGTGCCTTCGGGTTTTGGAAGAGCCACATAGCCGGTGTGAAATGGTCAAAAATCTGTACATCCTCCGGGAGCAAATTAAAATATGTTTCAGCCTTTTTAACCAGCCTCGTTGTTGCTGAATTGGCATCAGTTAATTTCTGGACCGTCATTTTATGTTCACTGCCCAATGAGTAAGCGGAGTTCACAATTTTAGTAAATAGCTCTGGATGAATTATATCTTCGATATCTGCTTCCTCTTTGCCAAGAATGGATGCGAAATTTAAAAGCTTATTAGACTCGAGAATTTTATTTTGTTTTAGGCTGTCAAATTTTTTTGAATCTTTCTTAGAGTAATCCGTTAATGCAGCTATCTCTAATTGAGCACCGGAGAATAATGAGACAAATGGTTGAATTTTGTCGATACCACCAGCTGGGCAGATCGTCCATCGAGGATCCAAGCCGCGGCGATTACGTTTTTTCAAGGCATTTGAGAATGCTTGTAAGTATAAGATATCCCCTGGTCCCTCAACTAGTAAAGTCTGTTTTCCAATGAACAAGCTTTGGGTAAGTTCATACCCAAGAGCGCCTTGTAAAGGGAACAGCGTATCTCTGTCAGTCGCCAATGAGTCTTCCCGTATCTTTGTTCCTTCTGATGAAAAGTGGCCTGGTCGGAGTTGAAATATTTTGTCTTCTACTATTTTGATGCCTGGAAAATTATGAGTTGGTACCATAAACGGTGAGTGTGTCGAAAAGATTATTTGATGATATGGTGCGAGTTTTTCATCGAAATATCTTAATAGATCTGCTTGAGCTTTTCCGTGGAGAGTAAGTCCTGGCTCGTCCAGCAACAGAATTAATGGCTTTTTATCTTTTCGTACCTGAGCGAATTTGACTAGAAAGGAAAAGAACCAGATAAAACCGGCACTTCTTTCTGAAAATGGAACTGTAACTTTATGTAGGTTATTTTTGACGCGAGCCCGAGCGATTATTCCTGTGTTGAATGGAGCTTCGTCACCGGATTCTCCTTTCGTAACCCGAACCTCGATCTCTAATGAAGGATTCTGAGTCCAGTACTCTAATAGTTGATCGGTTATGCTATTTGAAGCCGCCTCGCATTTTGCATTTAGTCGCTCATAGGTGTCTGCACCGATTATCTCTGAAACAGTGGTTCCAGCAAATTCTAAAAAGTCTATAAAGACCTTTTCTCCTTCACTAATTTCCTGCCCTCTGTCATGTCGCTGCTGATATGTGTCAACTCTAATCTGACCATCCATTCTATCATAGTGAGAAAAGTACATGAATTTTGGAAGCCTCGGATTTAATACCGCGCGAGTGTGGGTTGTAACAGTTTTACCTACGAGAGTATTCAGGTACTTTAGCAGTTTCTCCTCGCTTTCGCTGCGATCTTCATTTTCTGTTATTTGAGTTATTAGATCTGAAGTGTTTGTCGCGGAAGCGAGACCTTCGATTTCTTTTGGTGTAAGTTTGTGCGCTGCCATTAAGTATTTCAGGGCAGCTCCAATGTTAAGAGGTATATCCCATTCGATACTGTCTGACTTATATCTTTTAAGTACAATCACCTGAGAACTCGTAAGACATTCTTTGCCAAAATAACCCTCAATAGCTGTGACATCTTCTTGGCTAAGTAGCCATGTAGTTTTAATGACAATCGCATCTTTATCTGGATGTCGTTCTTCATATTGGTTCAAATATCTTCTTGGGTAATCCTTTTCTATGTCAAACTTTATTGGGGTTGACGGATGTGGATTGAGCCCAGCTAAGGCATACAACGTTGCGGATTTTCCGGCTTCATTTTTTCCTACTAAGCACAACGTATTGTCGACGTCAAATTCACCGGAATCCTCAATACTGCGATAGTTTGTTATTTGAGCCTTAATTAATTTCATCGGGAAGGTTTTTAAATTGAAAGATTAGCTGTGTAAAATGCAAATATCCAAGTGAAAAACATATTCTCACAACACAATAGCTAAGCAAAGTATGAATTTTGTTTTTCTAACCCCTTTGCTGATTTTTGTTCAAAACACCGACAACCAATTTCATCAAAGTCTCCATTCATCTGGCTTGCTAGCCACCGCAAACAATGTTAGGCTTGCAAGAGCCTATTTGCTTATAATAGGATTTCCAGATCCGCACTTTAAAAAACCAGTTCTTTCGAGAAACTTTATTTCGTCTCTTGCCAAAACATAGATATTTTTTTTATTTAAAGTTGTCCGCCGTAACCGTCTAATTGTTAACTGTGTGTTGTCCGGATAGTCATTGTATCACGCTCTTGTTTTTTCAAACTTCCCACACTTACCAGCAGCGAAATCAGATCATCATTGAAATAATAATTTTCTTTTCCCAGTCTTTTCTTATGCAGAATGTTAATATCACAAAGTAAGTCCAAATATCGGGCAGCGGTTTTGCGGGCAACGTTCAGATCGGTCTTTACGTATTCTATTTTCGTATACGGATGCCGAAATAAACTGTTGATCAAATCCTGGCTATAGACCTTTGGTAGCTCTGTTCTGATTTTTTGTTTATGCCTGGTCATCAGCACCTTGATACCTCTAATCATGTCTGATGTTTGCAGCGCTGTTTGTTCTACTGCATCCAGAATATACAAAATCCAGGGTTCCCATTGTCCTGTCTGGCGTGTCTGTTGGAGCAGATTGTAATAAGCTGTTTTATTTTGATTGATAAAACGACTTAGATACAGGATTGGTAGTTTGAGCAAACCTTCCTTTACCAAAAACAGTATGTTTACAATCCTTCCCGTCCTTCCGTTACCATCATAAAATGGGTGAATACTTTCGAATTGGTGGTGTATAATGGCCATTTTAATCACTGGGTCAATATCTGAGAGGGAGGGATCGTTTATAAAATACTCCAGATTGCTCATCAAAGACACAATTGTATTGTAGTCTTGTGGTGGCATGTATACCGTTTCGCCGGTCTGCTCGTTTTTTAATACCGTACCTGGTACTTTTCTAAAACCTGCATCATTCTCCTCGAGTAATGCTTGTAAGGCAATGATGTTATTACTGGTTAGCAGGCCGCTTTGTTTTACCTGTTGATACCCTTCCAACAGTGCATGGGCGTAGTTGTACACTTCCTTAGCGGCAAGGCTGACGAACTGATGTGTTTGACTATCACTACTATATAATTCATCGTGAGTGGTAACAATGTTTTCTATGGCCGAACTGTCTTTGGCTTCTTGCAGCGCGAGTGTGTTGATGATAATGCGTTCATTCGGGATACTTTCTGCAATACCATTAAGCCCGGCCAGAGCTGCCCGGGTAGTACTTAGTTTTTTAAGAACCGCCTTGGTTTCTATTTCTCCTGCAAGAGGCAGCGTCGGCAGCGGTAGTATTGAGGTACTCATGCTTTTCATAAGTCATTTTTTCAAATTTAGGGTTAATTCCGAACTAACGTGTGTCATTTTTTAAGTTTTTGACCCACGTCCGTATAAACGTGGGTCAAAAACGTGTTTTTCTACACATGTCTTGGATCATCTGATATCCTTATGGTAGGTTTATAATAGCCTTTAATCCTCGTCCGAATTTGAGTCAAATAAAAACTAACTGATTTTCAGTTAGTTAAGATCGGGTAAGGGTTTCCAGTCAATCAAATTATGTTCAAATAGAAGATTGGTAACTAACGTAGCAACGTGAGTCATCTTTTTAATTTTTGGCCCACGTACTAATAGACGTGGGTCAAAAATGCTTTTTTCTATACATGTTGCGTAGGGAATCAACTTATAGACTTTAATTCTCTTGTTACGATGAACCGTCAAGTGTTCCTTGATAGTTGCTAGGCGCTTAGACAAAAATTAAGACGGCTCTTAGACAATGGATATTTATTTATAAGCGCTTTGTCTAAGGCTAAACATTAGTGAATCAAGGAGTTAAATTTAGGAATGTTCTTAAACGTGAAATGTATAGTGCCATTGTTAAAACTTTTAGGTTTTTTCCAAGAGATGTTTTTGTCGAACTGGCCAGCCAGCTGGATCGACGCACATTAAATTTTTTGGTTTGCAGATCCATAGAAAAACGCTCTTAATTCCTCTTGCAACTTAGGGGGAATTTGGGTCACTTTCTTAATATCCACCGCGTCTTTCTGAAGTGAGCTTAAAGCTGATTTTTTAAAGACCTCAAATTGATGAAGAATTATTGCAGTACCCAACGAACTACCTTTCATCGCATATTGTGGACCGTCTGGATTTTTTATCTCGTTGAATAAAAATGAAAATAAGCGCAAAATCTTATTTCGGTCTTCACCTTTAATTTCTGCCCGTGCACCAATATAAATTGGCTCCATCTTATAGGACTCATAGATATCCACAATCCAGTCCAGACAAATTTGAAGTCGGATCTTATCTTCTTTTTTGGATGTCAGCTGTATTCTAGCAGGAAGGGAAAATTTGAAATAACGTAAAAATTTGTCTTTCTCCTCGAAAAGCGTGTAATGGTACTCTAAGCACTCTATTGCTTCTTCCACCGATCCAAAGTAACATAGATAGTTAACTATATCATTTTGATACCTTATCCTTGATGGCTTTTCTGGAAATGATAAATGATATGGATGAGTCGAAGCGCCGATCTCATACCGAAAGTAAGGAGTGAAATCAAGGCTATCTTGATTCTTAAATCCCCACATTTTCTGTGCTCTTTGAAACTCAGAATATTCTGAGTGATAATCATTGTTTTCTTCCATAGTTATTCGTCTTTAAATCGTTTCTCCCAAATTTCAGATATTTGACGTGCATACTGCTTCTTTGTAACCTTGATATATGTAAGAAATGCCTTTTCAGTCCTGTGGCCAGTAATTGCCATAATAGCGTAAGTCGGTGTGCCGGCAAGATACTCATTGGTCGCAAACGACCGCCGGGCGGTATGTGATGTAATTAATGAAAATTTACTAACCTTTTTCTGGGTTCTGACTTTTCCTTTCTTCTCAAATAAGGCCACATCATCGCTAAGCTTCGCTTTTTCGCCAATCTCTTTAAGATACTCATTCATTTTTTGATTGGATATAGCCGGTGGTAAGTGATTCGGTGTTCTATCCTTATATTTCACCATGACCTTCCGGACAATCGGGTGAATAGGGATTTCAAGGTACTCATCAGTCTTGACGGTCTTGGTTTTCAAATATTTGAAATCAGGCGATATGTTTTCTGCATGTATGGTGGTAAGATCAGAGAATCTTAAACCGGTAAAACAACCTACAATGAAAAGATCCCGTACTTTCTCTAGCCTTGGTTCAGCAGACAGGTCGAGCTTCATAAGCAACTTTATCTCTTCTTCATCGAGATAAATCGAATCCACTGCTTTCCGTGGCGTTGAAAACCGTCTGCTCTTGAATTCCAGGTTTTCATTTTCTTTGCGTTCAGTTGCCTCGTTAAGAAAAAACTTTAAAAGGCCAGTGTGTTTGTTCTGTGTGTTTTCATTGTACTTCTTAATCTCTACCATAAAACTTTTGAGATCGTGATAGAAGTCAAGCGTAATCTCATTAAAACTGATGCTTTTCTTTTTTGATTCTACCTGGAACTCTAAGAGCATCTTTAAGTGTGAGTTATACGTTTTAATCGTATTGGGATTTTTGAATGCTACTACGGATTGAATGTATTTGGCAATGAATTCGGTCAGTCCGGATTTCTCTTTCAATGGAGCAGCTTCGTATCTGTCGATCCTGATTTCACGCTCAAAAAGCGGCTTTAAATCGGCAGGAGTGATAGGGAGCCTTTGGTATAAACGTTGCTGATATATCTTCTGAACTTCATTTCGCCATTTTTCCAGGTTGGCATTTAGCTCTGAATATCCTTCATGGCCTGATTTTAACTTTTGGTTTTTAGAATCCCAGAACTTGGGCTTGGTGAATAGATTTGTCGATATGACAACCTGCTCAGTACCATACCGAAAGTACAGGGAAATCAAGCAGATCCCGTTTGGGTTTGGTTTCTTCAAGTAGTATTTTACAGTTGCCATCAGGTGCTTTACTTTGTTTAGACAAAAATATTGTATGCACGCTGGTTTACAAACTGGTTTACAGTAAAATGTTGATAAAGGTTATATTTAATTTAATCCTATTTAATATATTTGTCATTAATAAGGCTGAAAGGCAATAAATTAGATTAAATACAACAATGATGAAAGTCAAAGGTTCGATTCCGTCCATCACCACAACTTAAAGCCGCTACGAGCAATCGCAGCGGCTTTTTTTGTTGGGTAACATTGTAATTCGGAAATCAATCCGGGTAATTATCAATGTACCCAGTGTAGGTTGCGTAAATTTCTTTCTGCTCATCGTCTCAAGCGAGTAACAAAATGAAACCTCTGGTATGCTGTATACCGCAGGGTATTGATAAGCTCTCTTAACAAAGATGGTCAGACAGTCGCGTTCCCATATATAAGATTCATTTCCATGGTTTTCAACATATTTGTAATTGCCCGGATAAAGGTTTTGAATCTCCGCGACAATTTCCTGATCCATTTTGCAGCTGTCTTCATGAAGCTCGAATGCAACACCGTACGTTAATGTTTGTTTCAATTCATCTGAGATTTCGTTGGGCTTTTTCCAATGATTGCCAAAATCAAAAAACCACTTGGCAGAGATATTTTTACATCCGATAGAGGCCGTTTGTAACCACATATAGTTTCTAGAAAAGCCACTAGTAGGCGTTTTCAGCACACCATGCACTCTAATAGGAAACTGAAACTTGATCCCCCGGAAATTTACCTTCGGATCTTCCTCGTATTTTTTATCATCCACCTTGTCTTGAAAAGATAGGTAAAGAATGAAGAGACCGATCAGAGAGGCAACAATGATTTTACCTAAGATGATAAAAGACTATCCAAAATGTAAAGAGCTTTTTTAGAATAATTAGAAGTTTTTGCATGAGCTGTGATTATGGCACGGCATTAATTAAGTTAATCAGGATAATGGTTGATATATCCAGTATAGGTAGCGTAAATATTTATTTGCTCATCGTCAAGTCCATAGCAAAATGAAACCTCCGGTACGCTGTATTTTGCGGGATACTGATTTACCCTTTTTACAAAAATGGTCAGACAATTTCGCTCCCATATGTAAGATGTATTTCCATGGTTTTCAAAATGCCGGTAATTGCCCGGATAAATCTTTTGAATTTCCGAAATGATCTCCTGATCCGTCTTACAGCTATCCTTATGGAGTTCGAATGCAATCCCATAGATCCTTTTCTCTTTCAAGGCATTATTTATTTCTTGTTGACCGTTCCAGTCATTTTCCCAATTAAAAAACCATTTAGTTGAGATTTGATTACTGCCAAAGTAATCAGTTTGTAGCCATGATGAGCTTCGTATAAATCCGTGAATTTGAGGGTTCAGCGCGCCTTTTACCTTTAACGGAAATTGAAAATTAATTCCTCTAAAATGCATGGGCACGATTTGGTCGCAGGTTCCATCAATTTTACGGTTTTCCGTAAGTAATATGTGAATGATGACAAGAACGGCCGTAGTATACAGAATTGCTTTTTTCATGAGCTGCTTACTAATAAATTGAATCAAACTTAACTTACGGACACGTCGGATCTACGTTGCTAGTACTCACTAGAACGGAGTTCTTAACAAACACTAAACCGTATTGTCCCAAATTGGTTGCCTCCTTAACACGGTCAGCCCACTGAAATGCTGTACCAGACCCATTAAATTTGTCAAATATTGAGACACCAGCAGCATTGTTTTTATTGTCCATCTGCGTGTCCATGTCTAATTGTCCGTTTTCATGACCAGCAGCCAGTGTCAATGCGGATTCTTTTGAAAAGGTCTCTGCATTAAGGATTATGAATAAAGCATGTTTAAATGCATTTCCCTTACAATTGTTACAGGTTGATCCAAAAGCATTGTATTTAGTGCTAGTGAACTTTTGTGCGGCGTAAGCATTGGCAGCATACATAAACCTCATTATTCTTTTAAAGCTTTCGACATTGTCAGCAAGCGCATCTAACGCCTCATTCTCTTTTGCATTGAAGGCTTCACCAGTCAAAATGAGCATTAGCTCGCCATAATTTTTTGTAACCTTATCGGCAAACGAGGAAAATAAATCAGTTATCCTGGCCAACATTGGCTGATCAAGTTCATTCAAAACCGCGATTTCAGTTGAGGTGAAGATAATACCCTTTGCCTTAGCTAAACTCACAAGCGGTGCAGCCGCTGCATTCGGCACAACAACCGGCCCTGGATCAGGCGTATTTGGCGTACAAGGTGTTTTTCCAGTCCCAGTTTTAGGTTGTACACAAGGATCATAACCACCGCCAGGATTTGGGACGGTTCCTCCCCCTGAGCCTCCTCCGGTTCCACCTCCCGAACCTCCATAGCCGCCAAATGCGTCGATATATGAGTCAATGCAGGTCGTTACAGTGCTGTATTGATATTCGAAGTAATATTTGCTTCCTGTCGGGCAGCCACACGATGTATGTTGCGAGTTATGGCAGCACAAATGTTCTACAATGCTGGACAGCACCATTACAGATGCGCAAACTGGAACCAAATTAGCACGCCCTTCGGGTCTTCCGCTGGATGGCAGACCGTCGTAATTGTTCATGATCACAGTTCCGTAGAAGCTCCGCTTACGGTCTTTCTTGTATTCCTGTATCCACTTCTTGTCCGGGAAATACCAGGCTAAATATGCCTTGACACCCGCATCGGTTGAGTCTATGATAATGTTTCGGAACACAGTGCCGGTGTGGGACCTGCGATAGACGGGAATGGTGTAGGTCGTGTGGTTGTTAATGGTTAGTTTTCGCACGCTGTCGGTTGTGCTAGGCAAAATCGGAAAAGAAATTACAATTTTCTCGCTGGATCGAAGGCTTTTTTCGGCGCTGGATCTGAAATGGTCATACATTTCTTTGTCTTCGAATCCTTTGACCTGTCCTAAAAACTGATCATAGCTAAGCATTCTGTCTTCTGTCGCTAAAAACTTCTCAGCCGGGCTTTTTTCAGGAGAACTCTTGGTGTCGAGGTCGTCACGGCAGGACTGGTTTGAAAATGCAAATACAAAAACAAGAAGAAATGAAATGCATGACGCGATGCGTCTGAAAAGAGAGAGTTTTTGCATAAATAGTTTGTGAAGGATGAAAAAGTAAATCGATTCGTGAGATTACGATTTATGATTCGATCCTTTACAAGCCGGTATGGCGGCAATGAATAAGCGGTTGGGCTGAGTTATTCTTCGGTTTTACAACATTACTAGCCGGTAACTCGTGCTTCGTCCGCCAGAATCTTCCTTTTCTAAAACGCCCTGTTCAACCAGATTTTGAATGTCTCTGAGCGCGGTGTCCGG